>NZ_JAHSQD010000350.1 GCF_020103755.1 Streptomyces sp. LS1784
GGCGGAGGGCGGCAGCGCGGCGTGCTCGGCGACGCGCCGGGCGAGGGCCCGGGGCAGGCCGCCCGGCGGGGAGACGCCGAGCAGCAGGCCGATGCCGCTGATCGCGCGCCCGTCGGCGACGACGGCGGGTCGGTCGCCGAGTTCGCGCAGCGCGCTGACCAGGGCGGGAGTCGTGGGCACGGTGATCACTCCGGGGTGCGGGTCGGAAACCGCACTACTGAACCATGTGGTCGGGGCGGGAAAGACTGCCCGCGAGTCAAAGTTCTGTAATGATTTTCATATCGGACAGCCAAGCTGTCGAGGCGAAGTCGCCGCGAAGTGGTCGGAACTTCGCATTCCGGAAGGTCCGTGCAATCCCTTGACAGGTGGTTCGGGTGCTGGATCAATGGAGCCACCCGAGCTGACCGAACGATCGGTAGGCAGCTCCGGCAGGCAGAGCTGCGAAGGAGCGACGATGACCGGCACCGCACCCGTCCCGAGCCGACACCTCGGGGAGCCGCTCCCGCCAGAGCTGCTGGACGCGGGCGAGCGGATGGGCCCGGAGGAGCTGCGTGCCCACCAGCTCACCCGGCTGAGGGCCACCCTGCGGCACGCGTACGACAACGTCGAGCTCTACCGCCGCAAGTTCGACGCCGCCGGGGTCCGCCCCGAGGACTGCCGCACCCTGGACGACCTCGCCCGCTTCCCCTTCACCACCAAGGCCGACCTGCGCGAGGGCTACCCCTTCGGCATGTTCGCCGTCCCGATGGAACAGGTCCGCCGGATCCACGCCTCCAGTGGCACCACCGGGCTGCCGACCGTGGTCGGCTACACCGAGAACGACCTCTCCATGTGGGCCGACGTGGTCGCCCGCTCGATCCGCGCGGCCGGTGGCCGGCCCGGCCACAAGGTGCACATCGCCTACGGCTACGGGCTGTTCACCGGCGGCCTGGGCGCGCACTACGGTGCCGAGCGGGCCGGCTGCACCGTCATCCCGGCCTCCGGTGGCATGACGGCCCGCCAGGTGCGACTGATCCTGGACTTCGAGCCCGAGATCATCATGGTCACCCCGTCCTACCTGCTGACCCTGCTGGATGAGTTCGAGAAGCAGGGCGTCGATCCGCGCAGCACCTCGCTGCGGGTCGGCATCTTCGGGGCCGAGCCCTGGACCGAGGAGATGCGGCGCGAGATCGAGGAGCGGCTCGACCTGCACGCCGTCGACATCTACGGCCTCTCCGAGGTGGTCGGCCCGGGCATCGCGCAGGAGTGCGTGGAGACCAAGGACGGGCTGCACATCTGGGAGGACCACTTCTACCCCGAGGTCGTCGACCCGTTCACCGACGAGGTGCTGCCCGATGGGGAGGGCGGCGAACTGGTCTTCACCTCGCTCACCAAGGAGGCGCTGCCGATCATCCGTTACCGCACCCGCGACCTCAGCCGGCTGCTGCCCGGCACCGCGCGGCCGGCCTTCCGGCGGATGGAGAAGGTCACCGGGCGCAGCGACGACATGATCATCCTGCGCGGGGTGAACGTCTTCCCGACCCAGATCGAGGAGATCCTGCTGCGCACCCCGGGCGTCGCGCCGCACTTCCAGCTGCGGCTCGGCCGGAAGGGGCGGCTGGACCACATGACCGTCCGGGTGGAGGCCCGGCCGGAGGCCTCGGCCGAACAGCGGGAGGCGGCGCGGGCGGAGATCGTCCGGGCGGTGAAGGACGGGGTCGGGATCACGGTCGCGGCCGAGGTGGTGGACCCGTACACGCTGGAGCGCTCGGTCGGGAAGATCAAGCGGGTGGTGGACGAGCGGGCCTGAATCGGGCCGCGGGCGCGGGCGCGGGGAGGCGGGCGTGCGGCGTGTGGCGTGCGGGCCTGCGGGCCTGCGGGCGCATCCCCGTGCCGGCGTGCGGACGCGGCCCCGTGCGGGCTCTATGCTGCGGGGCATGCCGAGTGAGCTGCCCACTCTTCAGCCCGCCGAGGACCTCGCCTTCATCCGGCGGGAGACCGTGCTGAAGCCCGTCCCCTTCGTGCCCGAGATCAGCCTGCACATGGCCGAGGACGCCATCGCCCTGTGGGAGACCACCGAGCGGGCGCGCGGGGAGGCCGGGCTGCCGCCGCCGTTCTGGGCCTTCGCCTGGGCGGGCGGGGTGGCGGTCGCCCGCTACGTGCTGGACCACCCCGAACTGGTCGCGGGCCGTACGGTGTTGGACGTCGCGGCCGGCTCCGGGCTGGTCGGGGTGGCCGCCGCGCTGTGCGGGGCGACGGAGGTGCGCGCCGCCGAGATCGACGCCTACGCGGTGGCCGCGATCGGACTGAACGCCGAGGTCAACGGGGTGCGGGTGGAAGGCACCCTGGTGGACCTGGTGGACGGCGACGGCGGGCCCGCCGAGGTGGTGCTCGCGGGCGACGTCTTCTACGAACGGGCCATGGCCGCCCGCTTCCTGCCCTTCCTGGAACGGGCCGCGGCGCGCGGCGCGACCGTCATCGTCGGCGACCCGGGCCGCGCCTACCTGCCCCGGCAGCGCTTCACCGCGGTGGCGGCGTACCGGGTGCCGGTGGTCGCGGACCTGGAGGACACCGCGGTCAAGACCACCACCGTGTGGCGCCTCGGCTGACGGTCCGTCGCCCAGCCGCTCAGTCGGGCCAACCGTGCCGGGCCGCCTTGAGGCCGGCCTCGAAACGGCGGCCAGGTCGTCTACGGCGCCGAGTTCGGCAACCCCGACGACGTTCCCATCACCTGGCTGAGCGACCGCGGGGGTGACCAGCGGGGCCCGGCCGGACCACGTCCGGCCGGGCCCTGGTCGTCGTTCCCCGCTTCCTAGCCGCGCAGGCGGGCCAGCCAGGCCTCGACCTCGTCGGAGCGGCGTGGGAGGTCGGCGGAGAGGTTCTCGTTGCCGTCCTCGGTGACCAGGATGTCGTCCTCGATCCGCACCCCGATGCCCCGGTACTCCTCCGGCACCGTCAGGTCGTTCTCCTGGAAGTAGATGCCCGGCTCCACGGTGAGCACCATGCCCGGTTCGAGCGGGCCGTCGACGTGCTCCTCGGTGCGGGAGTGGGCGCAGTCGTGGACGTCGATGCCCAGCATGTGGCCGGTGCCGGCCAGGGTGAAGCGGCGGTGCAGGCCCAGCTCGTACACCTTGTCCGCGCCGAGGTCGCCGAACAGGCCCCAGGAGGTGAGGTGTTCGGCGAGCTCGCGCTGCGCGGCGTGGTGGAAGTCACGGAACTGCCCACCCGGTCGCACTGCCGCGATGCCGGCCTCCTGGGCCGCGTACACGGCGTCGTAGACCTTGCGCTGGAGCTCGGTGAAGCGGCCGCTGACCGGGAGGGTGCGGGTGACGTCGGCGGTGTAGAGGTGGTTGGTCTCCACGCCCGCGTCGAGCAGCAGCAGGTCGCCGGGCCGGGCGTGGCCGTTGTTGCGCACCCAGTGCAGGGTGGTCGCGTGCGGACCGGCCGCGGCGATGGTGCTGTAGCCCACGTTGTTGCCCTCGACCCGGGCACGGACGAAGAAGGTGCCCTCGATCAGCCGCTCGGCGGTCTCGGAGTCGGTGCCGAGGACACGCACCACGTCCTCGAAGCCGCGGGCGGTGGCGGCGCAGGCGAAGCGCAGCTCCTCGATCTCGAACTCGTCCTTGACCAGGCGCAGCCCGGACAGGAAGACCTCGAACTCCTCGTCCCGCTCGGCGACCGCCCGGTCCGCGAGGGCCTCCTCCACGCCCGCGTCGTGGCGGCGCAGCACCCGCACCGGGCCGGTGGCGGCACGAAGGTCGGAGCGGACGGTGCGGACGTCCCGGCAGGGCAGGCCGAACAGCCGCTCGCTCTCGGTGAG
This sequence comes from Streptomyces sp. LS1784, assembly GCF_020103755.1. GTDB lineage: Bacteria > Actinomycetota > Actinomycetes > Streptomycetales > Streptomycetaceae > Kitasatospora. The sequence goes on from NZ_JAHSQD010000350.1 coordinate 3,800, forward strand.
GCTGTTGCGGCGGCCGTCCCACAGCTCGCCGTGGTTGTCCAGCCAGAACTCGCCGTTGTCGGTGCGGGAGCGGTCGCGCAGGTAGAGCACCGCCTCGTGGCCGCTGTCCCCGGTCGGCCTGAGCACCAGGACGGCGTCCTCGGACTGGTCGCCGGTCAGGTAGGCGTAGTCGGAGGAGGGGCGGAACGCGTAGTCGGTGTCGTTGGCCCGCACCTTGGGGTTGCCGGCCGGGACCACCAGCAGCTCGCCGGGGAAGGCGGCGGACAGCTCCGCGCGGCGGCGGGCGGTGTGCGCGGCCTGCGGGACGGGCTCCAGGGCGGTGCGCTCGGTGTCGGCCCAGCCCTGCTTCATGCTCTCGGCGAGTTCGTCCGTGACGCCACGGGTCAGGCCGTTCTTCCGGTACTTGATGGTCTCGGCGGGCTCGGTCACTACGGTCTCCTGGTGAGGGGGGTGGATGCGAGGTGCTTCGCTAGGCTGCCCCGTCCGTCGGCATGCGACCCGTACGGTATACCGAACACTGCCGGGAGAGAAGAGGTCGAGCGTGAACGATGCCGAGGAATCCGTCCGGGGCGTCCTCGCCGCCAACCTGAAGCGGGTGCGGGCCCAGCGCAGACTGTCGCTGTCCGAGCTGTCCCGGCAGGCCGGGGTCGGCAAGGCGACGCTCTCCCAGCTGGAGTCCGGGGCCGGCAACCCCACCCTGGAGACCGTGCTCGGGCTCTCCCGGGTGCTCGGCGTGCCGATCTCCGACCTGGTCGAGGCCCGGCCCGCCGGCGAGGTCACGGTAGTGCGCGCGGCCGAGACCGAGGTGCTCAGCGGCCGGGGCGTCGACCTGCGCCCGCTGCGCCGGATCGAGTCCGGGGACACGGTGTTCGAGATCTACGACCAGGTGGTGCGGACCGGCGCCGCGCAGGAATCCGCCGGCCACACCGGCACCGAGCACACCGTCGTCCAGACCGGCCGGCTGGGCGTGCGGGTCGACGGCCGCGAGGTCGAGCTCGGCCCCGGCGACTACATCGGCTTCGACGCCGCGCTGCCGCACGCCTACACCGCGCTGGGCGGCGAGCAGGTGCGGTCGGTGCTGGTGCTCCAGTACCGGGCCGAGCAGCACGGCCACCTCGCCGAGCCGGCCCGGCCGGCCTCGTGGGGGCTCTGGCACTGAGCGAGCCGCACGGGGACGGTGGGGGCGGTTCGCCGCACCGCTGCACCGCCTGGTCGCCGCACCGCCGGATCGTTCGGATTACCGAACGGCCGGAGCTCGCAGCGGGACCCGGCCGCCGCTCTCGGCGCTTCCCCGATCGGCGACCTGGCGGTCGTCGCCGAGGTGATGGCCGCCGACAGGAGCTGACCGTCGGCTGACCAGTGCCTTGACCACGGCACCGGAAACCGGACAGCCCGGTCGTCGGCTCAGCTGAGCCGACGACCGGGCTGTCCGGGGGTGTCGGGGCGTGCGGTCAGACGGTGACCTGTTCGGCCCGCTCCGCCTGGCGGCCGACGGGCTGCTGGGCGGTGGCCGAGGTGTTCTCCCGGGGGGCGGGGAGTACGGCCATGATCACGCCGGAGATCACGATGGTCGCCGCCCAGGCGAGCCCGTACCTGCCGACGGGAGTGTCGGAGAGCGGGCCGGCGAACCAGTCGCACTTGGTGAAGGCGAGCCCGATCAGCAGCGCGAGCACCCAGGACACCATCGCCTGCCAGCAGAAGCCGCCCGTGTACCAGTACCGGCTGTTCCTGCTGGTGTCCATCAGCGCGGCGGCGTCGTAGCGCACCGCACGCGACCGGCGCCGGAACATGTCCACCGCGTAGACGCCGATCCAGGCCGAGAAGGAGACGGCGAGCAGGATCAGGAAGGTGATGAAGGAACCCAGGAAGCTCTTGGCGACCAGCATCAGCAGCAGGCCGCCGACCAGCGAGATCACGGCGTTGATGCTGACGGCCATGGCGCGCGGCAGCCTGACGCCCATGGTCTGCGCGGTGAAGCCGGCCGAGTACATGGAGAGGCTGTTGATCAGCAGCATGCCCACGATCGCGGTCAGCAGGTAGGGCACGGCCAGCCAGGTCGGCAGCAGGTCGCCGAGGAAGGAGACCGGGTCCGCGGCCTGCGCCAGGCCGGGCGAGGCCACCGCCATCACGGCACCCATCAGCACCATCGGCACCATCACCAGGCCGGCGCCGGAGACCGTCACGCCGGCGATCTTCCTGCCGGAGACGGAGTGCGGCAGGTAGCGGGTGAAGTCCGGGCCGGTGGGGACCCAGCTGATGCCGCCGGCGGCGATGGTCCCGATGCCGGCGATCATCATCGTCGTGGTGCCCGCGGGCTTGGAGAAGACCTCGCCCCAGTGCATGGTCGCGACCAGGTAGCCCAGCACCAGCACGCTGAAGACGCCGAAGAGGTACGTCGACCAGGTGTTGCAGACGTTCAGCGCCTTGCGGCCCATGCCGGAGACCAGGAAGGTGCAGGTGACGAAGGCGAAGAGCGTGATCACGATCAGCGCGGTGTTGCTCTTGACACCGAAGAGCAGGTCAAGGACGGTCAGCACGGCGTAGGCACCGGTGACGGCGTTGATCGTCTCCCAGCCGAACCGGGCAATCCAGAGGATCGCGCCGGGGAAGAGGTTCCCGCGCACCCCGAAGGTGGCCCGCGAGAGGGTCGCGCCCGGCGCCCCGCCCCACTTCCCGGAGACCGACAGCACGCCGACCATGCCGAACGAGACGAGCGCGGCGCACGCGGCGACGACCAGGACCTGCCAGAAGTTCAACCGGTTGAACACCACCAGGGCCGCACCCATGGTGAGAAGCAGGACGCTGATGTTCGTCGCGGCCCAGGTCGGGAAGAGCTCGCGGACTCTGCCCCGGCGCTCGTGGTCGGGGACGGGTTCGATACCGCGGGTCTCTACAGCGCCGTCGGTGTCGGCGGTGGACAGGTTGTCCATGAGGGTGGCTCCGTGCGTGTGAAGCGGGAGGTTAATCGGTCAAATGGGGCATTTATGGAACTCTTCGCGCGTAGCACGGGAGTTGCTCCATCCTACTTTGTTCCGGATGTGACCCGATTGTGCGGTTGCTCACCGACGGTGAGGCGCCGGGCGGTCGGGCGGAACTTCGGCGTCCCCACCGGCGCGCCCGAGGCCGAAAAACGGGTGCCGCCGGCCCGTCGGATGGAGCAGCATGGCCCGCATGTCCGACACCTCAGTACTCACCCGCGCAGAGGCCGTCGAGCGCCACCGTCTGCTCGACGTCCGCACCGTTCACCTCGACCTCGACCTGACCCGCGGCCGGGAGGTGTTCGGCTCCACCACGGTGATCCGCTTCGGCTGCACCACCCCGGGCGCCGGGACCTACGTGGATGTCAAACCGGCCGGACTCCACCGGGTGGTGCTGAACGGCCGCGAACTGGACGTCGACGCGCTGCGGGCCGGGCGCTTCCCGCTGACCGACCTGGCGGCCGACAACGAACTCACCGTCGAGGCCGACATGGCCTACTCGCACACCGGCGAGGGCATGCACCGCTTCGCGGACCCCGCCGACGGCGAGGACTACGTCTACACCCAGTCCTTCCTCGACGACGGCCCGCGGGTGTTCGCATCCTTCGACCAGCCCGACCTCAAGGCGCAGTACACGGTGTCCGTCACCGCGCCGCAGCAGTGGACCGTGGTCGGCAACGGTGTGGGCCGCCAGGTCTCGCCCGGCCGCTGGGAGTTCGCGCCCACCCCGGCGATCAGCAGCTACCTGGTCTCCGTGGTGGCCGGCCCGCTGCACTCGGTGCGCGCCGAGCACGACGGGATCCCGCTCGGCCTGCACTGCCGCCGCTCGCTCGCCGCCCACCTGGACGCCGACGCCCCCGAGCTGCTGGAGATCACCCGGCAGGGCTTCGACCACTACCACCGGGTCTTCCGGCACCGCTACCCCTTCGACAGCTACGACCAGTGCTTCGTGCCGGAGTTCAACGCCGGTGCGATGGAGAACCCGGGCTGCGTCACTCTGCGCGACGAGTACGTCTTCCGCTCCGCCGTGGCCGACACCAAACGCGAGGAACGCGCCTTGGTGGTGGTGCACGAGATGGCGCACATGTGGTTCGGCGACCTGGTCACCATGAAGTGGTGGGACGACCTGTGGCTGAACGAGTCCTTCGCCGAGTACATGGCCTACAGCGTCACCGCCACCTCCACCCGCTTCACCAGCGCCTGGACCGGCTTTGCCGCCGACCGCAAGACCTGGGGCTACGACGCCGACCAGCGCCCCTCCACCCACCCGGTGGCACCCGGCACGGTGGACGACACCGCCCAGGCGCTGCAGAACTTCGACGGCATCTCCTACGCCAAGGGCGCCGCCGCACTGCGCCAGCTGGTCGCCTGGCTCGGTGAGGAGGCCTTCCTGGCCGGAGTCAACGACTACTTCGACGAGCACGCCTTCGGCAACGCCACCCTCGACGACCTGCTCCGCGCGCTGGCGGCGGCCAGTGGCCGCGACGTCCACGGCTGGGCCGACCGCTGGCTGCGCACCACCGGCGTGGACACCCTGCGGTTGACCGACGGCCGGATCGAGCACACCTCGGCCGACGGCGGGCGGCGCCCGCACCGGCTGACCGTGGGCCACTACCGGCGCACCGCCGAGGGCACCCTGGAGCTGGCCGACCGCGTGCCCCTCGACCTGGCGGCCGACGGCACCGCGGCGCAGCCGGCCGCGGCCGAGCTGACCCTGCTCAACGACACCGACCTCAGCTTCGTCAAGATCCGTCTCGACCCCGGCTCCTGGCAGACCGTGCGCTCCTCGCTCGGCGCGGTGCCCGAGGAGCTGGCCCGGGCGGTGCTCTGGAGCGCCGCCCGGGACCAGGTGCGCGACGGGGAGCTGGCGCCCGGCGAGTACCTGGAGCTGGTCGCCGCCCACCTGTCCGGCGAGACCTCGGTGCACCTGGTGGATGCGGTGCTCTCCTTCGCCCGCGAGTTCGTGGTGGACTGCGCCGTGCCGCCGGCCGGGCGGCCGGCGGCGCTGGCCGGACTGGCACAGGTCTGCCGAACCCTGCTGCGCCGCACCGACGGCGCGCCGGACCGC
>NZ_JAHSQD010000351.1 GCF_020103755.1 Streptomyces sp. LS1784
ACTTTTGGCACGCTGTTGAGTTCTCAAGGAACGGACGCTTCCTTCGGACCGCCTTCCAGCGAATCCTCCGGGCTTCGTTCTTTCGTGTTTCCAGCTTATCAGATGTTTTCCGCTCCGTTTTCCGGAGTTTCATTCATCGGATTTGCTTTCCGCTTTGCCACCTTGGTCTCCCGCGGCGACTCCGGAACTGTACGGGGACCTGCCCGCCACATGCAAATCGCCCCTGTCCGGGCTCCCGGACAGGGGCGATCCATGCCGGTCAGGGCCGGCCGGATCCGGGTCAGCGGACCTCGGTGATCTCCGGGCCACGCGCGAACGGGTCGAGCGAGGCGCCGCCGAAGCGGCTCTCGCCCTCACCGGCAGCGGCGGCCGCCCCGCCACCGTCGGCGACCATCTGGGCGTCCTCGGGAAGCTTCAGCACGATCGGGTCGCGGGGAGCCATCGGGGACTCGCCACGCACGACGACCGTCTGCCGGAAGACCTGCTCTAGGATCCCGGCCATCTCCGGCTGCACTGCGGCCTGGCCCGAGATCACACCGCGCAGGAACCAGCGCGGACCGTCGCAGCCGACGAACCGCACCAGCTGCACACCCTGGGTGCCGTCCGGCAGCTGCACGGGGACCTGAGCGCGGAGGTGCCAGCCGAGCGGGCCCTCCTCCTCCTCGATGAGGCCGCCCTGCGAGGTGATGCCGTTGGCGATCTCCTCCCGGACCTCGCCCCAGATGCCCTCCGACTTCGGGGCCGCGAAGGCCTGGAGCTGGATGGCGCTGTTGCCGAGCACGAGGGTGGCGGCCACGATCGCGTCACCGGCGACCTCGACGCGCAGCTCCATGCCCTCGACACCGGGGACCAGCAGACCCCCGAGGTCGACTCGTCCCTCCTCGGGGTTCTCCAGCTCGGAGTTGTCCCACGGGCCATCCGGCCGGGGAGCCGGAGGCAGGCCGACCCTGTCGGCCGGGTCCAGCTCGGTCACGTTCTCGCTCTCGGCGGAACCTTCGACGTCATCGGCCGTCTCGTCGGCGCTGATGGCGTCGTCGGCGAGCTGCTCGACAGCGTCCTCGCTCTTCTGGCGACGACGGAACACGGTCACTGTCCTTCCCGGTCCAAGACCGATGCGAATACCTGCTCGGCTTCCTGCGAGGCCGCGGGCATGCTAGACCGCGGCGTGGCCGCCGGTCGACCCGAACCCGCCCTCGGCGCGTGCCGACCCAGGCAGCTCCTCCACCTCGTGGAACCGGGCCTTCTCGACCTGCTGGATCACCAGCTGGGCGATCCGGTCCCCTCGACGGAAGCTGACCCCCTCGTGCGGGTCCAGATTGACGACGATCACCTTGATCTCTCCACGGTACCCGGCATCGACCGTCCCCGGGGCGTTCACGAGGGCAACGCCGCAACGAGCTGCCAGCCCCGACCGGGGGTGGACGAAGGCCGCGTAGCCGTCCGGCAGGGCGATGGCGACGCCGGTGGGCAGGACGGCCCGCTCTCCGGGGGCCAGCTCGGCGTCGACGGTGGTGCGCAGATCGGCACCGGCGTCCCCGGGCTGCGCGTACGCGGGCAGCGGCAGCTCGGGGTCGATGCGCTTGATCAGGACGTCCAGCTGCGGGCGGGGGGTGTCGCTCAAGGGTTCACCTCAAAGGCTCGTGCGCGCTTCATCAGATCAGGGTCGTCGAGGACCTTCTCGATGTCCTCGGGACGACCGTGCGTGGTGAAGTGTTCCAGCTTCACCTGGATGAAGAGGGCCTGAGCACGCACGGCGACCGGCCCGTCCGGACCGCCGATCCGCGCCTCGGCGGCGCTGTAGATCTTGCGGCCGTGCACGCCGGTGATCCAGGCGCGCAGGTGCAGCACAGAGTCGACGGGCACCGGGCTGAGGAAGTCGGTCTCCAGCCGGCCGGTCACGGCGGGGGCGTGCAGCAGCCAGTTGAGCGTGCCGAGGGTCTCGTCCATGGCGGTGGTCAGCAGCCCGCCGTGGGCCAGGCCGGGGCCGCCCTGGTGGGCGTCACGGACGGCGAACTCGGCGGTGACGTCGAGTCCCTCGCCGGCGACCGCGTCGATCCGCAGGCCGCCGGGGTGCTGCGGGCCGCAGCCGAAGCAGTGCTCGTAGTGGGAGCCGAGCCGGGTGCCGGGGGCGGGCGCCTGGGGGTGGCGCTGCGGCAGGACGGCGTCCGGCGGCGGGGTGGTCGGGGACGGCGGCATCGCGGGCGCCGGCCGGGCGGTGGGGGTGCTGGGGGCAGTCGTACCGGTCACGGGGCCCAACCCTACCCAGGGGTAGGAAGGCCTCCGGTGGGGGTGGCGTCCCCTGCCGGGCGTCAGGGCGACCACAATGGGGGCATGTACGACGAACGCCTCACGGTGCCGCGTTCCTGGTGGCTGCTCCCGATCGCGATGGGTCTCACACTCGCGCTGATCCTCATCCGGGTCAGCGGTCCGGCCGCGCTGATCGGGCTGGTGGTCGGCATCGCCGCCGGCGCGGTCGCGATCAGCAGCTACGGCTCGGCCCGCATCCGCGTGGTCCAGGGCTCGCTGGTGGCCGGCCCGGCCCGGATCCCGGTGGACGCGCTCGGCAGCGCGCAGGCGCTGAGCCCCGCCGAGGCGGCGGCCTGGCGCGGCCCGAAGGCCGATCCGCGCGCCTTCATGCTGCTGCGCAGCTACGTCCCGACGGCGCTGCGGATCGAGGTGACCGACCCTGCCGACCCGACGCCGTACCTCTATCTGTCGACCCGCTCGCCGATGAAGCTGGCGGAGGCGCTGGAGGACGCCCGGCGCGGCGCCCGCACCTGAGGCGGGCCCGGCCGGCCGTGAGCCGGACGGGCCCGGACACGAGCCGGACGGAAGAGGCCGGACAAACGGAGAGGGACGGTTCCGCTGCTGCGGGACCGTCCCTACGACTTTGTCCTGACCGGTACGCCGGCCGGCTCCGTCCTGCCGGGCCCGTCCGACCGGACGGTTCCCGGACCTGCCGTCCGGCCCCGCTGCCCGGGGCCGGAAGGAGCGGTGTGCCGGTCCCGCGGGCGCAGCCGCGGGCCTCGGGCCCTGTCCGCCGCGGCGCTCAGGCGCCGCAGTCCCGGCAGATCGGGTTGCCGTTCTTCTCGCTGTAGAGCTGGCTGCGGTGGTGCACGAGGAAGCAGCTCATGCAGGTGAACTCGTCGGCCTGCTTCGGCAGCACGCGGACGGCGAGCTCCTCGTTCGAGAGGTCTGCGCCGGGGAGCTCCATGCCCTCGGCAGCGTCGAACTCGTCGACGTCGACAGAGCTGCCGCCCTTGTCGTTCCGCCGAGCCTTGAGCTCCTCGATGCTGTCTTCGTTGAGCTCGTCGTCGGTCTTGCGTGGGGTGTCGTAGTCGGTTGCCATTTTTCGCTCTCCCCCTCCGGGTTGTGCGGTGTGTGCGGTATCTCCAGCGCACGTAACGCATGGGGGGTCGGTCTTGTGCCCGACCCGAGGCGGAGATTTTGCCTTACTTCAAGCCCTGTTACTCAATCGACACTCAGCCCGGGCTCCATCGGGGTGATCCCCGGGGCTGCGGAAGGCCTCACGCTGGGCCATCGTCAGCCCTCCTCGGACCCGGCGAACCGGCCACGCACAGTGATCGCGAGAGGTGTGGGCGCCTGCGGCCTCCCTTGTCCACCAGGGGTGCCGACCGATCCCGTGGACCGATCCCGGGTCGAAATCCGGTCACGGACGGCGATCGGCACCCCTGATCGGGTGATCACTCTCCGGGGTCACCCGGAATCACGGAGCGACACCGTGTGAGCTTGCTCACGTTCAGAATCTTCCGGGGCAAACCACGGAAAATCCACCCACTCCGACGGCCCGGTGCGGCGCCTCAGCCGGCGTTCTTCCGGGCCTGGCGGCGCGCCAGCAGCGCGGCCTGGCGCTCCTCGAACTTCCGGGCCTGGCTGTCCAGCCCGTCCAGGAACACGCCCAGCTCGTTCTGCGCCAGCAGGCCCTCCGGCCCGAGGTCGCCGATCTCCATCACCTTGAGGTGGCGCAGCACCGGCTGGAGCACGTCGTCGTGGTGGATGCGCAGGTTGTACACCCCGCCGAGGGCGATCTGCGCGGCGGCGCGCTCGAAGCCGGGGATTCCGTGGCCGGGCATCCGGAAGTTGGTGACCACGTCGGCGACGGCCCGCATGGCCTGGTCCGGGGCGATCTCCAGGGCGGCCTTCAGCAGGTTCCGGTAGAAGACCATGTGCAGGTTCTCGTCATTGGCGATCTTCGCCAGCAGCTGCTCGCAGAGCGGGTCGCCGGCGTACTTGCCGGTGTTGCGGTGCGCGATGCGGGTGGCGAGCTCCTGGAAGGCCACGTAGGCGACCGAGTGCAGCATGCTGTGCGCGTTGTCGGACTCGAAGCCCTCCGACATGTGGTTCATCCGGGCCCGCTCCAGCTCCACCGGGTCGACCGCACGGGTGGCGAGCAGGTAGTCGCGGATCGCTATCCCGTGGCGCCCCTCCTCGGCCGTCCAGCGGTGCACCCAGGTGCCCCAGGCGCCCTCGCGGCCGAACATGGTCGCGATCTCGTGGTGGTAGCTGGGCAGGTTGTCCTCGGTCAGCAGGTTCACCACCAGCGACACCCGGCCCACCGCGGTCACCCGGGACTGCTCGACCGACCAGGCCTCGCCGCCCAGCACGCCGTCGAAGTCGCGGCCCTGGCTCCACGGGATGAACTCGTGCGGCATCCACTCCCGGGCCACGCCCAGGTGGCGGTTGAGCTCCTTCTCGACGACCTCTTCGAGCGCGAGGATCAGCCGCGCGTCGGTCCAGCCGCTCGGAACGAGCGAGGAGCTGCTCTGCACAGGGGCGATGGTCACGGTCTTGCTCCTGAGGGGACGGCACGCGCTGGGACGGGCGCGCTGGACGGGAACAGGTCGTTCGGACCCGTCGGCGGGCCGCCGACGGATTCACCTACGGTTGCGTAGGTTACGACACCGTAAGTTGCCCGGGCCGGAAATGACAAGCCGCCCCCGCCAGGCCTTATGTCGTCTTGACGGGCCTGGCGGGGGCGGCTGGAAACGGTCGCCTACGGAAGGGGCGGGCGTCGGACCCTCACGGCGAGGGGATGCGGACCCTCATGGTGAGACCGCCGCCGGCGCGCGGCGTGGCCTCGATGGTGCCGCCGTGGGCGCGCACCACCGAGCGGACGATGGACAGGCCGAGCCCGACCCCCTTGTCGCTGCGGGTGCGGTCGGCGCCCTTGACCCGCCGGAACGGCTCGAAGATGTGTTCCAGTTCGTACCCGGGCACCACCGGGCCGGTGTTGGAGACCACCAGCTCGCCGCCGCCGGGCACCGCGGTGGTGGCCAGTTCGACCCAGCCGCCCGGCGTGTTGTAGCGGACGGCGTTCTGCAGCAGGTTGAGCGCGAGCCGCTCCAGCAGCACGCCGTTGCCGGCGACCATGGCCGGATCGAGCTTCGAGCGCAGTTCGACCTCGCGCTTGTCGGCCTCGACCCGGGTCTGCTCCAGCGCCCGGGTGGCCACCTCGGACAGCTCCACCGGGCGCCGGTCGGTCAGCTCGTTCTCGCTGCGGGCGAGCAGCAGCAGGCCCTCGACCAGCTGCTCGCTGCGCTCGTTGGTGGCCAGCAGGGTCTTCCCCAGCTGCTGGAGGTCGGGTGAGGCCGCCGGGTCGGAGAGCTGGACCTCCAGCAGGGTGCGGTTGATCGCCAACGGGGTGCGCAGCTCGTGCGAGGCGTTGGCGACGAAACGGCGCTGGGAGTCGAAGGAGCGGTCCAGCCGGTCCAGCATGTCGTCGAAGGTGTCGGCGAGCTCCTTGAGCTCGTCGTCCGGCCCGTCCAGCTCGATCCGTCGGTGCAGGTCGGAGGAGGCGACGTCACGGGCGGTGCGGGTGATCCGGCCGAGCGGGCGCAGCACCCGGCCGGCCATCGCGTAGCCGGCCGCGAAGGCGATCACGGCGAGGCAGACGAGCACGGTGAGCAGTTTGCGCAGCAGGGTGTTGAGCGCCTGGCTGGCCTGGTAGGTCTTGTTGTCGTTCAGCCACTGGTCGAGCGCGGACTGGTTGGTGAGGGTCAGGCCGTCGGGGGTCCGCACGGAGATGCCCGGCCCGTTGAGCAGCAGGTGCGGCTGGCCGACGTTCTGGAGGGCCTGCTGGACGAAGAAGTACATCACCAGCAGCAGCACCACGCCGGCCATCAGGAACATCCCGCCGTAGAGCAGGGTGAGCCGCATCCGGATGGTGGGGCGGAAGGGCAGCCAGGCGAGCACCCCGTCGCCGGGGACGTAGGTCTGGTTCGACCGGGCCGAGCCCGGGGGGTGCAGGGGCTTGGGCGGTACGGCACGCGGGCCGCCGGCGGGCGCGCCGGAGGGCCCGCCGGCCGGGGGCGGGGTGGTCATGATGATCCTCTCGGGGCGTCCGCCGGGGCGGGCGCTCACGGCAGGGAGTCCTCGGGTGGGCGGACTCCGGTCGTCAGATCCGGTAGCCGGAGCCCGGCACGGTGACGATCACCGGCGGGTCGCCGAGCTTGCGGCGCAGCGTCATCACGGTGACGCGCACGACGTTGGTGAACGGGTCGGTGTGCTCGTCCCAGGCCTTCTCCAGGAGCTGCTCGGCGGAGACGACGGCGCCGCCGGCCCGCATCAGCACCTCCAGGACGGCGAACTCCTTGGGGGCGAGCTGGACGGTGCGTCCGTCGCGGATCACCTCGCGCCGGCCGGGGTCGAGCGAGATGCCGGCGCGCTCCAGCACCGGGGGCAGCGGGATGGTCGCGCGGCGACCCAGCGCCCTTACCCGGGCGACGAGTTCGCTGAAGGCGAACGGCTTCGGAAGGTAGTCGTCCGCGCCGATCTCCAGGCCCTCGACCCGGTCGCTGATGTCACCGGAGGCGGTCAGCATGATCACCCGGGTGGCCAGGCCCTGCTCGACCACCTTGCGGCAGACGTCGTCCCCGTGCACCAGCGGAAGATCGCGGTCCAGGACGACGACGTCGTAGTCGTTGACCGCGATGCGCTGGAGCGCGGCCTCCCCGTCGTACACCACGTCGACGGCCATCGCCTCGCGGCGCAGGCCGGTCGCGACGGCCTCGGCAAGCAGCTGCTCGTCCTCGACGACGAGAACCCGCACGGTCGTTGTCCCTTCTCCAGGCCGGCCCCGGAAGCGGACGCACGGCTCCGACGGTGCCTCCATCCTGCCTGGTCCGGCGGTAAAGCAGCGATAAGCTGCCTCTCGGGCACGGCACCCGGGTCCGCGGAAATGGCCGTTCGCACCCGTACCAGTCCGCTTGGACTGTGACACAGGCAACTTTCTTCCGACGGGAGGTTTCCCGGCTCCCGGGGCGGGGAGGACAGCTGCACACCCGCGATCTGGCTGACGGCCGGTCGCACCCACTCGCCGTGCGTTCATCCGCGCCGGCCCTGGGGCTGGGACATCACCGGGAGCGGCCGAAAGCCGTCTCCGCACCTGTCCGGAGATTCACCACCTTCCGGCCTGGGTGCATTCACCGGCTGGACCTCCTCGGGGCGGAGAGCGCACGACCGTGCACGTCCGACACAGTAAGGGGGCCCGTATGGACGCCTTCAAGGCCGGAATCCTGCAGCGCATAGCCAACGCGGAGCAGGATCTGCACCGAGCGATCGAGGCCGGGGACGAGTTCCTCGCCGAGGTGGAGCAGTCCGAGCTGGACGACCTCCGCCGGCTCGCCGCCGACCACGGCATCGACACGGTGCTGGAGCGCCACCGCACCGCTGCCTGATCCGTCCGGCACAACCGACCCGTCGCCGGACCTCCGGCACCAGCGGCCCTGCGGGGGCCGTGCGAAACCAGGCCCTGGCACCCCCCGTATGTCAGGGCTCTTCGCATGTCCGGGGCCGTCCCGCCCCCGGGGTTCCGGGGCGGGACGGCGAACCGGTCAGTCCGCCCAGGCGCGCAGCGCGGCCAGCCGCTCCTGGAGCGGCTCGTACACCCCCTGGGCAGCGGCCACGGTCAGCTCGCGGTCCGGCCCGTGCCCGGGACGGCCGCCGACCAGGGCGCCCGCCTCGGCGGCGATCAGGCAGCCGGCCGCCCGGTCCCAGGGGGCCAGGCCCCGCTCGTAGTAGCCGTCCAGCCGCCCGGCGGCGACGTCGCACAGGTCCACCGCGGCCGCCCCGCCCCGGCGGATGTCCCGCACCTCCGGCATCAGCGCCAGCAGCACCTCGGCCTGCCGGACCCGTACCGGCTGGACGTAGTTGAAGCCGGTGGCGATCAGCGCCTGGCCCCAGGGCGGGGCCGGGCGGGCCGAGACCGGCCGGCCGTCGAGGCGGGCCCCGCGGCCCAGGACGGCGTGGAACAGCTCGCCGCGGGCCGGGGCGTACACCACACCGACGACCGCCCGGCCGTCCACCTCGGCAGCCACGCTGACCGCCCAGGAGGGCAGCCCGTAAAGGTAGTTGACCGTTCCGTCGAGCGGGTCCACGACCCAGCGGACCCCGCTGGTGCCCGGCCGCTCGGCGCCCTCCTCCCCGAGGTAGCCGTCCTCCGGGCGGCGGTCGGTGATCAGCTCCAGGACGAGCTTCTCGGAGGCGAGGTCCATCTCGGTGACCACGTCGACCGGGCTGCTCTTGGTGCCGGCCACGCCGAGGTCGGCGGGGCGGCCGTCGCGCAGCAGGGCGCCGGCCTGCCGGGCCGCGTCCAGGGCGACCTCCAGCAGGTCGTCGAGGAGCCCGTCGTCGGGCAGGGCGGGGGTGGGCACGGGGTTCTCCTCCGGGGTGACGGAACGGGCTGGACGGGCGGCCGGCACGGACGGGACGGGCGGTCAGCGCTCGGCGGCGGCCGGGCGCGGGGCGCGCGGGTTGGGGCAGCAGGCCACCGCGCACACGTCGTGGCTGGGGCCGAGGGTGCCGA
>NZ_JAHSQD010000352.1 GCF_020103755.1 Streptomyces sp. LS1784
CCGCCGGCTCCCCGGTGCGGGGGGCTCGGCGGCCCATGAGGCGCGTACCGACGGTGTGACGGGCGGGCCCTTGTGGAGCTGGGTCAGGCGGAGAGCGGTTCGGGCTGCTCGCCGCGGCGGACGGGGGCCGGGTGGGCGGGGTGTGCCCGGCCGAGCGGGACGGGGTGGACCGGCTGCTCGGTGCGGTCGTGGTGCTCGTACTCGCCCCACTGCGGGGCGCGCAGCTGGTCCGCGCCGCCGTAGGGCTCCAGGTAGGGCCGCCACCGCGGGTCCTTGATCCCGGTGCCGATGATGCGCCAGGCCAGGCCGCTGGGCGGCGCGGGTGGTCGCTTCATCCGCCATCCGAGTTCGGTGAGGTGGCGGTCGGCCTTGGTGTGGTTGCAGCGGCGGCAGGCCGCCACCACGTTGTCCCACCGGTGCTGGCCACCGCGGCTGCGCGGGATGACGTGGTCGACGCTGGTGGCGGCGGCCCCGCAGTAGACGCAGCGGCCGTGGTCGCGGGCGAACAGCGCCCGGCGGGTGAGCGGGACGGGCCCGCAGAACGGGACCCGCACGAAGCGGGTCAGTCGGACGACGGACGGCGCCGGAAGGGCGCTGGTGGCGCTGTGCAGAGTGACTTCCGAGTCCTCCAGGCTGACCGCCTTGTGGTTGAGGACCAGGATGAGTGCGCGGCGCATCGATACGACGCCGAGTGGCTCGTAGGACGCGTTGAGGACCAGGACATGCGGCACGGATGCCTCCTTGGACGCCTGCGGCGCGTGGCTCGCGCCGGGACGAGCGGTTGGATCGCGCCACTCGTGCGCGATCTCCCCCAGTGTCGCCTTACGCCTTTGTACGGCGCCACCACTCCTGTGTAACGGACCTTGCGTGAACTCCGGGTGTGGTCTCGGTCATAGCCGGTATGCCCGGGGGAAGGTCGGGTTGCACCCGGGTGGCGGAGCGGCCCGCCCCGGTGACCCTGCCGGGGGTCCCTCCGGGGGCACGGATCGGCCGTCCGGAGCAGTGCCCCGACTGGCCCGGACGGCCTCGGAGTCCGGGTGCGGGGGGAGCGTACGGGTGCGTTGACGGGGCGTTCGGTACGTTCCGTACGCCCTCGACCACCCTCGCGGGAGGTTTCCCGCGCGTCCCGGCGGGCGTCCGACGGCGGATAGGCTGACGCTCACGGTCCGCGGGCCGCTCCTCGGCGGTGCGGGCCCGCCACGCACGCCAGCCAGGAAGGTCCGCACGTGTTCAGCTCCGGTGCCACCGGTCCGTCCGACGCGTCCTCGACGCTCACCACCCCGACGCCGGCCCCCAGCCCCACCGCGCAGCTGCCCGAGCTCGACCTGCGGATCCCGACCAGCGCGCAGGAGGTCTCGGACACCACCCGGCAGGCCGCCAGCTGGTTCGACACCCACTGGCAGGGCTGGCTGGCCTCCGGGCTGCGGATCGTCTTCATCATCGTGCTGGCCTTGGTGCTGCGGGCCGTGGTGCGCAAGCTCATCACCCAGCTGATCGGGCGGATGGCGCGCACCTCCGAGCACCAGGAGGAGAGCCGGCTTGGCGGGCTGCTGGCCAACACCGGGGTGGTGAACCCGGAGCGGCGCCAGCAGCGCTCGGAGGCGATCGGCTCGGTGCTGCGCAGCGTGGCCTCCTTCTCCATCCTGGGCACGGCGGCGCTGATGGTGCTCTCCGCGCTGGGGGTGAACCTGGCGCCGCTGCTGGCGAGCGCCGGTGTGGCCGGTGTGGCGATCGGTTTCGGCGCCCGCAACCTGGTCACCGACTTCCTCTCCGGGGTCTTCATGATCATGGAGGACCAGTACGGCGTCGGCGACGAGATCGACACCGGGGTGGCCACCGGCACCGTGCTGGAGGTCGGCCTGCGGGTGACCAAGCTGCGCGGCGCGAACGGCGAGATCTGGTACATCCGCAACGGCGAGGTGAAGCGGATCGCCAACATGAGCCAGGGTTGGGCGACCGCCTCGGTGGACGTGCAGGTCGGGTACAAGGAGGACCTGGTCCGGGTCGAGGAGCTGATCCTGGCGACGGCCGAGGAGATGGCCAAGGAGGCCCCGTACGACGAGCTGATCTGGGCCCCGGTGTCGATCCTGGGCGTGGAGTCGGTCGCCTCGGACTCGGTGGTGGTGCGGGTCGAGGCCCGAACGGCCCCGGGCAAGGCGGCCTCCGTCTCCCGGGCGCTGCGCCAGCGGCTGAAGGTGGCCTTCGACCAGGCCGGGATCAAGGTCAAGGAGGAGGTCCCGGCGGCGGCCGGGGCGACCGGCGTGGTGATCGCGCCCTCGCCGGTGCCGGCCGCCGAGCAGACCGCACCGTCCGCGCTGGCCGACCCGGCCTCGGCCCGGTTCCGGGCGACCGAGCCGATCCCGGCGGCGAAGGGGGAGCCGGCCCCGTAGCGGAAGCGGTTCGCACAGAGGGGACGAAGGCCCCGCTCCCACCACCGTGGGGGCGGGCAGCGAGAGGACGGGGGTGGGCCCGCCGCTGGCGGTCGAGGGCAGCGGGGGAAGGCTCACGCAGGAGTTCGAGTTCGCGCATGAGATAGCGGACAGCCGGCAGGCCCTCGTCGCTTCTCGGTACGCGCAGGCGGCCCGCCCGAGGAGGAACTACCTTGTCAGGTGGTCGAACTCGCCCTCCTTGATGCCGCGCAGAAGGGCGCGGATCTTGCCGGGCGTTGTGGTGATGACGACGTCGGGCTCATCGCTTTCGCGGAGTTTGATGCTGCGGTCGGGGCCTGCGGCAAGGTAGAGGCAGTTGGCTGACTCGGAACTGTAGCTGGACTTCTGCCAGTTGAGATCTGACATGGCGCTTCCTCTCAGGCTTCCTTTTCGATACGGGCAATGAGATCACGCGACTTCGCCTGGCTGAGGGCACAGGCCTCCATGAGGTCCAGAACCTTCTGGTACTTCACCAGTTGCGCATGGGCGTCAAGGAACTCGGAGCCGTGGTACGTATCGAGCTGCACAGTGTCGAGCTGGGGCACAACCTCGGAGCAGTAGACGATGGACTGCCCGGAGCCGGGGAACGTCCCCGCACCGAAGGGAATCACGAGGACGGATACGTTCTCACGGGTGCTCGCCTCAATGAGGTGCCTGTGCTGCGCGCGGGCCACGGCCGGCCCGCCGAACCCCATCCGCAGGGCTGCTTCATGGACGATTACGGTGAGCGGGATCGCCCGCTGGCCGTAGACGACGGCCTGCCGTTTGATCCGGTACGACACGCGGTGCTCCACCTCGGGTGGCGTCAGAGGCGGTACGACATTACTGGCGAGCACACGTGCGTGGTCGGCGGTCTGGAGCAGGCCGGGGATGTGGATCACCGAGGCGATGCGCACCGCCGTGGCATGGTGTTCCGTTTCAGCAAGATCGAGCATGGTCGGCGGCAGGATGTCGCGGTACTCCTCCCACCACCCCCGGGTCCGCCTGCCTGTCATACCGGCAAGAGCGTCGATCAGACTCTGGTCCGTACATGCATACGCCCGAGCGAACGCGCGGACGCGCTCCGCGCTCACCGCGTAGCGGCCCGCTTCGATTCGGCTCATATGGCCCTGGTTCACACCGACGAGAGCTGCGGCCGCAGTTGAGCTGAGCCCGGCATTCTCGCGAAGTTTGCGCAGCTCAAACCCAAGTCGCTGCTGCCGCAACGTCGGGGTGCCACTCGATGCCATCGCGATCCTCTCATTCACTGCCAGGAGTGTGATATGGCAAGTCTTCAATGGACTACATGGAAACTATGCCATGTCAGCGCTACCGTATGACATGGATCAGCTACTGAAGGTGCTGGCCGTTGGCTCAACCATGCCTTGAGGCAGGAGACTTCCATGACTGCTGAGCCCTCGCAAAACCCCCGTCTGGCCGCGCTCACACCGACCGTTCCCGACCCCTTCGACCAGGATCTGTGCGAGCTCGTGCTCGACACCGCACCCCGGCTGTTCGCCGTCGTGCAGGTGTGCGGCGAGGGCCCTGCGGACGCCGACGGATGGGTCGCGGCCTGGGGACTCGTCGACAATGACGGGCCGACACACGTGGTCGGCGTCGACGGGCGGGCACGGATGACTCTCACGTCTCCCGATCGAGCCTTGCACCACTTCGCCGGGCGCCCGGGGATCACCGCGCGGCTGGACCGACCCGAGGCCGCCTGACCTCCAGCCTGCCGACGCGCCTGTCAGCGGACGAGCAGGCGCGAGTGGGCCGCGAGGGATGCGGCGGGCTCGGATCTTGGACGCGGGCCCGCTCTTCTCATCCGTTCCCTGTCACCCGCATCGCGCTCCGTTCCACCGCGACCACGATCGCGGCGGAACGGAGAGAGAAGCTGTGATGGATCCACAGCCTTCCCGCCTTCTGCGCAGGAAGTCGGTCTGGCCGACTTCCTGCGCAGAACGCCGGACACTGCCGTCTTTTTTATTTCTGGTGCCGCCCCTCGGCACACCGAGGGGCGGCACCCGGCTTCTTCTCTTTTTTGCTTCAAGGGAGCGGCAGGACGCGCTGGACGGCCCCGGAAGCCGACGATCTGCCTTTGGGCGGCCTCCTCACCAGAGGAGGCCGCCGCGCCTGTTTTTAGAGCTGGCTTGCTTTTTTGCGCCGCCCCCTCATTGGAGCACTTCTCGTGGTGATGCTCCTCGGCGATCCGAGGAGCATCACCACAATTCCCGTCTTCTTCCATGCTTCGTTTCATCGATGCGCCGCCCCTCCCCACCCAAGGAGGGGCGGCGCACTTATTTTTTCCTTTTTATATAAGTTTCCGTCCTTGGAGGCTAGGCGAGTGTTGGCCCCGCTCCGGCGGGGGCGGGGCTTCGTGCTGTCCGGTAACGCTTCGGCATCCTCCGCTCCACCCACCATTGACACCCCGCCGACACGGCCCTTACGGTCCTTCCCAAGCGACTGGAAAGTTTCCTAACAGTTCGCCCGAAGCCCGCCCGCTCCCCGCGTCGGCGCCACCCGCGGACCGTCCCGACCAGCCGAAAGAGGAGGATTCCGGGCATGACCAAGAGCACCGCCAAGGCCCCCCTCGCCGGCACCCCCAGCCTGCTGCGCGCCATCAACGACCGCGCCGCCCTCGAACTGCTGCTGGAGAACGGGCCGCTCTCGCGCACCCAGATCGGCGCCCTCACCGGGCTGTCCAAGCCCACCGCCTCCCAGTTGCTGGCCCGGCTGGAGGCGGCCGGGCTGGTCCTGCCGGTCGGCACCACGGCGGGCGGACCCGGCCCCAACGCCCAGCTGTACCAGGTGAATCCGGCCGCCGGGTACGTCGCCGGACTGGACGTCACCAACAGCGAGATCCGGGTCGCCGTCGCCGACATCACCGGCACCACGCTGGCCGAGCACACCGTGCCGACCAAGGGCGTCCCGGCCGCCGGCACCGTACCGACCGTCGCCGCCGCGGTGGCCGAGGCGGCGCGGGCCGCCGGAATCCCCGAGGGCGGCCTGCGCACCGCCGCGATCGGGCTCGGCGGCGCCCCCGACCCCGTCACCGGCAAACTGCGCTACGCCTCCCACCTGCCGGGCTGGCACTCGCCGCGACTGGTCGAGGAGCTGACCGGGGCGATCGGCGCGCCGGTGTCGATCGAGAACGACGTGAACCTGGCCGCCGTCGCCGAACGGTCCTCGGGTGCGGCGGCCGGCTTCGAGGACTTCGTCCTGCTCTGGGCCGGGGCGGGCGTCGGCGCGGCGATCGTGATCGCCGGACGGCTGCACCGCGGCTTCACCGGCGGCGCCGGGGAGGTCGGCTACATGCCGCTGCCCGACTCGCCGGTCGAGTGGGACGCCCGCCGCCGCAAGTTCGGCGGGTTCCAGGCGCTGGTCGGCGCACCCGCCGTCCGGGCCCTGGCCCGTGAGCACGGGCTCGGAGCGGCCACCGCACAGGAGTCCGTCGCCAAGGCGCTGGCCACCCCGGGCGCCGGCGACGCCTTCCTCGCCGAGCTGGCCGGGCGGCTCGCCGTCGGGCTGGCGGTGATCGTCGCCGTCGTCGACCCCCAGCTGGTGGTCCTCTCCGGCGTGGTGCCGAGCGCGGGCGGCGAGCGCCTGCGCGCGCTGGTCGAGGACGAACTGGCGCGGATCTCCATCGCCCGGCCGGAGGTCCGCAGCAGCGCCCTGCCCGGCTCACCGGTCCTGCTCGGCGCCCTGCAACGTGCCCTGTCCGACGCCCGCGAGGCGGTCTTCTCCACCCACTGACGCTCCCCCTGTCACCTCGCTCCCTGCACCCAGCTCTCCCCAACCCCCGAACGCGGGACCCGAGGCAACGAGGCCTGCCCGCGCACCCCCAGGAGGATCCCGAAGTGCACGCCACCACCTCCCGCAGAGGCCGCCGCACCATCGCCGCCGTCGCCGGCAGCGCCGTCCTGGCCCTGCTCGCCTCCGCCTGCACCGGTTCCAGCGACTCGGGCGGCAGCGACGACTCGGCCGGCGGCAAGGACGTCACCATCACCTTCTGGCACGGCTGGAGCCAGGAGAACGAGATCAAGGCGATCAACGACAACATCGCCGCCTTCGAGAAGAGCCACCCCAACATCCACGTCAAGGCCGTGGACAGCCTCGCGGACGACAAGGTCAACCAGGCCCTGCGGGCCGGCGGCGCCGACGCGCCGGACGTGGTCTCCTCGTTCACCACCAACAACGTCGGCATGTTCTGCTCGACCAAGGCCTTCGTCGACCTCAAGCCGATGCTCCGGAAGAGCGGCATCGACCCGGCCAAGACCTTCCCGGCCACGATGCTCGACTACACGCAGTTCCAGGGCAACCAGTGCTCGCTGCCGCTGCTCGGCGACGCCTACGGCCTGTACTACAACAAGAAGGCCTTCGCCGCCGCCGGCATCGCCAACCCGCCGAAGACCTTCAGCGAGTTCGCCGAGGACGCCGCCAAGCTGACCGTCGCCGACGGCGACTCGTACAAGCAGCTCGGCTTCATGCCGCTGTACCACGGCTACGAGAACACCACCGAGCACTTCCTCGGCCAGTACGGCCCCACCTACTTCGGCTCCGACGGCAAGTCGAACATCGCCACCGACCCGAAGGTCGCCGCGATGTTCAAGTGGCAGAAGGGCCTGGTCGACCAGCTCGGCGGCTACGACAAGCTGGAGAAGTACCGCGCCACCTTCGGCGAGGAGTTCAGCGCCAAGAACCCCTTCCACACCGGCCAGGTCGCGATGATCCTCGACGGCGAGTGGCGCACCGCCTCGCTCGCCAAGGACAAGCCCGACTTCGAGTGGGCCACCGCCGCCTTCCCCGTCCCGGACGACCAGGCCGACACCTACGGCCGCGGCTACCAGACCGGCACCATCGTCGGCATCGCCAGCACCAGCAAGAAGCAGGCCGCCGCCTGGGAGTTCGTCAAGTACCTGACCACGGACACCGACGCGGTGGTCGGCTTCGCCAACGCGATCCACAACGTGCCGAGCACCTTCGACGCGCTCAACTCGCCGAAGCTGGTCAGCGACGAGAACGTCAAGACCTTCCTGGACGTCGCCAGGAACGCCAACTCCACCACCACCCCGCCGGCCGTCAACGGCGGCAGCTACATCATCACCCTGCAGAACCTCGGCTACGACTACGAGTCCGGCAAGCAGACCGACCTCCAGGCCGGCCTGGCCGCCACGGCCAAGCAGATCGACACCGACATCGCCCAGGCCAAGTAGGCCCGGAACGGTCCACGGAGCTCCCATGTCACTCGCGTTCGGCACCCGCAAGGGAAGCGACGAGGCCGACGCGGGACCGACCGGCCCGGCGGCGCCCTCCACGCAGCACCTGCTGCGCCGGAAGCGCCGCCGGGAGGCGGCCCGCACCCTCGCCTTCCTCTCCCCCTGGCTGATCGGGTTCAGCGTCTTCTTCGTCTACCCGCTGGTCTCCACCCTCTACTTCTCCTTCACCTCCTACAACGGCTTCGGCTCCCCGACCTTCAGCGGCCTGAAGAACTGGGACTACGTCTTCAACCAGCTGCCGACCTTCTGGCAGGGCCTGCGCAACACCCTGTGGCTGGTCGTCGTCATGGTGAGCCTGCGGGTCGCCTTCGGCCTGGGCATCGGGATGCTCATCACCAAGGTCAAGACCGGCGCCGGCTTCTTCCGCACCGCCTTCTACCTGCCGTACCTGGCCCCGCCGGTGGCCGCGACCGTCGCCTTCGCCTTCCTGTTCAACCCCGGCACCGGCCCGGTCAACCACCTGCTCGGCGAGCTCGGCCTGCCGCAGCCCGGCTGGTTCGCCTCCGAGGACTGGTCCAAGCCCGCGCTCACCCTGCTCGCCATGTGGGGCATCGGCGACCTGATGGTCATCTTCATGGCCTCGCTGCTGGACGTCCCCAGGGAGCAGTACGAGGCGGCCGAGCTGGACGGCGCCGGCCCGTTCCAGCGGTTCCGGTACGTCACCCTGCCGAACATCTCGCCGATCATCATGTTCGCGGTGGTCACCGGGGTGATCCAGACCATGCAGTACTACACCCAGGCGATCGTCGCCGGGAAGGTCGCCAGCGGCATCGCAGGTGGCTCCGGCCAGCCGTTCGAGCCCGGCTACCCGGGCGGCTCCACCTGGACCCTGCCGCAGATGGTCTACAACCTCGGTTTCCAGCGCTTCGACTACGGCGCGGCCTGCGTCGTCGCCCTGGTGCTGTTCGCCATCTCGATGGCCGTCACCTCGATCCTGCTCCGCCGCCGCTCCGGCTTCACGGCGAGCGACGACTAGCGGGCCTGTGAGGACCTGATCATGACTCTTGGCACCACACTCACCAAGGCGCCGGCCTCCGCCGGCCCCTCCCGCCCCGGCGGCCCCGCCGCCCGGGC
>NZ_JAHSQD010000353.1 GCF_020103755.1 Streptomyces sp. LS1784
GGCCGCCGAGCTGGCCGCCCGCCACCCGGGCGCCGCGGCCGAGGCGATGGAGGGCTTCGGCGTGGCCGAGGCCGCCGCCCGGTACGGCGTGCCGGCCCTCGAACTGCGCACCGTGTCCAATCCGGTGGGCCCGCGCGACCGGGCCGCCTGGCGGATCGCAGAGGCGTTGGCCGCCCTGGAGCGGGCCTTCGCCGCGCTGCCCGTCCACGAACTGGCTGCCTGGCCACGAACCGATCGAGGAGGCCGGCCGTGGCTGAACGGCTGAGCATCGCGTACTCGCCCTGCCCGAACGACACCTTCGTCTTCCACGCCTGGGCGCACGGCCTGGTGCCCGGGGCGGACGCCCCCGAGGTGACCTTCGCCGACATCGACGTCACCAACGGCCTCGCCGAGCGCGGCGAGCTGGACGTGCTGAAGATCAGCTACGGCGCGCTGCCCTGGGTCCTGGAGCAGTACGCCCTGCTGCCCTGCGGCGGCGCGCTGGGCCGCGGCTGCGGCCCGCTGGTGCTCACCCTGCCGGGCGTGGGCTCCCCCGCCGACCTCGCCGGGAAGACCGTCGCGGTGCCCTCCGAGCGCTCCACCGCCTACCTGCTGTTCCGGCTCTGGGCGGCGAAGGCGGTGCCGGGCGGCTTCGGCGAGATCGTCGTCCTGCCGTTCCACGAGATCATGCCCGCCGTCCGGGACGGCCGGGTGGACGCCGGCCTGGTGATCCACGAGGCCCGCTTCACCTACCGGCAGTACGGCCTGCACAGCCTGGCCGACATGGGCGAGGCCTGGGAGCAGGAGACCGGCCTGCCGATCCCGCTGGGCGCGATCGTCGCCAGGCGCTCGCTCGGCACCGAGCGGCTGCGGGCGATCGGCGACGCGATCCGCGCCTCCGTCCGGCAGGCCTGGGCGGACCCGGCGGCGAGCCGTGAGTACGTGCTGGCGCACGCCCAGGAGATGGACCTGGACGTCGCCGAGCAGCACATCGGGCTGTACGTCACCGAGTTCACCGAGGACCTCGGCGAGGAGGGCTACGCGGCCGTCCGCGCGCTGCTCACCCGGGCCGCCGCGGAGGGGCTGGTGCCCCCGCTCGACCCGGGTGCGCTCACGTTCGGGTGATCCCTCCCGGCTTCGGGTGATCCCTCTCCCGACGCCTCAGACGTCGAACTGGTCGGCCACCGCGCGCAGCAGGCCGGCCAGCTTCTGGCCGGTCGGCTTGGCGGGGTAACGCCCGCGCTGGAGGCCGGGCAGCACCGCGTCCAGCGTGGTGATCAGGTCCTGGACGATCGGCGCCATGTCGTCGGCGCTCCGGCGCTGGGCGGCGGCCACCGAGGGCAGCGCGTCCAGCAGCTGCACGGCCATCGCCTGGTCCCCGCGGTGCCCGGCGACCACGCCGAACTCGACCCGCTGGCCCGGCTTCAGCGACGTGACACCGTCGGGCAGCGCCTTGGTGTGGACGAAGACGTCGCCGCCGTCGTCGCGCGACAGGAAGCCGAAGCCCTTCGTCTCGTTGAACCACTTGACCTGGCCGGTGGGCATCTCGAACAGTCCTCGAATGGGTGTGAGGGATCCCGGCCCGGGCCGGGGATCACTGGGTGGTGGGAAAGGCGGCCGACCTCGGCTCGGCGCCCGTGGGCGCTCATGGTCGGCACGCGGTCAGGAAGCAGACTAACCGTCCGTCACTGCCTCATCCGCGTTCCGCGAGGGATCCGCGTTCCGAGGCCCGTTCGGGGCGGCGGCGGGAACGGGATCTCGCGGTCACGGGCAACCCGGCACTGGCACGGCCGGGGCGCGGCTCCGCGCGGTCCATCGGCTCACACCCCCCGGGTCTGAGGACGCGGGGCGCACCTGTAGCGCCCCTCGGCACCCCGTGCATACCCCCGCTCAACAGGGATCAAAACGTTCAGCTGCCGG
Source organism: Streptomyces sp. LS1784 (assembly GCF_020103755.1). Lineage (GTDB taxonomy): Bacteria > Actinomycetota > Actinomycetes > Streptomycetales > Streptomycetaceae > Kitasatospora. The sequence continues at coordinate 1,900 of NZ_JAHSQD010000353.1, forward strand.
GAAACTGCGCAACGTGACCGGGCCGCTCCGGTGGGCCGCCCCGGCTGCCGCTCTGCCAGACTGGGGGCAGTTCCGACCGGCCCGTAGGAGTGAGCAGACGTGAGCAGCCAGAGCGCCGACCCCGGCGACGTGTACGTCAAGGCCGGGGCGATCGTCTTCGGTCTCGGCGCACTCGCCACCCTGGTCACCTTCGTCCCGCTGTTCCTGCACCTGACGCCGCTGCCGACGGCCGCGTACTGGCTGAGCATGCTGATGCCGGCCGGCTTCCTGGCCGCGCTGACCGGGCTGCTGCTGAACGCACGGGACCAGCGCCGCCGGATCGGGCCCTGAGGGCCGCTGCGACCGTGGTCTAGCCGCGCCCGGCCAGGTGCCCGGCGAGCCAGTCCGGGAAGCCGGTGAGGTCCGCCAGCACCACGTCCGCGCCCGCCTCGCGCAGCTCCTCCGCGCTGTACGGGCCGGTGGGCACGCAGACCGCGACGGCGTCCGCGTGCCGGGCGCCCCGGATGTCGCCGAGGTGGTCGCCGACGTAGACGCTCGCGCCGTGCTCGCGCAGCGCCTCGCCCTTGGTCTCCGCCCACAGGTCGCCGATCACGGTGTCCACGGCCAGCCCGGCGTGCTCCAGGTGGAGGCGGGCGTTCGGCTCGTACTTGCCGGTGATCACCGCGACCCGGCCGCCGTGGGCGCGGACCGCCTCGACGGCGGCGTGCGCGCCGGGCAGGGCCACGGTCGGGGCGAAGGCGTGGTCGCGGTAGAGCTCGCGGTAGCGGTCGACGACCCGCTCCGCCTCGTCCTCCGGGAACCAGTTGCGGATCTCGTCCAGCAGCGGCGGGCCCAGCCGGGTGACCGCCAGGTCGGCGTCGATGTAGGTGCCGGTCTCGGCGGAGAGCGCCAGGTAGGTGGCTCGGACACCCGGCCGGGTGTCCAGCAGCGTCATGTCGAGGTCGAAGCCGACGGTGAGCTGAGCGGGTGGCGTCGCGGGCATGCCGCCAGGCTACCCAACGGGTGCCGCGGCCACGAGGCAATTTGCCCGGGCTTCGCAGCTGAACTTAGGTTTACCTGAGTTGTCTGCGGAGAGGGCCCATGACCGACACCAGCGCACCACCCGGTGCGCCCCGCGCGCCGTACCGCGCGCCGCGGCGCCGAATACTGTGGCTCGCCGCCGCACTCGCCGTCCTGGCCGCCGCGGTGCTGCTGAGCCTGGCGGTCGGCAGCCGGACCATCCCGTTCGGCGACACGCTCGACGCCCTGCTGCGCGGCGGCGACACCGCCGACGCCGTGGTGGTCCGCGAGCTGCGGGTGCCTCGCACCGTCGTCGGGCTGGCCGTCGGCGCGGCGCTCGGACTGGCCGGGGCCGTCATGCAGGGCCTGACCCGCAACCCGATCGCCGACCCCGGCATCCTCGGCGTCTCCCAGGGCGCGGCGGCCGGCGTGGTGGTCGCCATCTCCGGCTTCGGCGTCTCCACCCTCACCGGGTACGTCTGGTTCGGCTTCGCCGGCGCGGTGGTCGCCACCGTGCTGGTGTACGGGCTCGCCGGGCGCGGCCGGGGCGGGGCCACGCCGATCAAGCTGGCGCTGGCCGGCTCGGCGACGTCCGCCTTCATCGCCTCGCTCAACACCCTGGTGCTGACCACCGACGCGGCCACCATGGACCAGTTCCGCTTCTGGCACGTCGGCTCGCTCTCCGGGCGGACCTCGGACGTGGCCTGGCAGCTGCTGCCGTTCCTGGCCGTCGGCACGGTGCTGGTGGTCGCGGTGGCACGCGGACTGGACGCGCTCGCGCTCGGCGACGACACCGCGAAGGGGCTGGGCGCCAGGACCGGCCTGGTCCGGGCGGTCGGCGCGCTCGGCGCGACCGTCCTGACCGGCTCGGCGGTCGCGGCGGCCGGCCCGATCGCGTTCGTCGGCCTCGCCGTTCCGCACGCGGCCCGCGCGGTGGCCGGCGCCGACCACCGCTGGATCCTCGCCTTCTCCGCCGTCCTCGGCCCGGCGCTGCTCCTGCTCGCCGACACCCTCGGCCGGGTCCTGTTCCCCCCGTCCGAGGTCCCGGCGGGCGTCATGACGGCCCTGGTCGGCGTCCCGGTGCTGGTGGCCCTGGTCCGCCGCCGGAAGGTGGTGGCGGCATGAGTTCCGTCCCCGGCACGGGTTCCGTCCCCGGCACGGGTTCCGTCCCCGGCACGGGTTCCGTCTCCCTGCGGGGCTACTCCGTCGTCCGGGCCGGGCGGGCGTCGTTCCTGGTGCACCGGCGCTCGGTCGCCGTCGCCGCCGGGCTGCTGGCGGCGCTGGCGGCGACGGTGGTGGCCTCGCTCTGCCTGGGCGAGTCCACCGTCCCGCCGGGCGAGGTGGTCAAGGTGGTGCTCGGGCAGCCGAGCCCGCACGAGCTGGTGGTCGGCGAGTTCCGGCTGCCCCGGGTGGTGGTCGGGCTGCTGGTCGGCCTGGCACTCGGGCTGGCCGGGGCACTGATCCAGACCGTCGCCCGCAATCCGCTGGCCAGCCCCGACGTGGTGGGCGTGACCTGGGGCGCGACCGCGACCGTGGTCGGCCTGATGGCGTACGGCGTGGTCGGCTCGACCGGTCAGGCCCCGTACGCGGCGGTGGCCGGCGGCCTGGTGGCCGGGCTGCTGGTGTACGCGCTGGCCTGGCGGCGCGGCCTGCACGCGCAGCGCTTCGTGCTGATCGGCATCGGGATCAGCGTCGCGCTGTCCTCCCTCACGTCCGTCTTCCTCACCAAGGGCGACGGCTTCCAGGCCCAGGCCGCCAAGGTCTGGATGACCGGCAGCCTGAACGGCGCCGGCTACGACCAGGCCGGCTGGCTCGCCCGGGTGCTGCTCGCCGCCCTGCCGGTCGCGCTGTGGGCGGCCCGCGCCCAGCGGTCGATCTCCTTCGACGACGCCACCGCCGTCGGCCTCGGCCTGCACCTGGACCGGATCCGCCTCGGCATGGCGCTGCTGGGCATCGTGCTGGCCTCGTGCGCGGCCGGGGCCGCCGGGCCGGTGGACTTCGTCGCGCTGATGGCCCCGCAGATCGCGCTGCGGCTGGCCCGCTCGGCGCAGGTCCCGCTGTTCTGCTCGGCGCTGACCGGCGCGCTGGTGGTGGTCCTCGCCGACCTGATCGCCCGGCGGCTGCTGGCTCCGACCGAGCTGCCGGTGGGCGTGGTGACCGGCATGGTCGGCGCGCCGTACCTGATGTGGCTGCTGATCCGATCCCGCCGTGGAGGTTCCTGATGTCCGCTCACCGTCTGGAGGCCCGGGGCCTCACCCTGGCCTACGAGGCGCGCACGGTCGTCGAGGACCTGGACGTGGCCGTCCCGGACGGGCGGGTGACGGTGATCGTCGGCCCGAACGCGTGCGGCAAGTCGACCCTGCTGCGGGCCCTCGGCCGGCTGCTGAAGCCGGTCCGGGGCGCGGTGCTGCTGGACGGCGAGGAGCTGGCGCGGATCCCGACCAAGCGGATCGCCCAGCGGCTCGGCCTGCTGCCGCAGTCGCCGACCGCCCCCGAGGGCATCTCGGTGGCGGACCTGGTCGCGCGCGGCCGCCAGCCGCACCAGAGCTGGTGGCAGCAGTGGTCGCCGGAGGACGAGGCGGCGGTCGCGGAGGCGCTGGAGCGCACCTCCACCGCCGAGCTGGCCGAGCGGAGCATGGACGAGCTGTCCGGCGGCCAGCGCCAGCGCGCCTGGATCGCGATGGCGCTCGCCCAGGGCACCGACATCCTGCTGCTGGACGAGCCGACCACCTACCTGGACATCGCGCACCAGGTGGAGGTGCTGGACCTGGTCCGCCGGCTGAACGTCGAGCGCGGCCGGACCGTCGTCGCGGTGCTGCACGACCTCAACCAGGCCGCCCGGTACGCGGACCACCTGGTGGCGATGCGGGACGGCCGGGTGGTGGCGCAGGGCCCGCCCGGGGACGTGGTGACGGCCGAGCTGGTGCGGCAGGTGTTCGGGCTGGACTCGGTGGTGGTGCCGGACCCGGTGACCGGCACGCCGCTGGTCGTGCCGGGCGCCCCGTGGGCGGCGCGGGAGGCGACGGCGCGGGCCTGAGGAGTCGGGGGCCCGAAGAGGTGGGGGCCTGAGGAGTCGGGGGAGCGCGCTCGGCGGCACTCCCTCGCCTGACGGAACTCGCACTTAACGGAACTTTAGCCACCATTTCGGACATAATCGACGGCACCCAGCCCCGCCGCCAGAGGACCACCGATGCCCCGGATCTCCCGCCGCACCCTCCTCGCCGGTCTCGGTGGAGCCGCGCTCACGGCGGTCACCGGCTGCACCGACAGGCAGCCGACCCCGGAGACCGCGGACGGCCTCGCCACTGGCGCCTCGCCGTCCCCGACCCCGCTGCCGCCGGTGACCGTGAACGCCGCCACCGGCCCGGTGGTGGTGCCGGGCGCGCCGATGCGGGTGATCGTGCTGGACACCGACGTGCTCGACTCCGCGCTGACCCTCGGCATCACCCCGGTCGGCGCCGCGCTCCCGGCCCGCGACACCCGCTACCCCGAGTACTGGCCGGCCTCCCGGACGACCGGAATCCGGCTGGTCGGCCCGGCCGGCGCGCCCGACCTGCCGACCGTACGGGCGCTGCGGCCGGACCTGATCCTCTCCAACCAGGCCCGCGACGGCGACCGCTACGAGCAGCTGCGGGAGATCGCCCCGACCGTGCTCACCCAGACCACCGGAGCGCCCTGGAAGGCCGACTTCCAGCTGCACGCCCAGGCGCTGAACCGGGAGGCGGCCGGGGCGGCCTTCGCCGGCGCGTACCAGAAGCACGCCGGGCAGGTGGCCCAGGCCCTGGCGGCGGCGAGGCTGTCGGGGCGCAGGGTGAGCCTGGTGCGGTTCGTGGAGGGCGGCGGAATCCGGGTGTTCGGCCGGCAGAGCTTCCCCGGGACGGTGCTCGCCGACGCCCAGGTGGGCCGGCCGGACGCGCAGAACGTCGACCAGTCGGACGTCGAGGTCCCGCCGGACCAGCTCGCCAGGGCCGACGGCGATCTGCTGCTGTACGCGACGTACGGCGATCCGGAGCGGTCGGGCGCCAACGCCGTGCTGGCGAGCCCGGCTTGGCAGGCGCTGTCGGCGGTGAAGGGGCACCGGGCGTTCCCGGTGGACGACCAGTTGTGGTTCCAGGGGATCGGGTACACCGGGGCCAACTACGTGCTGGACGAGCTGCAACGCTTCCTGGGGGCGTAGGGCCCCGACTCAGCGCGTCCCGGCGTAGCGGGCCGGGGAGACGCCGACGGCGGCGGTGAAGTCCCGGGTCAGGTGGGCCTGGTCCGCGTAGCCCAGCTCGACGGCGAGCGCGGCCAGATCCAACTCGCCGTCGGTACGGGCGCGTTCGGCGGCCTCGTGCAGGCGGGCGCGGCGCAGCACCCACTTCGGGGAGGCGCCGACGTACTCGGCGAACAGGCGCTGGAGGCGGCGGACGGTCAGGCCCAGCTCGGCGGCCAGCTCGTCCACCCGGCACAGGTCCGGCGTGCCGGTGATCCGGTCCACCATGGCGGCGACCTCGGCGGCGACCGGGTCGGGCGCGGGCAGCCGGGGGCGCAGGAAGGCGTCGACGAGGGCGGCGGGGCTGCCGGGCGCCCCGAGGATCTCCGCGGTGAGCCGGTCGGCCTCGGGCCCGAAGTACTCGGCGGCGGGCACGGACCGGTCGGCCAGCCCGCTCACCGGGTGCCCGGCGAGCGGGCGGAAGGCGCCGGGGCGGAACCGCACGCCCAGCACGTGCCCGGCACCCTCCAGGCGGCGGACGAAGAGCGAGCGGTCCACCCCGTACACGCGCGCTCGCGGGGCCTCGAAGACCAGGTGGACGTTGGGGTGGGCGAGCACCTTCTGCTCGTACGGCGGCAGGCCGTGCAGGTCCCAGCGGACCAGCCAGTAGTACTCGACGAACCGTGCCACGGCGGGGTCGGGCGCGAGCCGGTCCACGGTGATCAGCTCGGCCGCCCGGGCGGGGTGGAGCACACCGCGGCCGAGGTCGGGAGAGTCCGGGGAGTCCATGACGGCCAGGCTAGGGCCTGGACGTCGCGTTTCTTCAAGACCGACCGGTGCGCCCCGGCCAGAATCGGCGCCATGAACGCCCACCCGATGCACCCGTTCCTGGCCCGCGCCGCCTCCGCCGCGGCCGGTGTCGCCGCCACCGTTCCGGCCGGCCAGGCGCTGGACGCGCCGACGCCCTGCGCGGAGTTCGACACCCGCGCGCTGATCAACCACTGGGTGCTCTACAGCTCGCACGGCCTGGAGCACCGGGCCCGGCGGGTCGAGCTGCCCGGGGAGCTGAGCTCGCGGGACTTCGCCGCCGAGGCCGACTGGAGCTCGGCGTACGCGGCCCAGCTGGAGCGCGCCGTCGCGGCCTGGGCCGACCCGGCGGCCTGGGAGGGGGACGTCGACCTCGGCGGCGCCCCGGTGCCGGCGGTCGGGATCGCCCGGATGCTGGTCCTGGAGCTGCTGCTGCACGGCTGGGACGTGGCCCGGGCGACCGGCGGGCGGATCGAGGTCGACGAGGAACTCGCGCTGCTGGCCGGGGAGATCGTGGCGGAGAACGCCGAGCTGTACCGGCAGTACGCGGGCTTCGCCGAGTCGGTGGCGCTGCCGGAGGACGCCTCCGCGTGGGACCGCGCACTGGCCGCCTCGGGGCGCGATCCGCACTGGAAGGCCTGAGCCGCCGGCACCGGGCCCGTTCGCCCGCGCGGCGTTCACGCCTCCGCACGAGCCGTCCGACGGTCACTCGAAGCTGAGCGCCGCCCTGAGCCTGGCCCGCAACAGCCGTACGGCCGGGGACGGTTGGTCGCGGCGGGCGACCAGGCCGAGCCGGGCGTGCGCGGCGGCGTCGGCCAGGGGGACGGCCCGCAGCCCGGCGCCCGCGGCCGAGGA
>NZ_JAHSQD010000354.1 GCF_020103755.1 Streptomyces sp. LS1784
GGTGACGCCGGCCGGTCCCGGGTCCCGGGCCGGACCTCGGCCGGGGCCGAACGGCCCGGGTCCGTCGGGCCCGCGCGCGTGGTGCCCGTCAGGGAACGTCGGCCTCCTCGCGCAGGTCGCGGACACCGTGGGCGATCCGCCCTGCGACGGCCCCGCCCGCAGGCCGCGGCAGGGGTGTGCGGAGGCGGTGGGCCAGGGCGCCGGCCGCTACGCAGATCGCCAGCGTGGTCCAGAGCAGCGGGGGGTTCTGCAGGCCCAGGCCGATGACGGCCGGCCCGACCGCGTAGGACACCGTCCAGGTCAGCTGGAACAGGGACATGTACGGTCCTTCGTCGCCCTTGGGCGCCATGGCCACCGCCGCCGCGGCCGCGGTCGGCTTCGAGGCCAGCTCGGCCAGCGCCAGGACGGCTGCCACGAGGACCGCGAGCGGGCCCTGGAGGGCGTGCGGGACGGTGGAGATCGTCGCGGTCAGGGCGATGGCGCCGGCCGCCGCGCCGATCGACAGGCGCAGGACCCGCGACCGGGTCCAGCCGGACAGCCGGCGGCTGATCCGCATCTGCAGGGTGGTGGCGGTGGCGTAGCGGACGGCGACCACGACGGTCGGCCAGTAGGCGGCCTGGTGGAGGCTCTCCATGAGGTAGAGGGGGAAGGCGACCGTCGGGATCAGCCAGGCCGCCGACAGCAGCGTCTGGGACACCACCAGGGAAAGGAAGGGCCGGTCGCCGAGCGCCGCCCGGGTGTTCGACCTCGCCGCCCGGTGGCCGGGCCGCTCGGCGGCCGGCACGGCGACACCCAGCAGGAGGACGGCCGCGAGGAGGGAGCTCGCGCTGTTCAGGGCGAGTGCGACCTGTAGGCCGCGCCCGCCGGCGAGCGCCATCAGGGCGGTCGCCCCCAGGGTGCCGACTCCCAGGGAGGTCGTCCTGAGCACGGTCACCGCGGAGAACCAGTCGGTGAGTTCCTCCGGCTTCGCGAGCCGCGCGACCATCGTGGGCCAGGCGGCACCGTAGAGCCGGTCGGCGGCCGTCACGACGAAGGTGACGGCCGCCACGGTGAACAGGTTCCCCACCGCGAAGAACAGGCCGTACCCGAGCGCGGTCAGGACATTGCTGAGGAGCAGGCAGGACTTGGGCCCCATGGCCTGGACGAGCCGCCCGCAGAGCGGCACGACGGCGAAGGACGCGACCGACCCGACCGTCACGGCCGTGCCCGCGGAGGCCGCCGGGAAGTGCCGGACGGTGACGAAGAACAGCAGCGACAGCGGCAGGAAGACGCCGGAGCCGAACGTGTCGACCGCCACCGAGAGGAAGAGCCGCCGCTGCCGACGGAACCGCCTGGCCCCTGTCACGCCACCCCCACCGTCGAACCCGCCCCCGAAGCCGACCCGCTACCGCGTGTTGCGCAGCTTGAGAATGTACGTCGCGGTCAGTGCGACCGCACGGTCCTCGTCCTGTGACAGTTCCTCCAGGGCGCGGGACGCCGTGCCTCCCGGGACGTCCGCGAGCGCCTGGGTGAGCCGCCGGCGGGCGTCCGGTCCGACGGTGTCGTGGGCGAGGCGGTCGACGAGCCCGGTGGCGACCCGGTCCGTCAGCGCCGGGTCGCTCGCCAGCGCGCCCAGGGCGTCGGCCGCGTCGGCGTCGTTCACCGCCTCGACGATCATGCCGATGAGCGTCGGGACCGCGTCGGCCACACCGCGGGCTCCGAGCGCCAGGGCCGCGTGCCTGCGGACCACGGCGTCGGGATTCCCGAGGGCGTCCCGCAGCAGGGCCGTCGCCGTCCCGTCCGGCAGCTCGGCGAGGGACCGGACGGCACGTTCGCGCACCTCGGCCGCGGGTGAGCGCAGGCCCTCCGCGAGCAGCGCCGTCCCTTCCCCGCCCGCCTGCGCCAGAGCCCAGCGGAGGGCTCCGGCGACGTTCGGGTCCGATTCGCCCAGCACGGCCTCGACCAGTGCCTCCACCGGCACCGGAGCGTCCTCGCCCGCGGACAGGGCCGCGCGCTGGCGCGCCCCCGGGCTCTTCGACTCCAGGGCCTGGAGCAGCGCGACGACCCGCAGGACCCCCTCCCAGCCGGCGGGTTCCGCGGCGTCGATCCGCCGGAGCCGGGTGAGCAGCTCCGTCTCCGCCGCGATGCGCTCGCGGGTCCGGCGGATGAGGTCGTCCACGAGCTCCGCGGGCGCGAAGCCGGGGTCGTCGAGCGCCCGCCCGACGTCGCGCAGCGACAGGCCCAGCGACCGCAGGCTCTCGATGTGGAAGATCCGCCGGATGTCCTCGTCCGAGTACCGGCGGTAGCCGGAGCCGGTACGCCCCGTCGGCTGCACCAGCCCGAGCGATTCGTAGTGCCTGAGCATGCGGGCGCTGACCCCGGACCGCCGCGCGACGTCGCCGATCAACACTGCCTACCGTCCCTCCCGGCCGCCCCCGCCGAGGGCCACCGTGCGCTTCGCCTCCTCGATCGCGAACTCGAATCCGGCATCCGGGTCGCGCCACAGCCGTTCGGTGGCGAGCGCGTGCCCGCGCACCCGGGGATCGAGGTCCGTCGTCGCGGTGCTCAGCGTCGGCAGCATCACCTCCCCGAGCGCGATCAGCGCCCGGCTGAGGCTCAGCTGCGTCTCGTGCCCGCCGCGCCCGAGCTGAGCCGCCAACACTACGGCCAACGCGCGCCCGCCACCCTCGGGCACGAGCACGACCGCGGCCCGCCAGGCACTGCGGGCCACCTCCTCGTCGGCGTCGGCCAGCAGCGCGGGCGTGATCGCCGGCCACGCCCGCCGGTCCCCGATCTTGGACAGTGTGTGCAGGGCCTGGCTCCGTGCCTGCGCACGCTCCGAACGGACCTCGCCGACCAGCAGCGGGACCGTCAGGGCCGCCTCGTGCCGGGTGAGTGCCCAGGTGAGCATCTCGCGCACGGAGAACTCGGGTTCGACCGCGCACCGTTCGACGAGCCCGCCGACGTACCCCGGGTCCGGGGCCGTGCCGACGGCCATCGCCGCCCGCAGACGGACCGACGAGTCGTCGTGCCCCAGTGCCCGGAGCGCCCGCATCGTGTCCGTGTCCTCTTCCGGTCTGGCCATCAGGACCACCTCCTTGGCAGCAGTGAAGGCCTTGTCACTGTGTCAAGGTCAAGCGGTCGGGCCGGGCCGACCGTCGCCGAGGCGTTCGAGCAGACGCGGCCTGCGCACGAAGGCCCCCGGAATCGGGGGGAGGGCGAAGCGGGCTGCGAGCACCCCTGAGGTGAGCAGCATGCCCCGCCCGCCTGGCGGACGCACGCCCCTTCGGCCCTCAGTCCTCGTCCTCCGGGGCCGGCTCCGGAGTCGCCAGCAGCCGGGCCAGCCGCCCCTGGCCCGCCACGACGTACCCGGCGCCGATCCCGAGCGTGATGACCGTGAACACCAGAATGAGCCAGCTGAGCAGGGTGAAGACCATGCCGAGCGGGCCGAACTGCGTCACGCTGCGGTTCAGCGAGCGGGGGACGTAGAGCTGCGACACCCATGTGAACGCCGTCAACCCGGCACCGGTCAGCACGGCCCCCGGCAGCAGCGGGAGCCAGGGAACGCGGCCACCGAGCAGCAGGTGCTGGGTCCACCACCAGAGCAGAGCGGCCGTGATCAGGTAGAGCACGGCCCCGAGGCCCTCGCCCGCCCCGAATCCGGTCCGCACCTGCCCCTGGAGAACCAGGGCGGTGAGCCACACCAGAAGCCAGGCCAGCCACCGCCACGCCGCCAGCCGCCCTGCCAGATGCGGCAGGTGCCAGCTCCGCTCGCACAGACGTTGCAGGATGCGGCTGCAACTCGTGGCCGAGAGCAGGGTCACCAGGATCCCGATGGCGCCGAAGGTGTTGGCGCTGGAGCTCGGTTCGCTGGGCTGGAGCGCCCCCTTGACCTCGTCGAGTGAGGCGCCCCGGAGCCCCAGAACGATGCGCAGGGACTCGGCGACGCCGCTGCGTACCTCCTGGGGCATGAAGGCGGCCAGGGCGAACAGCACCGGGATGGCGGTCAGGAACGTCTGGGCCGCGAGGCGGGTGGCCATGTCCAGGACGTGGATGTGGAGCAGCTGGGCGGCGAGTCGCCGCAGGAACGGGACCTCGTGCAGGGTGGCCGTCCGCCCCCGCAACCAGGCCGACCTGGTGCGGATCCAGTCGGCGCGGCTGGTCCGACCACGAGGTGCCGCCACTCCGCGCTCCCTCCGGCCGATGCCTGCACCCCGGTCCGCCGCGGCTCGTCGTCGGCCCGAGCGCTCCGGATTCCGTCCAAGACTGGGCGACGGGACGGGGTGCCGCACCTCGGGTGGCCCGCCGTTCGGCGCAACGCACCGGCCCACGACGGGCGGCCGGGCCGCGCGGGTACGAGGGTACGAGGGCCGGGGGACACGAACCGCGGGGGTCGGTGAGCACGAGGAGTCACGGTGAACCGCTGGAGAGCGCTGATCATCCTGGGCATGGCGCAGTTCCTGATGGTGCTCGACGCGTCGGTGATGAACGTGTCCATCAGCCGGCTGGTCGAGGACTTCGACACCGAGGTCACGGCGATCCAGGCGGTGATCACCCTCTACACGCTCGTGATGGCCGCGTTCATGATCACCGGCGGAAAGCTCGGCGACATGTACGGGCGCCGTCGGGTGTTCACGGTCGGGCTGGTGGTCTACGCCGTGGGGTCGGCGATCACGGCGGTGGCGCCCACCCTGTGGCTGCTGGCGCTCGGGTGGTCGGTGATCGAGGGCCTGGGCGCGGCGCTGGTCCTTCCGGCACTGGCCGCGTTGGTGGCCGGCTCCTACCAGGGACAGGACCGCCAGACCGCCTACGGTGTCATCGGCGGTCTGGCCGGGGCGGGCATCGCCGTGGGCCCGCTGCTCGGCGGATGGCTGACCACCTACCTGACCTGGCGGCTGGTCTTCGCCGGCGAGGTCGTCCTGGTGGTGGTCATCCTGTTCCTGCTGCGCTGGATCGAGCCGCAACCGGCACCGGAGCACCACGCGCGGCTGGACGTGGTCGGTGTGCTGCTGTCGGTGGCCGGGCTGGGACTGGCGGTGCTGGCCGTGCTGCAGAGCAGTTCCTGGGGCTGGCTGAAGCCCCGCAACCCGCCGTTCACCGTCCTCGGATACTCGCCGACCTTCTTCGTCATCGCGCTGGGCGGGGTGCTCCTGGTGCTGTTCCGGTCGTGGGAGCTGCGCCGGGAGCATCCGCTGGTCCGGTTCACGCTGTTCGGCGTTCCCCCGCTGCGGTCCGGCCTGCTCATGCTCTTCAGTCAGAACCTGATCCTCCTCGGGCTGTTCTTCGTCATCCCGCTGTACCTCCAGGCCGTGCAGGGCCAGAACGCCTTCCAGACCGGTCTGCGGCTGCTGCCGGTGTCGGTCACGATGCTCGCCGCCTCCATGTCCGGCCCGTTCCTCAGCCGGTTCGCCTCGCCGAGAACGGTGGTGCGGATCGGCCTGCTGGTGCTGTTCGCCTCGTCCCTGTGGTTGGTCGGCACCGTCCGGCCGGAGCTCGACGACCTGTCGTTCGCGCTGGCGATGGGCCTCCTGGGGATCGGCCTGGGACTGCTCGCCTCGCAACTGGCCAACGTCGTGCAGTCGAGTGTCGGGGAGGAGGACCGCAGCGAGGTCGGCGGGCTGCAGTACACCGCGCAGAACCTCGGCTCGTCGCTCGGCACCGCGCTGATCGGCGCCATCCTGATCGGTGCCCTGACGGCCGCGTTCGGCTCCGCCGTCGCCGCGGACCCGCGGATCTCGGACGCCGTGAAGCAGCAGGCCGGCATCAGGATCGCGGCGGGCGTCACCTTCGTACCCGCGGACCAGCTCTCCACCGCGCTCGCGCAGACCACCGTTCCGCCGCAGGAGGCGGACGCCGTCGTCGGCTCCTACCGCGAAGCCCAGCTCGACGGCCTCAGGGTGTCGCTGCTGGCCGCCGCCGGGATCACGCTCACCGGCTTCGCCTTCACCGGTCGCCTGCCCGCCGGGCGCGCGTCGGTCGGCAGCGGGGGGACCCGGAAGGACGGGGTGACGGTTCGGGGGTAGGGCCGCGCGGGTTTCCGGTCAGGTGCCCGCCGGCACGGGTCGGCCGTGGCTCCGGGTGGTGCCGGCGTCATGTCCGTTCCTACCGGTGCGGCCGGGGCACCGCGGTCCGTCCGAACGGGGCAGCGACCGCGGTCCGTCCGAACGGGGCACCGACCGCGTGGCATCGGTGCGGGGCGGTCGGCCGCGCCCGGATCCACCTGCGGAGGTGAGGCCGGAACCCGGGGAAGCGGCGATGATGGCCGCAACGGACCCATCGGTCGTCTCCGGCGCGGGGACGGGAGGAGGCGTCGTGACCATGCCCCGCAGTCGTACCCCCGCCCCGCCCGGACCGGCCCCGGGCGGACCCGGGAACCGGACGGACTACGCCGGCGCGGTGTACGGCTCGATGCTCGCCGCCTCCGTGATCGCGGCCTCCAGCGTCCACGAACCGCACCCGCGGCTGTCGCTGATCCTGCTGCTGGTGATCACCGGGATCGTCTTCTGGATCGCCCACGTCTACGCGCACGTGGCAGGACAGCGCGAGGCCGGCCGCCGGGTCACCTGGAGGCAGGTGCGCGAGGTCGGCCGGCACGAGTGGCCACTCGTCGAGGCGTCGGCGCTGCCGGCCCTGGCTGTGCTGGTCAGCCCCTGGCTCGGGGCGGGGGAGAACGCCTGGCTCGCGCTCGGTGTCGCCGTGGCACAGCAGGTGGCCTGGGCGACGCTGGGCGCCCGCCGGGCCGGTGCCGCGGTGGGTCCGGCCGTCGTCGAGGGCGCGGTCAACCTGCTCCTGGGCCTGGTCATCGTGGCGGCCAAGGTGGCCGTCGGGCACTGAACGGCTCCGAGCGGGTGATGCCGCCGTCGAGGAGCCGCTGCTGCTGCGGGCCGGGTGTACGGCGTGGCCGACCCGCCGCCTCGTTCGTCCGGGTGGCCCAGTCCGGCGTGCCGGACGAGGGACGCGGTCGAACGGCCCACGGAGGCGGTGGACGTGAAGGTGGACGGCCCGGCGGGCGCCTCCGACGCGGCCGCCTGTGCGGTCGCACGGGCCACCGCCGCGGTCCGTCCGTCCCACGACAGGACGGAGATCCGGTTCTACCGTGAACGTAGGACCGCCGTTCCGGGTCCTTCCGTCAGCCGAGCTTCCCAGGCGGTGGCCATGCGAGCCGACGACTTACTGCGCACCGAGACCGGGCCGTACCGGGACACCGTGCTGGTGTCGCTGGTGGGCGAACTCGACATGGCCACCGGGCCGCTCGTGACCGATGCCGTCTCCCGGGCCCTGGCGGCCGGTCCGTCCCGGCTGGACCTCGACGTCTCCGCCCTCACCTTCTGCGACGCCTCCGGTCTGCGCGCCCTCCTCCAGGCCCGGCGGGCGTCAGGCCTGCGACACGTCGAGTTCCGTCTCGTCGGCGTCCGGCCAGGGCTCCGCCGAGTCCTCGCACTCCTGCGCGCCACTGATCTCCTCCTCCCCGAACCCGCACCCGCACCGGTCGGGAACCGGACGGGTGTCGCGTCCCCGGAGCACCTGCGACCAGCTGCTCCACCGTCCCGCCTCCCGCTGCCCGAGAGGCGGTTCCCACCGAAGGAGTCACTGTCATGACCAGCAGCGTTTCCGGAGTCGGCAGTAGCAGCCAGATCCCCCAACCCCAACGGCATCCCTATGCGACCGGGTGGACCATCTTCGCGGGAGTCATGCTGATCACCGGCGGCCTGATGGCGATCTTCGAGGGGATCTCCGCCATCGGCAAGGACGACCTGGTTTTCGTCACCCGCAACTACGTGTACTCGCTGAACTCCGCGGGGTGGGGGTGGATCCACCTCATCCTCGGGGTCTTCATCGTCGTGACGGGTGTGGCGGTCTTCAGTGGCGCCGTCTGGGCCCGTGCCACCGGTATCGTCGTCGCCGGGCTGGGGATGATCGCCAACTTCCTGTGGCTGCCCTACTACCCGGCCTGGGCCATCGTCCTGATCGCGATCGACGCCTTCGTCATCTGGGCGCTGTGCGTCGGCCGCATCGAGAAGGGGACCGTATGACCTCCGAGAACGCCTGTCCCTGACAGCGTGACCGACCCGGATCCCGGCATCCGTCCGGGATCCGGGCCGGTCCGTGCCCACCGGGCGGGGCACCGCCGGCCTGCCCACGGGAACAGGACCCACCGCGATCGGCCGGGACGGGACGGCGTCCGTACACGATGCCTGACCGCCGGGCCGGGCCGGGAGCGGGCTCCGGCCGCGTGGCGGGCAGGCTGTGACGCCCGGGTGAAGGTCATGAGTGGGGCCGGTGATCGGCCGTTGATCGGGCATAGACGGCGAGCCTGGAGCATCGGGAACCGGAGGGACCGGGTTCGGCGGCCACAGCCTGACCACCGGGTCCCGCACGGCCGGACCACGGGCCGTGCGGGCGCCCAGCGCTGACGCCGCCGCCGGACCCGCCCCCAGGAGGAGTCCGGACCACGAAGGGCAGACCAGGCATGGACGGCGGGCAGTCGGTGCAAGCGGTGAGAACGGCGGCGGGCTTCGGCGAGCTGCTGCGGCTACGGCGCGAGCGGGTCGGACTGACCCAGCAGTGCCTGGCCGATCACGCGACCCTGAGCGTACGGGCGATCCGGGACATGGAGAGCGGCCGGGTGCGCCGGCCCCGCAACGAGACCGTCCGGCTGCTGGCGGACGCGCTGCGGCTGGAGGGCCGCAGCCGGACGGACTTCGAGGAGGCCGCCCGCCGGCACCCGCTCGCGGACGAGCCGGTGGCCGAGCCGGCCGCCCCGCCGGTGG
>NZ_JAHSQD010000355.1 GCF_020103755.1 Streptomyces sp. LS1784
CGATCGCGGTGGCCGGCGGCCTGCTCGCGGTGGCCACCCTGCGCACCCCGCGCGCCGAGGGCGCGGCCCGCGAGGCGAAGTCCGCGACGGCGGCGTGAGGCCGTCCACCGTCCTCCCTCGGGGGCGGGCTCCCTCCGGGGCCGCCCCCGCAGGGCGTTCTCGTGCGGCTTCCGTACGTCGTGAAGGAGTGTTCGACGATGCACCCCGAGAAGATGCACCCCGAGAACCGTGCCGCCCCCGCCACCCCGCCGGCCGTCCTGCTGCGGGCGGTCCGGCACCCCGTCACCCGCTGTCTGATCGCCTGCCTGGCCTCGGCCGTCGCGGCCGCTGCCGCCGAACCGGCCGGCTCGCGCGCGGCCGGCGCCGGTTGCTCGGCGCGCCGTTCTTCCTGAATACCCTCCACAGGTATACGGTGACCGCCGCCGGGACACCCGCGACGCCCCGCAGGGAAGGCGGACCGCCACCATGCACGCGATCCTGCACGCGCTGTCCATCGCCGGGTCGATGACCTGGGAGATCACCTGGGCCCTGGTCCTCGGCTTCCTGCTCTCCGCCGTCGTCCAGGCCGTCGTCCACAAGACGACGGTCGTGCGGCTGCTCGGTGACGACCGCCCCCGCACCCTCGCCGTCGCCGCCGCCCTCGGCGCGTCCTCCTCCTCCTGCTCGTACGCGGCCGTCGCGCTGGCCCGCTCGCTGTTCCGCAAGGGCGCGAACTTCACCGCGGCGATGGCCTTCGAGATCGCCTCGACCAACCTGGTGGTCGAACTCGGCATCATCCTGGCCCTGCTGCTGGGCTGGCAGTTCACTGCGGCGGAGTTCGTCGGCGGACCGGTGATGATCCTGCTGCTCGCACTGCTGTTCCGGCTGTTCCTGAGCGAACGGCTGATCCGAGAGGCCCGCGAACAGGCGTCGTACGGGCGGGCGGGCTCGATGGAGGGCCATGCGGCGATGGACATGTCGGTGGCCGGGGAGGGCTCCTTCGCCCGACGGCTGCTCTCCGGGCGGGGCTTCGCCTCGGTCTCGCACGTGTTCGTGATGGAGTGGGCCGCCATCCTCAAGGACCTGGTGATCGGCCTGCTCATCGCCGGCGCCATCGCCGCCTGGGTCCCTGATTCGTTCTGGCAGGCCTTCTTCTTCGCCGACCATCCCCTGGCCGCCAAGCTGTGGGGCCCGCTGGTCGGCCCGCTGGTGGCGATCGCGTCCTTCGTCTGCTCGATCGGCAACGTGCCGCTGGCCGTGGTCCTGTGGAACGGCGGCATCAGCTTCGGCGGCGTGGTCGCGTTCATCTTCGCCGACCTGCTGATCCTGCCGATCCTGAACATCTACCGGAAGTACTACGGCCGCCGGATGGCCCTCTTCCTGCTCGGCACCTTCTACCCGGCGATGGTGCTGGCGGGCTACGCGGTGGAGTTGCTGTTCGGAGGGCTCGGCCTGATCCCGGACCAGCGGGCGGCGGAGATCCCGATGTCGGGTGTGGAGTGGAACTACACCACCTGGCTCAACATCGCGTTCCTGCTGCTGGCGCTGGGACTGCTCATCCGCTTCTTCCACACCGGCGGCGCCGCGATGCTACGGATGATGGGCGGCGCCCCGGACGCGGGCGGGCCCGCGGCCCACGACCACCACTGATGCTCAAGAGGTTGCGCGAGAAGTCGGCCTGGCCGACTTCTCGCGCAAACCCGTTCAGGCGTTTGGAATGTCGTCGGTCTTGATGGCGCTGACAAACGCCGTCCACGCCTCGGCGGTCGCCACTTCCGCCAAGCTCTCCGGCGCCCTCGACGCCATCCGCACCAGCCTCGCCCGGCTCTCGCTGGACGACGACCAGGCCGGCTACCTCGCCGACCACTTCAGCGAGGCCTCCGCCGGGCGGATCGTCCACCAGCTGGTCGAGTTCGGCGAGGTGCGTGCGATCGCCTTCATCGGCATCGAGTCCGCCCACCCGATCCACCTCTGCGGGGCGGCGCCCGAGTGATCGGTCGGCTCACCTGGCCCGCATCGAGATGTGGTGGTGTCTCGGCACCTTCCGTGCGGGACCGTCTCGGACCCGGACCAGGCACGCCGGGTCGCCGAGCTGCTCGACGAACTGGCGGTCATCCTGCTGCGCTGACCCGGCCCGCCCGTCGGACTTCCACAAGTTCGTCACAAGAGCGCCCGGCCGCTCCCCTCGACGGCCACGTCCCTGAAAGCATCGCTGCCGGGCATCGGGGAGGTGCCAGGGGTGCGATCGATGGGGGTTGCGATGAAGGCTCGGACCAGGGACGCGCGGCCGCCCGGCGAAGTCCGACGGCCCCCCGGAGAGGTCGTCCGCGTGCCGACGCAGGTCCTGTTCCTGCTGGCCGGGCTGGCCATCACCGTGCTCGGCTTCAACTGGTTCGTCGACGGCTACCACGCGGTGGGCGCCTACGAGCACGCCCCGGTGTGCGGCACGGCGGTGGCCACGCCCGGCGCGGACTGCGTACTGCGCGAGACCGGCAAGGTGACGGCGCGGGACGTCCTCACCGACTCCGACGGAGGCACCACCTACAAGCTGACCGTGGCACACGAGACGGGCCCCGCGCACACCTATGAGGTCGGCGAGGCCTTCTACGACGACGCGAACGTCGGTGTGGACGTGGACCTGGCGGTCTTCCGGGGGCGCGTGTCCGAGGTCTCCTACGACGGGCACCGCTCCCGGACCCCGAACACGCCCTGGCTGACCTCCCTCAAGGTGGCCCTCCTGGTCGGCCTGGGGGCGGCCCTCACCGCCCACGGCCTGACCCGGTGGCGTTCGGGCGCGGAATTGGGCCCCGCAGCCATCGGCGCCGCCATCGTCCTCTTCTCACACATCGGCAGCCTCGTCCTCATGACCGCGCAGTGGCCGCTCGCCGTCACCCTGGGCATCGCCGTCCTCGGGTGGCCGGTCGTGATCGCCGCGGGCATGGAGGCTCGGACGACTGACGCTCCCGGCCCCGACCCGGAAGGGCAACCTCTCTGGTGAACACTCTGGAACACCCGCCGCGTGACGGTGCTCTCCTGGCTTGCCTGGTGCGGGATCGCGGCGACGACGGACCGACGGTTCCGGCCTGGGCGAAGCGGCTCACCGTGCCGTTGCCGTCTCATTGGCCGGCGATCCAGAGTGAGCCCACCCGAGAGTGGGTCAGGAATCCGTAAGATCATGATCTTGCCGGACAACCTTTCCTTCCACGGCATCTCGACTACGCTCGCCAGGGTCACGGCCAAGATCGAACGAGGGGGGTACATCCATGCCGTACGAGATCGGCGCGAAGGTGAAGCTGACCATGGATGTGCAGGTCACCGCAGACGGCACAGCGGCCAGGACCGGCTTTCCCGGTCCGCTGTCCCTGGCCGAGGGCTTGCAGGGCATCGTCACGGGCTCGGCGAAGGAAGCCGGCGGCGTTGCCCAGGACCACCTCGCGAGCTTCGACCAGCAAATCCGCGGCCGCCAGTTCGATCCCTTCGCGGCCGGCCTGATCGAGAACCTTCGTCAGCAGGTCATCCAGCACTCGGCGTACGACGGCGGAGCCGGTGCTCGGATCAGGTACAGGGTGCGCTTCGAGAACGGGTTCGTTCTCAACGGTCTTGAAGAAGACTGGCTGACCGGAGCCTGAATACCCGCCACCGCGCCCCCGCAGGCCTGCGGGGGTGCGGTCACGTGGTGACGGACGGAACGCCGGCGAAGGGGCCTCGCCGGCCATTGTGCCGGTTCGGCGCTGCGATCAGCCCGGGTAGGTGATCGAGCCCAGCGGCGGGCAGGGGATGAGCATGGTGCCGACGCCGGGGCGTTCGACGAAAGCCCGGGCCGCGGCGGCCTGTTGGCGCCGGGCTTCCAGGTCGTCGGCGTACCAGGCGTCGTGCCTGGCGCGGGTGTAGTCCCACGTGCCGTCGATGAGACTGAGGCTGGTGTTGCCGGAGCTGCGCTGGAACTCCGCCTTGAGGGCGGCCTGCTGGAGTGCGGTCTGGGTCGCGGCGAGATCGATGCGGGTGATCAGGACGCCGAGGGTGTTCGGTTCGCGGGTCGGCATGGGGGCCTGCGGGAGCAGCGACACCCCGGTGTCGAGGCGGCCGATGTTGTCGACGGTCGCTTGCTGGGCGTCCCTCATCATGATCTGCATTTCCTGGTGCAGCCAGAAGAACTCGTCGAGGTCGGCCGGGGTGATGCGCATCCGCCGGTACAGGGCCTGGAAGCGGGGATCGTGGTGCAGCGGGCGTACGAGGGCGATGTGGAGGGCCACGCAGTCGTTGTAGCCGGCTGCCACCGCGGCGTCGAGGTGGTGGATGGCCTGGTCCGTCTGTCCGTGTGCGCAGGCCAGGCCGGCGAGGCCCGAATGGCCCGCAGCGGCGAGCCACGTGCCGTCGGGGCCGAGCGCCGTGGCACGCGCGACGATGTCGTGGAGGCCCCTGGTGCCCGCCACGGCGGGTCCCTTGGTCAGGTGCTCCACCAGCACTTCGTGAAGACGGGCGGCCAGTGAGTTGACGGTGTCGACCATGGATCTCCTCGGACCTCGGTGGTGAAGAGCTGCAGGGGCGTCGAGTCTGTGGCCGCCCTGTGGAGATGACGGGCGGACGGGGTGAGCGGTTCCTGCTCGTGCCCGGCCGTGATCACGAGAACTGCCGCCTGGACCACCGGGTTCGGGGACGGCAGCGGGCCGGGCGATCCGCGGTGGGATCGCCCGGCCCGTGCGGGGTGGCTGCTCAGTGCTGGTGGTCGCCGGCCGGCTCCTCGGTGGTGGGGGCGGGGGCGGCGGTGCCGTCGGCCGTCACGGTGAAGGCCGCCGTGCGGACGGTGCCCTGGTGCTTGAAGTCCAGGAAGAGGCGGTAGCTGCCGGTGC
The DNA here is from genome assembly GCF_020103755.1 of Streptomyces sp. LS1784. GTDB lineage: Bacteria > Actinomycetota > Actinomycetes > Streptomycetales > Streptomycetaceae > Kitasatospora. Next base: position 4,830 of record NZ_JAHSQD010000355.1, read on the forward strand.
TCGGGGCGGTGGTGGTGAAGCCGATCTCCGGACCCGGGGCGGTGGTGTCCGGGTGGACGTGCAGGTAGGCGAGGTCGCCGGCGCGCAGTGCGACCAGGTGGCCGTATGCGCCGAGGTAGGGCTGGAGGTCGGTGACGGGCTTGCCGTCCTTGCTGACGCTCAGGGTGAGCCGGCCGCTGCGCCCGGGCGTGAGGTCGCCGCCCAGGGTGACGGTGTAGCCGTCGACGGTGACGGTCCGTCCGGTCTCCGGCAGCGGGGCGGGCCGCAGGTCGCCCGCGGCGTGCAGGTCGGCGCCGAGGGTGAGGCCCTCGGTGGCGCCGGCGGGGGTGAAGTCCGCGAAGACCCGGTACTCCCCGGCGGCGGGGACGGCGGTCGGGGCGCTCCAGGTGCCGTCGGCGGACAGTGCCGGATGCAGGTGCTGGAAGGTCGACAGGTCGCGTGGGGCGACGATCAGGTGCAGCTCCTTCTCGTGCTGCTGCTGGTAGGCGGTGACGGGCTTGCCGTCCGTGCCGAGGATGCGGAAGCGCAGGTCGGTGGGGGAGCCGGCGGTCACGAAGGGGTTCTCGACGCTGAGCGTGTAGCCGCGCTCGGAGACCTGGAGCCCGCCGGGCAGGTGCGCGGCGGTGGCGCCGGCCGTGGACTCCTCGCCGTGCCCGGCGTGCCCGGCGGTGGCGGGCCTGGGCGAGGGGCCGCTGCCGGTGGCGTGGCCGACGCCGAGGGCGAGGCCGAAGGCGGCGGCGAGTCCGGCGGCGAAGGCGGTGATGCGCAGCGGGGTGTTCATGACGGGGTTCTCCTCGTGGCGCGGGACGGAAGCGGAGCGAACGGGGCGGGCGCTCAGGCCCGCATGAGCCGGGCGATGGCCTGCGAGGCCTCGGCGACCTTGGCGTCCGCCTCGGCGCCGCCGGCCGCGATGGCGTCGTGGACGCAGTGGGCGAGGTGGGAGTCGAGCAGGTGCAGTGCGACGGACTGGAGGGCCTTGGTGGCGGCCGAGACCTGGGTCAGCGTGTCGATGCAGTAGGTGTCGGTGTCGACCATGCGCTGGAGGCCGCGGATCTGGCCCTCGACGCGGCGCAGTCGGCGCAGGAGCTGGTCCTTGTCGTTGTGGTAGCCGGCCATGGGGCCCTCCTCAGGATTCCGGCGGGAGTGCGGGGAGTGGTCGGCGGGACTGCGCGCCCCGCAGCTCGATACCCTTGAGTCAATACCCCATGGGGGTATCAAGTCAAGCGGATCGCCGTCCCGAAAAATACCTGCCAGGGGTATCGGTGAAGCCTTGCGGTCGATACCCCTCGGGGGTATAAATGAACCCGGCGCCGCCAGGTACCCCTCCTGGGTATGACGGCCCGGCCGCCGAACGTACCGCACGACGACTGTCACGAGGAGCGACGATGACTACGCAGGCACCCGCCTCCGCGGAGGTGGAACTCTCGATCGGCGGAATGACGTGCGCCTCGTGCGCGGCCCGCATCGAGAAGAAGCTCAACCGGATGGACGGGGTCACGGCCAGCGTCAACTACGCCACCGAGAAGGCGAAGGTCTCCTTCGAGGGCGGCGTCGAGGTCGCCGACCTGATCGCCACCGTCGAGGCCACCGGCTACACCGCCGCGCTGCCCAAGCCCCCGGTCATCGAGGGCGTGGACGCCGGGCAGGCCGAGCCGGCCGACGAACTGGCCCCGCTGCGCCAGAGGCTGTTCACCGCGGTGGCGCTCGCGCTGCCGGTCATCGCGATGGCGATGGTGCCGGCCCTCCAGTTCGACAACTGGCAGTGGCTGTCGCTGACCCTCGCCGCCCCGGTCGTCACCTACGCCGCCTGGCCGTTCCACCGGGCCGCGTTCACCAACGCCCGGCACGGCGCCGCGACCATGGACACCCTGGTCTCGCTCGGCACCGCCGCCGCGTTCCTCTGGTCGCTGTGGGCGCTGTTCTTCGGCGACGCCGGGATGCCGGGCATGCGGCACGGCTTCGAGTTCACCATCGCCCGCAGCGACGGCTCGTCCAACATCTACCTGGAGGCGGCGGCCGGCGTCACCGCCTTCATCCTGGCCGGCCGCTACTTCGAGGCGCGCTCCAAGCGCACCGCCGGGGCCGCCCTCAAGGCGCTGCTGGAACTGGGCGCCAAGGACGTGACGGTGCTGCGCGGCGGAGCCGAGGTGCGCATACCGATCGCCGACCTCGCGGTGGGCGACCGCTTCGTGGTCCGGCCGGGCGAGAAGATCGCCACCGACGGCGTGGTGGTGGAGGGCGCCTCGGCGGTGGACGCCTCGATGCTCACCGGCGAGTCCGTCCCCGTCGAGGTCGGGGTCGGCGACAACGCCACCGGCGCCACCGTCAACGCGGGCGGACGCCTGGTGGTCGAGGCCACCCGGGTCGGCGCCGACACCCAGCTCTCCCGGATGGCCAAGCTGGTCGAGGACGCGCAGAACGGCAAGGCCGCCGCGCAGCGCCTCGCGGACCGGATCTCCGCGGTCTTCGTCCCGATCGTGATCACCCTGGCGGTGGCCACCCTCGGCTACTGGCTGGGCACCGGCGAGGGCTGGACCGCCGCGTTCACGGCAGCAGTGGCCGTGCTGATCATCGCCTGCCCGTGCGCCCTCGGCCTGGCCACCCCGACCGCGCTGCTGGTCGGCACCGGCCGCGGCGCCCAGCTGGGCGTCCTGATCAAGGGCCCGGAGGTCCTGGAATCCACCCGCAAGGTCGACACCATCGTCCTGGACAAGACCGGCACCGTCACCACCGGCCAGATGACCCTGCTCGCGGTGCACGCCGCCGAGGGCGTGGACCAGGCCGAGGCGCTGCGCCTGGCCGGAGCCCTGGAGCACGCCTCCGAGCACCCGATCGCCCGGGCGATCGCCAACGCCGCCGCCAAGGCCGGCGAGCTGCCCGCCGTCGAGGGCTTCGAGAACGTCCCGGGCCTGGGCGTCCAGGGCGTGGTGGACGGCCACGCCGTGGTGGCCGGCCGGGAGGCCCTGCTGAACGAGTGGTCGCAGTACCTGCCCGAGGCGCTGGCCGAGGCCAAGCGCACCGCCGAGGCGGCCGGCCGCACCGCGATCGCGGTCGGCTGGGACGGTGAGGCCCGGGCCGTGCTGGAGGTCGCCGACGCGGTCAAGCCGACCAGCGCCGAGGCCGTCGACAGGCTGCGCGCACTGGGTCTGACCCCAGTGCTGCTGACCGGTGACAACCGGCTGGTCGCCGAGGCCGTGGCGGCCGAGGTGGGCATCGGGCCGGAGCACGTGATTGCCGAGGTCATGCCGCAGGACAAGGTCGACACCGTCAAGCGGCTGCAGGCCGAGGGCAGGGTCGTGGCGATGGTCGGCGACGGCGTCAACGACGCGGCCGCGCTCGCCCAGGCCGACCTGGGCCTGGCGATGGGCACCGGCACCGACGCCGCCATCGAGGCCGGCGACCTGACCCTGGTCCGCGGCGACCTGCTGGCCGCGGCGGACGCCATCCGGCTCTCCCGCAAGACCCTGGGCACCATCAAGAGCAACCTGTTCTGGGCCTTCGGCTACAACGTGGCGGCCCTCCCGCTGGCCGCGGCCGGCCTGCTCAACCCGATGATCGCGGGGGCCGCGATGGCCTTCTCCTCTGTCTTCGTGGTCGGCAACAGCCTCCGGCTGCGCCGCTTCCGCTGAGCCGCCGGTGCCGAACCCCCGGCCGAAGAACCGAGCCACTCTCCACCGCCGGGCCGAGGCCCCGGAGCCCCGCCAGGGTTCCGGGGCCCCGGCGCGTCCGCCGCCGCCGACTTCCGCCGGCGGATCACGCCCCCTCCGGCAGCTCCACCGCCTGCCAGCGGTACGCCGCGTCCTCCTGCCAGACCTGCAACTCGCCCTCCACCACCGCCGCCAGGCACAGCCGCCAGTCGTCGCCCATGGCCAGCGCGACCCGGGTGGCCGGGCGCAGCGTGGGCCGCCACCAGCGCGGC
>NZ_JAHSQD010000356.1 GCF_020103755.1 Streptomyces sp. LS1784
CCGCTCAGCCGCCACCACGGCGCTCGGCACCGGGCTGATCGCGCTGCTCACCGGCCTGACCGTGGCCGCCGCGGCCGCCGTCGGCGTCCAGGGGGTGCGCGACGGGGCACTGGCGCCGGTCTGCCTGGCGGTGGTGGTGCTGACCCCGCTGGCCGCCTTCGAGGCCGTCACCGGGATGCCGCTCGCCGTCCAGGCCCGCCAGCGCAGCCGCGCCGCGCAGGCCCGGCTGGACGAGGTACTGAACGCCCCCTCGCCGGTGACGGAGCCGGCCGAACCGGCGGAGCTCCCCGGTCAGCCGCTGCCCGTCGCGGTGCGCGGGCTGACCGTGCGGCACCCCGGGCAGACGGTGGACGCGCTCGCCGGCGTGGACCTCGACCTCGCCGCCGGCCGCCGGATCGCCGTGGTCGGTCCGTCCGGCTCCGGCAAGACCACCCTCGCCCAGGCGCTGCTGCGCTTCCTGGAGCCGAGCGCCGGGACGGTGAGGTTCGCCGACGGCCGTCCGCAGGCCGTGGACAGCCGCGCGCTGGCGGGCGAGTCCGTCCGCCGGGTGATCGGGCTCTGCGCCCAGGACGCCCACGTCTTCGACAGCTCGCTGCGGGAGAACCTGCGGCTGGCCCGGCCGGGAGCGGAGGAGGGCGAGCTGCGCGCCGCGCTGGCCGCCGCCCGGCTGCTGGAGTGGACCGAGAGCCTGCCGGACGGCCTGGACACCATGGTCGGCGAGCACGGCGCCCGGCTCTCCGGCGGCCAGCGCCAGCGACTCGCGCTCGCCCGGGCGCTGCTCGCGGACTTCCCCGTGCTGGTCCTGGACGAGCCCGCCGAGCACCTCGACCTGCCCACCGCCGACGCCCTGACGGCCGACCTGCTGGCCGCCACCGAGGGCCGCACCACCGTGCTGATCACCCACCGGCTGGCCGGGCTGGACGACGCCACGGTGGACGAGGTGCTGGTGCTGGACGGCGGGCGGGTGGCCGAGCGGGGCCGCTGGTCGGAGTTGGTGGCCGACCCGGACGGGCGGCTGCACGCGATGTGGCAGCGGGAGCGGGAGGCGGACGGGCTGCTGGAGCCGGTGGGCCGCTGATCACGCGCCGCCGATCGCGCTGCCCTTCGGCTGAAAAGCGTACAAACGTAGGCTTTCTTCATGGACCCCACGCCGGACCTCCCCGAGGCCACACCCGAGCCGACACCCCATCGGGTGCCCGAGATCGCCTCGCTCGGACTGGACACCCTGGTCACCGAGGTCGCCGAGCGCCTGCAGTCGGCCGCCGCGGTCACCGACCGGATGCAGCGGCTGCTGGAGGCGGTGGTCTCGATCGGGGCCGGGCTGGACCTGCACGCCACCCTGCACCGGATCGCCATGGGCGCGGCCGAACTGGTCGACGCCCGGTACGCGGCGCTCGGCGTGATCGCCCCCGGCGGCACCGGCCTGGCCGACTTCATCCACGTCGGGGTCGACGACGAGACCGCCGCCGCGATCGGCGAACTGCCCGCCGGCCGGGGCATCCTCGGCGCCCTCATCGACCGCCCCGAACCGCTGCGGCTGACCGACCTCGGCGCCGACCCGCGCTCCTCCGGGTTCCCGCCGGACCACCCGCAGATGAGGACCTTCCTGGGCGTGCCGATCCGGATCCGCGCGGAGGTGTTCGGCAACCTCTACCTCACCGAGAAGAAGGGCGGCGGCGCCTTCACCCCCGAGGACGAACAGGTGGTGCACGCGCTCGCCGCGGCGGCCGGCGTGGCCATCGAGAACTCCCGGCTGTACGAGGAGGGCCGCCGCCGCGAACGCTGGATCGCCGGCGCCGCCGCCGTCGCCACCGCCCTGCTCTCCGCCGAGCAGGCCGAGGCCGCGCTGACCGTCGCGGCCGAACAGGTACGGGAGTTGGCGGACGCCGCGATCGGCATGATCCTGCTGCCGACCGGTCCGGAGGGCGGCGAGGGAGACGGCCAGATGCGGGTCGCGCACGCCTCCGGCGAGCTGGCCGAGTTCGTCCGCGGCGAGTTGCTGCCCAGGGAGAGCTTCGCGGCCCGACTGCTCGCGGGGGAGAGCGTCTACCTGGACGACATGTCCAGCGACCCGACCGTGGTGATGCGGCTCGCCCGCCGCTTCGGCCCGTCCATGGCCGTGCCGATGGTCGCCGCCGGGCGGGTGCTCGGCGGGCTCTGCGTCTGGCGCCCGCGCGGAGCGCTGCCGTTCACCGACAGCGAGAGGCAGCTCGCCCAGACCTTCGCCTCGCAGGCCGCGCTCGCCCTGCGGCTCGCCGAGGGCCAGCGCGACCAGCAGCGCCTGGCCGTCTTCCAGGACCGCGACCGGATCGCCCGGGACCTCCACGACCTGGTGATCCAGCGGCTGTTCGCCACCGGGATGATGCTGGAGAGCGCCGCCCGGCGGGCGGTCGTCCCCGAGGTGAAGACCGGCATCGGCAAGGCGGTGGACGAGCTGGACGCCACCATCCAGGAGGTCCGCACCACCATCTACGCCCTCCAGCACGACAACCACGGCGACGCGCCGGACACCCTGCGCACCCGGGTGCTGCGGGAGGCCAGCCAGGCCGCGGCCGCGCTCGGCTTCAAGCCCTCGGTGAGCTTCGTCGGGCCGGTGGAGAGCATGGTCGGCGAGAAGACCGGCCGTCAACTGCTGGCCGCACTGCGCGAGATGCTCTCCAACACGGCCCGGCACGCGCGCGCCTCCCGGGTCGGCGTGGAGATCGACGCGACCACCCGCCTGGGTGAGGACGGCCGCCCGGTGGGCGGTGACCCGGAGTCGCTGGACCAGGGTGGGCGGCCCGGCGTGCTGCTCACCGTGACCGACGACGGGGTGGGCATCCCGGAGGGCGGCCGGCGCAGCGGCCTGCTCAACCTCACCCGGCGCGCCGAGGCGCTCGGCGGCGACGCCTGGCACGAGAGCGGGCCGTACAGGAAGGGGACGATGGTGCGCTGGACGGCCCGGCTCTGAGCGTTCCGGGTCGGTTTCCGATCGGTTCCCGATCAGGGAAGCGTGAAAGTTAAACGAGAGAGAACTTCCCGACCAACAGCGCAAGTTGTGAACGTTCTGGGCTTTCGGGGCCTCTGTGTGCACACATAGCTTTGCTCCGCTCGGAGGGGAATCCGGAGGGCAACCGGACGGAGGGGGCAGTGAACGCTGCCGGCCGCGGTCACACCGCAGCAGGGGCAAGTCGAGGGGGGTTCCGCGCCGAACGGGCGGCGGACGGGCGCTACCGCTGGCAACTGAAGGCGCCCAACGGGCGGGTGGTCGCGATCACGTCGGCCGCGTTCGAGACGGTCGGCGAGGCCGAGCGGGGCTTCGACGGCCTGCGTGCCGTGGCGGCCGAACTCACCGCGCGGATCACCCATGTGCGGGAGGGCATCGGCTGGATCTGGGTCGTCCCGGGCTCGCGCGGTCTCCCCGAGGTGCGCTCCAGCCGCGCGTACGAGCGGTACGCGACCTGCCAGAACGCCTTCCGCCGGTTCGTGGTGCTGCTCTCCAAGCAGCCGACACGTGAACTCCCCGAGCCCGCAATGCCGTTGAGACGCGGCGATGGCCGCTGAGCGGCGCGGTCCGCGGCTGCTGATCGTGCCGGCGGCCGACCGCTGCCTCGGCTGGGCGCTGCGGGCCGCCAACGGGCGGCCGCTCGGAGTCGGTGTGCGGACCTACCGAAGTGAGGACGAACTCGCCGAGTCCGTCCGGGAGTTGCTGATCGAACGGGCCGCGCTGCGGTGTTCGGTCGGGCAGTCCGAAGGGCGTCAGTGGGTCTGGGCCGCCTACCTGCCGGTGCGCAGCACCCGGCCGGGGGCGGCCGACGCCGTTCCGGTCGCCCGCAGCGCGCGGGGGTACCTGCGGCGGGACCAGTGCCAGGCGGGGGTCGAGGGGTTCCTGGCCGGACTGCAGTGGGTGGGGCAGGAGTTGCGGCGGTCCGGGCGGGACGGCCGCCGGCCGCTGTAGGCAACCGCGGTCGCCGGTCGCTGTGGGGAACCGAATCGATGACGGTCCGTCGGTGACGGGCCGTCGTGCCGGCATGTCCGGACGCGGCGCCTCCACCGGATCTCCGTCCGTGCAGTTCCGGTGAAGGACGGGTTTCCGGCAACACCCCGAGCAGCCTCCTGGAGAAGAACGTCGACCGGGCTCGGAGACCCGGTAGTGCCCCTGTCGCGTGCACGCTGACCAGTACCTAAACCTCACTGAACCGATGAGTCGACATTCCCCGGCCGGACTCGACCTCTCTTCCGGCGGTACCTCCCCGCCGGACAGGATCGGCACTGCCGGCGAGGCCGCAGCGGACGCGGCCACCGGCTCCGAACTCCCGACCGGAGTACGGGTTCACGCGATGTACGTCTCTCCCCCGGAGGAAGAGGAACATGCGTAAGACCGCTGCCAAGCTGCTCACCGTCGCCGCGCTGGCGACCTCCGTCGCCACCGTCGCCGGCGGCACCGCCGTCGCCGACCCGGCCACCGGTGTCACCCCCCGCGCCATCGACATCGTGGGTGTCGGCTCCGACACCACCCAGTCGGTGCTGAACCAGCTGTCGGTCGACTACAACGCCTCGCTGACCGACCCGAACGCCCCCCGTCTGTACAGCTGGGACGCGACCGGCACCTCGCCGATCACCACCAAGACCGGTGCCACCTCGATCGACCGCCCGAACGGCTCCGGCGCCGGCGTCAAGGCCCTGGCGGTCAACACCTCCGCCACGGTCGACTTCGCCCGCTCCTCGCGCGGCCCGGCGGCCACCGACGCCCACGGCCTCGACTTCGTCGCGCTCGCCAAGGACGCGGTGACCTGGTCCGCCCAGGTGAACGGCAACGCCCCGGCGGCGCTGTCCGCGGCACAGCTCAAGGCCATCTACCAGTGCGACCCGGCCGCCCGTACCTGGAACCAGATCGACCCGACCAAGCCGGCCACCAACATCCTGCCCTTCCTGCCGCAGGCCAACTCCGGCACCCGCGCGTTCTTCCTGAGCGCGATCGGCAACCCGACCCTGGGCACCTGCGTGCAGGACGGTCCGGAGGAGAACGAGGGCACCGACAGCCGCCTGGGCGACCCGAACGTGATCTTCCCCTACTCCGTCGCCAAGTACCTCGGCCAGACGGTCGGCGGTCACGGCACCGCGACCGACGCCCCGGGCAACCTGACCCTGCGCAGCGTCGTCCTCGGCGCCAACCCGGTCGCCCCGGTGGCGAACGGCGTCATCAACGCCGCCTTCGCCAACTCCCCCTTCGGCCGCGTGGTCTACAACGCCGTCCGGGACACCGAGTGGACCGCCACCGACGCCCACGGCACCGCGCTGCGCGCGATCTTCGGCCCCACCGGCTGGATCTGCACCAACGCGACCGCCAAGGCCGACCTCAAGAGCTACGGCTTCCTGGTCACCCCGGCCTGCGGTTCCTTCGTCCAGAGCTGAACCACCCCGCACCACCCGGCGGCCACGGGCCTCGCGCCCGTGGCCGCCGGCCGTCCGACCGGTGTTCCACCAGCACCAACTCGATTCCTCTCCCAAGGAGTTCAGCATGTCCCGTACTTCCGCCCGGCTGCTGGCCGGCAGCGTCGCGGTCGCCCTCGCCGTGACCGGTCTGAGTGGTGCGGCCGCCGCCGACACCGCGCCGGCCGCGCCCACCGGCAACGCCGTGGCGACCGTGAGCACCGCCTTCGTGTCCTCCGCGGCGCAGAACGGTGTGGTGGTCCTCCCGCTGCCGGACGCGGGTGTCTCCTACAGCTCGGCCGACGGCCTCAAGGTCTCCTTCCCGGTGGCCGGCGGTTCGGTCAACCTCGTGGGCTACTACGGCGAGGTGCAGCTGGGCGGCAGCCTGCTGTTCATCGACTACTTCACCGGCAGGAGCGTGCGCTTCAAGCAGCTCGCGTTCAGCGCCGACAGCTGGCGGCTCACCGGCGTGCCGGAGGGCGGCACCGCGCCGGTCGAGCTGCTGGCGCCGGCCGGCGTGCTGCAGACCGCGAAGACCGGAACCACCCAGACGCTCAACGCGTCCGACTTCACGGTGGACGCCGTGGGCGCCCAGTACCTGGACACCAAGCTGAACACCACGTTCTTCACCGACGGCCAGTCCGTGGGCTCCTTCTCCCTGACGGTCAACGGCTGACGCCGTCCGACCCCGAGAGGCCCGCGCCGTCAGGTGCGGGCCTCCCCGTGTGGATCGCCCAATTCCGGCACGGAGTCGCCGCGTTGTGCCCTCGTACACGTGGGCGACCGGATCCGGCCATGTGCGGCGGGCCGAATGGACGTGTACCGGAATCGCCGGTCGCGCCCGCAGCCCGATCCCCCTCGCGCCGCGCACCCGGCGGCGCGGATCCGCACGGAGGTGCCCGTCATGAGAGTCCGATTGCCCGTCCGGAGAGAACCGGGGGGGTGGAGACGCCGGCTGCCGGCGATCGCGTCGGTGTGGTCGGTGGTGGTCGCGCTCGGCGTGGTGCCGATCGGCCTGGGCGCGGTGCCACCGGCCACCGCGGCGACCGGGTCCGCCAAGACGGTGAAGGGCCCGAAGATCTGGATCCCGGCGACCCAGTCGAAGGGGGACAACGGCAGCATCACCGTCTCCCAGACGAAGAACCTGACCAACCAGGTCGTCCAGGTGTCCTGGACCGGGTTCACCCCGACCGTGGACCCCTACGGCTCACCGGTGACGCTGACGCCCGTCCTCGACCCCAACGCCAGTTACCCGGTCCGGGTCTACCAGTGCCGGGGTGACGACCCCAAGATCACGGACTGCTACGGGAGCACGCTGTACAACGCGGACCCGGCGAAGGGCTTCAACCAGAAGAAGCCGGAGGCGGGTCTGACCACGCCGGACTTCTCCGTGAGCAACATGGTCATCGCTCCGACCGGCCCGGACGGTTCGGGGGTCGCGAACATCGAGGTCTGGACGTCGGTGCAGAGCCCGACGCTGGGCTGCGACGCCGACCACAAGTGTTCGATCGTGGTCGTGCCGAACTACGGCGGGGACAGCATCGCGACCTGGAACCCGGCGGGCGACGTCGACTGCAACAACCACGACTCCGACGTGTACAGCGACTTCGCCCCCACGGCGAGCGACAACGTCAACGCCAGGCTCAACGTCTGGAACAACATGGCGACCAGCGAGCAGTGCGCGTGGGACAACCACATCGCCATCCCGCTGGAGTTCGCGCCCACGCCGGCCGCGTGCAAGGAGCGGACCGCCGACATGACGCTGGCCGGTCTGGAGATGGCGAACCGGGCCATGCAGCAGTGGCGGGCCGGCCTCTGCCTGGGCGAGGCGCCGCTCGCGCTGCAGTACAGCTCGGCCGGTGGTGAACCGCAGGCCAGGGAGGACTTCCTCGGCGGCCGGAAGGACATCGCACTGACCGCCAGGCCGGACCGGCAGGCACCGCCGAGGCCGTACGTCTACGCGCCACTGGCGACGAGCGGCATCTCGGTGGTCTTCGTGGTGGACGATCCGAAGTCGGGCCGGCAGATCCGTGACATGAGGCTCAACGCGCGGCTGCTGGTCAAGATGCTCACCCAGTCCTACGCCCCGGACGGTGCTGACATCGCCTCCGTGCGGGGCAATCCGGTCTGCGTCTTCGCGGACCCGGAGTTCCAGAAGCTGAACCCCCTGCCCCCGGCTTCCGGCCTGGCCTGGCCGGGTTTCTGCAACACCGGCAACTCCAGCCCGACGGTGGTCGGCGGTACCACGGACCTGGTGTACCAGCTGACCTCGTGGATCGCGTCGGATCCGGACGCCGTGCGGTTCCTGGACGGCGAGGCGGACCCGTGGGGCATGCACGTGAACACCTACTACCTGCGTCCCGCCTTCTCCGGGTACCCGGTCGAGTCCTTCATCCGGCAGGACTCCTCGGGCATCGTCGGGGCCACCAAGGACCCGTTCGACCGGTGGAAGCAGTACGAGTGGAACCCGAACACGATGGGGCTGGGCGACATGGCGCGCAAGCTCCTGCAGAACACGCCCAACTGCACCGTCGCGACGGTCTCCGGTGACGGCACCCACGCCGCCTGCCCCGCCATGCAGAAGGGCGAGCGGACGCTGTTCACCATCATGGACTCCGGCCAGGCGAAGGCCTTCTCCCTGCCCGAGGCCCAACTGCTCAACCCGGCCGGACAGTTCGTCTCGCCGGACACCACCGGCTTCCAGGCCGCGGTGACGGACATGCCGACCGACCCGGCCACCGGCGTGCAGCAGCTGCCGTACGGCGTGGCCGACACGGCGTTCTCGCGGGACCAGCGGGCCTACCCGCTGACCACCGTGCAGTACGCGATGGTGCCCACCCAGGGCCTGTCGCAGGCCAAGGCGGGGGCGGTCTCCCAGTTCCTGAGGACGGTGACGACCAGCGGCCAGGTGTACGGCTTCGAGGCCGGCAAGCTGGCGGCCGGCTTCCTCGCGCTGACCGGCGCCCAGCGCCAGCAGGCGCAGGACGCCGCCAAGCACGTGGAGACGCAGGACGGCAAGCTGCCCGGCAACCAGGTCGCCCCGACGACTGCGCCGGCCGAGGGCGGCGAGGGCACGAGCGGCAACGGGGGCACCACGTCCTCCGGCTCCGGGGACGGTGCCGGCACCACCGGCGGTACCGGTTCCGGTGACGGTACGACCGGCGACTCCTCGTCCGGTTCCGGCCTCACCGGCGGCTCCTCCGGCGGTCTGACCGGCGGTTCCGACAGCACCGGCGGTACCGGTGCCGGGGCGGTCGCAGCCGCCGCGCCCGGCGCGAAGCCCGCCGGCACGCCGGGCGCGAGCGGC
>NZ_JAHSQD010000357.1 GCF_020103755.1 Streptomyces sp. LS1784
GGGCCCGCAGCTGGGCCCGGCGCGCGGGCGGGACGGCCGCGAGCCGGCGCAGGTCGAGCAGGCCGCTCGGACGGCCGGCGACGTCGACCAGGGGGACCACCGGGAGCCCGGCACGGGCGGCGGGTTCGGCGAGGAAGCGGTCCAGGGTGAACCAGTCGGGCCCGGTGGTGACCGGCGCCGTCATGACCTGGCCGATCCGGGTACCGCGCAGGGCGCCCACCAGCACGGCGCGGCGGACCTCTGCCTGGGCGGACGACCAGATGAAGAACCCGACGAGCAGGAGCCAGATCCCGGCTCCGCCGCCCCGGAGGAACTCGAACCAGCCGACGGCGCAGAGCAGCAGGCCGCCCGCCTGGCCGGCCCGTCCGGCGACGCGTTCGGCCTGTTCCTGGTCACCCCGGCGCCACCAGACCACCGATTGCAGGAGCCGCCCGCCGTCCAGGGGAGCGGCGGGCAGCAGGTTGAACACCCCGAGCAGCAGGTTGGCCCAGGCGGTCCACAGCAGCACCGCGGCCGGCAGCTCCCAGTGGAGGGCGCGCTCGACGCCGAGTCCGGCGCCCAGGAAGACGCCGCCGAGGACCAGGCTGGTGAGCGGCCCGATCCCGGCGACGGCGAACTGGCGGCCGGGGCTCGGAGCCCGGCCCATCCGGGTGACGCCGCCCAACGCGAAGACCGTCATGTCGTCCACCCGGATCCCGGCCCGCCGCGCGGTGACGGCGTGGGCCGTCTCGTGCAGGAGCAGGCTCACGGTGAGCAGCAGCGCCCCGACCAGGCCGGCGAAGCCGTAGGCGGTGCCGGAGCGGCCGGGAACCAACGCGGGGAGGGTCTGCCCGGCGAGACTGACACCGAAGAAGAGGACCAGGACGGGTGCGCTCCAGTGGATCCGCAGCGGTATGCCGAGGATCCTCCCCAGCGATGCGGACCCGCGCATCCCGACACCTCCTCCGGGTCGCTGCCGGCCGGGTCCCGTGCTCTGCCCGCGCGGCCGGGCCGGAGCCGCCTCGTCCCGGGTGCGGCGACGGGGACTCCGCGGTCCTCGTCGTCATCGAGGTGCCGGTCGCTGCTTCCATCGTGCGCTCGGAGGGACCGTCCGTCACGGTCCGATGGGCCCACTCCGCGCCCGCGATGAAACCGAGCCTGTCAGGAGACGAGGACGGCGATGCCGTCTCCGAGCAGCTTCAGCCCGAGAACGAAGAACAGGACGGCCATCACGGCGACGTTGTGCTGGGCTGCCCACTCCTTCCAGCCGCCGAGCACGGTCTTGGCCCGCTCTCCGCCGAGAAGAAAGACCGCCAGCGGGGCCAGCAGGCCGAGGGTGGCGATCACGACGAAGATCGCCAGCGATGCGATCTGCTGCCCGACCGGCAGTCCTGCTGAGCCGATCGTGGCGCCCGCGGCGATGGTCAGCGGTGCGTTCTTGGCGTTGAGCGCGGAGAAGGCCAGCCCGAGTGCGAATACCTTGACCGGCGCGAGGCGGTCGATCGCGCCCATCCACTTCGGCAGCTGGGCCTGCGAGGGATCCCTCGGGCGTCGACGCCAGTGCTGGGCACCGAAGAGGACGAGGAACACGCCCAGAGCGAGCTTGAGCGCTCCCACCCAGGTAGCCGGGTGCTCGTGGGCGGAGGCGCCTGCCGGGGAAGCGATCGCCAGCATCACCGCGCCCAGCGCCGTGAGTCCCAGGATCCAGCCGACGGTGAAGAGGACACCGTTGAGACGTCCTCGGGGCGTGGCGAGTATGAGGATGACGGCGATGATCGGGAGCGGGCTGATTGCGACGGCCGCCGCGAAACCCAGCACGTCACCGAGAACTGCGCCCATGGTTGCCTCCGGATGGCGATCCGGTGGAACGGGCTCGGGGGAAGCGGGTGATCCGACCGTCCGTACGATGCAACGGGTTGTTCCGTGATCGGCTGCGCCGTTGTCTTCACGGCTGTGCGGAAGCGGCTGCCCGGAATGGCGACGGCGGCATACTCGGCACGTCCCACCGCTTCCATCGTCCTGCGCCTGGCCGGATCTGTCCTCGGGAGCTTCTCGGAACGGCATCGCCCTGGTGGAGGCAACGTGAAGTGACCGGATGGACACTCGCCAGGGCCGGAGGTTCCCGGGAATCCGGTGAAGGCGTCGATCAGGGTTGAAGGTGCGAGGCAGCGCATCCGCGATGAGGATTGACATGCGAGGGCGAGGGCGCCTCACGTCCGGGTGCTCGGCGGCCCTCGCTCCGATCCGTGGCAGGAGAGTTTCACGATGACTGCGACGAGAGATGCAGCCCAGTCTGCGCACCCCGAGCGGCCGGGCAGGTCGGATGGGGTCTGCAGCGAGTTCACCGTCTTCACCGAGATCAAGCCGGGCCATGCGGATGCGTTGCGGGAGGATCTCGCCGCGATGGCCGACACGGCGGCTGCCGAGAGGACGCACGCGGCGGTGCGCCAGATCGGCACCCTGCACGACGCGCGACATGTGATCTTCGACAACGACACCCGGTTCATGTTCGCCAGCGTCTTCGACGGCTCCTGGGACACCTACATCGACGACTTCGCCAAGACGGTGGTCGGGGAGCGCTTCGACAAGGTCTTCTCGCACAGCGAAGGGTTCCCCGGCGTCAAGGATCCCGGGGCGAAGGACTGGTTCCTCGCCCACCAGGAGCCCGCCGGGGTGTTCGTCAGCGCCTATCCCGACCTGACCGTTCAGCAGATCTACAAGGACCAGCGTGTGGACGAAGCGTTCCAGGAGGTGCTGGACACCCCCGAGTTCCGGGCGGCGCTGGAGAATCCGGCCAACGCGGAGCTGGTGGCCACGCCCGCCTTCCGGAAGCTGTTGGAGGAAGCCTCGGCCTAGAGCCCGGGCGCAGCCACCCTCAGAGCCGACCCGCCGCCGGTGGACCGCGTCGGCCGGTGAGAGTCGCCAGTGCGGGGATGCCCGGACAGAGACCGATGCGGAGGCACAGGCAAACATGAATTCGGCGGACAGCAGCAGCGCGGCCGGTATGAGCGTCGAGATCGACGACGTCCAGAGCGGGGCCCTGCGTCCACGCCCCGTGCCGTATCAGGGAAAGTACGTCTTCCTGCGCGTCGACGACCGCCATGCCGGACGCGCCCTGCTGCGGCGGCTGCTCCCGGTGACCTCGGCCGGCCTGCCCAGCGCGGAACAGAGCCGGGACGCCTGGGTCGCTGTGGCGTTCACCTACCAGGGGCTGAGGGCCCTGGGGGTGCCACAGGAGTCGCTGGACAGCTTTCCGCAGGCGTTCCGCGAGGGCATGGCCGCTCGGGCAGAGCTGATCGGCGACGTGGGCGACAGCGCGCCGGCCCACTGGGAGGCGCCGTTCGGAACGGGCGACGTCCACATCGCGTTGAGTGCCCTCTCCTCCGAAGCGGCGCAGCTGGACGAGGAGTTGGAGCGGGCCCGTGCCGCCTACGAGGACACGCCCGGTGTCCGGGTGATCTGGCAGCAGGAGGTCCGCCAGCTCCCGACCGGCCGCACCACCTTCGGGTTCCGTGACGGCATCAGCCATCCGAACATCGAGGGTGTCGGACTGCCCGGCTCCAACCCGCAGGAAGTCCCGATCAAGGCCGGCGAGTTCATCCTCGGCTACCCGGACGAAACCGGCAGCCTGCCACCCATGCCCAGCCCCGACGTGCTGGGGCGCAACGGCACCTACGCGGCCGTGCGCAAGGTCCACACCAACGTGGCGGCCTGGCGCCGGTACCTCCGCGCGAACAGCTCCAGCGCCGAGGAAGAGGCCCTCCTGGCGGCGAAGATGGTCGGGCGCTGGCCCAGCGGGGCGCCGCTGACGCTGACGCCGGAGCACGACGATCCGGAGCTGGCGGCCGATCCGCACCGCGTCAACAACTTCCTGTACCGGGAGAACGACGACCGGGGGTACCGGTGTCCCGCCGGTGCGCACATCCGGCGCACCAACCCCCGTGATTCCACCATCATCGGCGACGCGCGGATGCACCGTCTCATCCGCCGCGGCACCACCTACGGCCCGCCGCTCCCGGAGGGCGCGCTGGAGGACGACGGCGCCGACCGCGGCCTGGTCGGAGTCTTCCTCGGGGCCCATCTGGAAAGGCAGTTCGAGTTCATCAAGGCCGAATGGCTCAACGACGGCAACTTCATCGGCTACCCCGGCGAGAAGGATCCGGTGGCCGGGCACCACGGCGGAACCGGCAGCGTCACCATCCCGGAGAAGCCGGTACGGCGTCGCCTGCGGAACCTGCCCAGCTTCGTGGTCACCCGCGGAGGTGAGTACTGCTTCGTGCCGGGACTGCGCGCCATGCGCTGGCTCGCCGAACTGGAGGACTGAGGGCGATTCCAGGCTCCCGAGGTGCAATCAGGGTCTCCGAGAGGAGAAGTCGAAGTCATGGCAGCACAGTTCGTCCGCTACACACCGGGCATCGAAGACGACGATCCGCACTTCGACGAGAACCTGCAGACGGTGATCGAAAGGACCGAGAACTACATCGCCGGGTCGGTCGAGGCCGGCGGCACCGGCCGGGCCCTGCGCGATGCCCATGCCAAGGGGTACGGGCTGGTCCGAGGGGAAGTGGAGATCCTGGACGGGCTGCCCCCCGAGTACGCCCAGGGGATCTACGCGACCCCGGGAACCCACGATGCGCTCATCCGTTTCTCCAACGGCTCGCCCCACGCCGGAGCCGACGCACGACTGGGCGCCGCCACCGGACTGGCGCTGAAGATGTTCGACATCCCGGGCCCGACTCTGCTGGAGGACGAACCGGACACGGGCACCTTCGACTACGCCAACATCAACGGACCGATCTTCTTCTGCAACACCGTCGAGCACTACCTGTTCATCCAGGAACTGTTCCTGGACGCGCCGGCCTACTTCTCCCAGGGCCGACCCGGAGCACATCGTTTCTTCACCGAGTTCGTGACCGGAAAGGGGACACTGGACCAGGACGACTGGGCGTGGGACGAGTTCCTGGCCTTCCTGCGTCTGTCCAGGATCCCTCCGGCGAACGTCCTGCTGTCGAGCTACTGGACGATGGGCGCGGTCCGGCACGGGGACTACGTCGCCAAGGTGCGCATCACCCCCGACCCGTCCGCCGCCGCCGCGGTGGTACGGCGCGACATCGACCCGACCTCGGCGGCGGAGGTCTTCCGGCCGGCCCTACAGGCCGAACTGCAGGAGCGGCCCTACGCCTTCGACATCCAGGTCCAGCTCTGCACCGACCTTGAGCGCATGCCGGTGGAGGACACCACCGTGGAGTGGCCCGAGAAGCTCTCGCCGTCCGTCACCGTGGCCAGGCTGCGACTGCCGCAGCAGGACATCTCCGGCCCGGAGAACCTGGAGAAGATGGACTCACTGTCCTTCACGCCTTGGCGGGTCACCGCCGAGCACGCCCCCCTGGGCAACATCATGCGGGCCCGCAAAGAGGTCTACCGGCACTCCTCCATCGCGCGCCACAGACTCAACCGGCAGCCGCGCACGGAGCCCCGAAGTGCGGACGAGGTACTCGGCCCGGCCGGCCACCCGTACAGGTGACATTGCGTCGGTCAGCGCATCGGGCTGGTCGCGCAGGGGCCCGTGCCGGGTCACCGAGCGGCCGCGGGGACGGCGCCGGCCCAGCCCTGGGCTCCGGTCTCGTGGGCGGTTTCCTCGCCCGGCACCGGTCTGGCCGTGGAGATCGGCCGCCGTCGTGACAGAAGGGGTCGCAGCCGAGCAGGAGGCCGGCTCGGGTCAGCCGAGCTCGTTCTTGTGGACGACGCCGTCCTTGACGATGAGTCGCAGGTTGCGTTCGGGATCGGCGAGGACGGACAGGTCGGTGGTCGGGTCGCCGTCGACGACGAGGAGGTCGGCCCAGGCTCCCGGCGCGACGACCCCCAGCGGCGCCGCACGGTAGGGGTCGCGATGGCCGGACAGGCGGAAGAGTTCGGCGTTGCCGGAGGTGGCCGTCTTCAGGACCTCGACCGGGCTGAGGTAGGTGGCGAGGCGGACGAGCATCTCGTTCTGCCGGTGGGCCTTCCCCGGGGCGAGTACCAGGTCGGTGCCGAAGGCGAGCCGCACGCCGTGGTTCACCGCCCAGCCGATGGTGCGGGCGACGCCTTCGCAGACCTCGCGGTTCTTGCGGTCGCTGTCCGCGGATGCGTAGTGGTGGTCGTCGACCTCGAACGGCTGGGTGCTGAGCCACACGTCCTTCTCCGCGAGGTAGCGGATGGTGTCCTCGTCGGCGAGGTGCCCGTGCTCGATGCAGCGCACCCCGGCCTCCACCGCGCGGCGGATGCCTTCGGAGGTGTAGACGTGCACGGTCACGTAGGTGCCCCAGTCGGAGGCCGCGTCGACGGCGGCCTCCAGTTCCGCCGTGGTGAACTGCAGCACGTCGAGCGGGTCGAACTCGGAGACGACGCCGCCGCCGGCCATCAGCTTGATCTGCGTGGCGCCCTTCCTCAGCTGCTCGCGCACCGCCGCGAGCACCCGCTCCGGACCGTCGGCCACCCGCGTGAACCCGATCTGTTCGGTTCGGGCCTGCGGCCCGCCCAGAGCGGTCGGGGCGTCGTAGACCGTCCCGAAGTCGCCGTGGCCGGCGGTTTGGGAGATGGCGGCCTGGCTCGGGTAGATCCGTGGGCCCGGGAACAGCCCGCGGTCCAGCACCCGTCGCAGCGGCTCGGTGTCGCCGGCCATGTCCCGCACCGTGGTGAAGCCGCGCATCAGCATGTCGCGGGCCGCGGCCAGGGCCTGGTAGTAGACGGTGCCGGTCGGCGCGAGCTGCAGCTCCGCCATGGTGCCGCCGATCGCGAACAGGTGGACGTGCGCGTCGGTGAGGCCCGGGAGGAGGGTACGGCCGCCGCCGTCGAGCACCGTCGCCCCGTGGGGTGCACGGCGCGGGAGGGGGCGGCCCAGCACCACCTCTGCGATCCTGTCCCGTTCGACCCGGACGTGCCCCGGTACCGACTCCTCGCCGATCCCGTCGAAGACGCGCACGTTCGTCACCAGCAGCCCGGTACCCGAGTCGTCGACACCCATGCCGCCATCTTCGGCCGGTCACGGAGCCGGGACCAGAGCGACGGACCGATCTGCCGGTCCGACCGTGCCCGGTCGTCAGCCGACCGGCCCAGCCTCGCGTGCGTCCCGGACGGCCACCACCGTCTCGCCCGTCTTCCCCCTCCGCACAGGGCGCCGCCGTGCGTGATTCCGGGCATCCGGATCCCCGACAGCGTCCGGTGGGACCTGATCGTCAAGGCCGTGGAGGCTCACACCGACGCCGTTCGGGTGGTTCCGTATGTCGAGCGGTGGCCCGGGGCGGGGCGCAGAGAGGTGGGGTTCGGCGCGGAGCATGCCGAGCAGGGTCTCGCGCTCGTCGGCCTTCGCGCCGGTCAGGCGGCGTAGGGCGCGCGGCAGGTGCAGGCCCCGGAAGTACGTAGAGTGCGTGCGGAGAGGGAGCCCGGGTCAGGCGTCACAACCGACCTTCGGACTCCCTCGCTTCATCTCATGCGTGCCAGCAAGCCCTCGGCATCAATCATCCAGTCGGACCGGAAGTTCACACGTGAGGCCTCAGACCACCGACATGCGCCAGACCGCCGAACCGCGCCGGACGGCCGCCCACGGCAGAACCGGCCACCGCGCCCCGACCGCGCCGGCCACCGTGCACGCATCCACTGCGCCCCTCCCCGACCAGCACGACCACAGTGCCCTGCGCGCCGCGCTTGCCGGCGCCATCGAGGACGCCATCATCTACGACCTGGACGGCATCGGCGGCCAGTACGCCGCACTTCTCGCCGAACTGCCGGGTGTGGCCGTCCGGTTCGCGATGAAGGCCTGCCCGGTGGACGAGGTGCTCGGCCACCTCGCCGCGCTCGGCTCCGGCTTCGACGCGGCCGGCCCGCAGGAGATCGCCCAGGCCCTGCGCACCGGTGTGCCGCCCGAGCTGATCCACTACGGCAACACCGTCAAGTCCGACCGCAACATCGCCGAGGCCCACCGGCTGGGCGTGCGGGACTTCGCCACCGACAGCCTGGAGGACGTCGCGGCGATCGCCGAACACGCCCCCGGCGCACGGGTGTTCTGCCGGATCGCGACCACCGGCGAGGGCGCGCTGTGGGGCCTGAGTCACAAGTTCGGCTGCTCGCCCGAGGACGCCCTGCGGGTGCTCGGCGAAGCCCGCGCCGCCGGGCTGGTGCCGTCCGGCCTGTCGGTGCACGTCGGCTCGCAGCAGATGACCGCCGAGGCGTGGGGGACGGCGATCGACTCGCTGGCCGCCGTGCTGGAGGCGCTCAACTGGCGCGGCATCACCCCGACCCGGATCAACCTCGGCGGCGGCCTGCCCGCCCTCGGCGTCCTCGACCGGCGGGGGCGCCCGCTCGAACCGCCGCTGGACAAGATGTTCGCGGTGATCCGCGAGGGCATGGAACGGCTGCGCGCCGTCAGCGCCGCGCCGCTGGAGTTCCTGCTGGAGCCCGGGCGCCACCTGGTCGCCGACCACGGTGCGATCCGTGCGCACGCCGCCCGGCTCACCTCCCGCCGTCGCCTCGACGGCACCCGGGAGGACTGGCTCTACCTCAGCTGCGGCAAGTTCAACGGCCTGTACGAGATGGACCAGTTGCAGTACCGGCTGGAGTTCCCCACCCACCCGGGCGGCCAGTTCGTCAACGCCGTGGTGGCCGGCCCGACCTGCGACAGCGACGACGCGTACGCGCAGGACGACGGCCTGGTCCGCGTCCCGCACGCGATCG
>NZ_JAHSQD010000358.1 GCF_020103755.1 Streptomyces sp. LS1784
GGTTGCCGACCGACGGGCCGACGCGCGGCCCGACCGGGACCGGGCGCCGCGCGGCGGGCGTCCTGGCGGTCGAGACGGTGGCCGAGGCGGCCGCCGCGCCGGGTCTACGGAGCTGACCATGACGACCCCGGCCCCAGCCCGGGCACGAGTACCGCGAGCTCGTCGCAGGCCCGCTCGACGGCCTCCTCCTGGACGTCACCGGCTGGGACGCCGACCAGCTCGCCGACGGCGCCGCACTCCCCATCGAGATCGGCGCCTACGGGCCCGGCGGCCGCGCCCATTACGAACCCCGCCCCGCAGATCCGCGCCGCTGGGACTGGCAGGGAGACACCCCCCGACACCACCCCCCGGACCAACCCCAGCGGCACTGCGATGCCCGCCCACACAGACTGAGAGAACCGGTCCGTGCCCGAACCCCCGAGCGGGCAGCGGACCGGTCCCCAACCGAGGCATCAGCGCCAGACAACCTCGACATGCTGTGCCAGGAACAGCAGCACGGCGACGGTCAGCCCGGAGCCGGCGTTCGCGAGCACCGCGCCGAGCATCCGGCCAGGTCACGCCAGGCCGACCGCTCCGGCCGCGCCTGTTTGCGGCTGGCGGCGAGGCCTTGGCGGACCTGTTCCTCGACGTCGGTGAACACGCGGGAGTAGGTCCGGTCGGATGCCTCGACCAGCTGGTAGGTCCACATGCCCGGGACGACGTCCCGGCCCAGGAGCTCCCGCTCGACCAGGCCGGCCAGGACTGACGCTAGGGCAAACAACCGGACCGAGCCGCCCAGTAACTCATCTACCGGGGCCCATCCCAACAGCGGGGGGTGGGCCCTTCCGCATGCCCCGACGAAGGAGAGGCCACGATGCCGACGCTGCACTACACCCCCGCCGCCGCCCGCACCCTGCGCTGTCTGGAGAAGGGCCGACGCGCCGACACGGCGAAACTGCGCCGGGTGCGCCGCGCGCTTGACCAGCTCGCCGCCGACCCCCGCCACCCCGGCCTACGCACCCACCTTTACCAGCCCTGCCCGGCCACACCGGCCACCGTGTTTTCGACTTCTACGCCTGGACCGGCGTTGACGCCTGGTGAGTCTTCTGGACGTACGGTCAGGCCAGTGCCGCCGATGGCCGCCAGGGGTGCGGTGCCGAGCACGAGGGCCCGATCATCACGGTGCTGGTGATCGACCCGCACCTGTAAGCCAGCGTCGCGTCCGGCGGGGCCGTCCCTGGGTGGTGGGGACGGCCCCGCCGGACGGGCCGGTACGGCGTCGACCGAGGCGTTACGGGTAGACCGAGGCGAGCAGGTCCCGGACGAAGCGGTCCAGGTCGTCGAGGCCTGCGGCGGTCAGGCTGTCGGGCCCGGCGACGAGCAGGTGCGGGATGGCGGCGTGCAGGCCGAGGGTGACGGTGACGGACCGTTGTGGGGTGACGGGCAGGCCAGCCGCGTGCTGGGCATATTCGAAGGCGGTGAAGTCGGCTGCGGCGATCTGGTCCAGGATCGCTGACAGCCAGGTCCGGCGGGTGGCCTCGGTCTGCAGTTCGAGATAGGCGAGCATCCTGTGGCGGCCCGGTCCGGCGACGTTCTCCAGCAGGCTTGTGATCATGACCACCAGGCCCTCGCGGTCGCTTGGTCCTGGGCCTGCGGCCGCGAGCTGTTCGGCGGCCATGCGGTACTGCTCGGCACACCGTTCGGCGATCGCTCCCAGCAGGGTGTCCCGTGTGGGGAAGTAGTTCTTGGTGGTGCCCGGCGGCACCCCGGCGGCCGTGTCGACGGCCCGGTGTGTCAGCCCGCGCCCGCCCTCCTCGGCCAGCACGTCGATGGCCGCATCACGCAACAGGTCTCGCCGATCATGATTCACCGTCAGATGTCCTTTCATCATTACCACTTGAAGGTACCACCTCAGGCGTGGTACCACATCTGTGGTGAGTCTTTCGAAGGAGAGGGGCGGGGCGACTCGAAGCCGGTGACCACCGGCTAGGGCGGCCCGCCATGACGTGAGACGCGACAAATAAGGGGAGATCGATGGCCAAGTTCCGCGGACACTGCGGTGAGTGCGGATTCAAGACCGGGTGGACCACTGAGGCCACGGCAGGGCAGAGCATGCTTGATCACTACGCCCACAAGCACCCCAATGTCGAGCCGGGGGGTGCCTCGCAGATCGCGCCCGGCGACCCCGAAGGGGTGGGGTGTCTCGGCTGGGTCGCCATCGTGATCATCGGGCTCTTCCTCCTCGCCATGTGCTCGCGCAATGGCGGTTGAGCACCTGCCGCACCGCTGACCTGGCCTGCGGCGAAGGGCCCGCCCGCCCGAGCACAGCCGCCCGCGCTGTCGGCGAGCCTGCCACCAGAAGCCTGGCGCCACGAATAGATGGCATGCTCGCGACCGAAAGAACGCGGGTCAAAGCCCTGGCCGCCCGCTGACCGGCGGTCTAGCATTCCCGGCACGGCGGCTCCACCACAGCACCACCGGGCCGCCGAGCAGAGCAGCCGCGCCACGCCCTCGGCGCTGCTGGCCTCCCACCGGCCGGGCCCCGCGAAACACCCCCTTGCTTCCCCGGGACCCGGCCGCCTGCGCTTCGTTCCCGGATGCTCGGAGCGCGGGTCTACGGGGCGGTGTGCCCGCGACGGCAGGAGCGGGCTGCCCGCTGCATCTTGGCCTCGGCAAGGTGTCGGCGGCCAGCGGCGAGGTCCTGGGCGGACCCGTTCCTCGGGGGCGGTGAACGCGGGGTCCGTCATGGGGTGGATCTGGAAGACTGCTGCCCGGCGCGAACCGGTGTCAGGGTCGGGGAGCCGGAGGGGTGGGAGAGCCACTGTGGAACCGGTCTTAATCGTTCTGATCATTCTGGTGCTGTTCGTCTTCATTGCCCTGGTCAAAGCGATCCAGATCGTTCCGGAGGCCAGTGCCGCCATCGTGGAGCGCTTTGGGCGCTACACCCGCACGCTCAACCCGGGTCTGAACTTCGTCATCCCGTTCATCGACACCCTGCGCCTCCGGGTCGACCTGCGTGAACAGGTCATGGCGATTCCGCGGCAGCAGGTGGTCACGCAGGACAACCGGTGCGTCGACATCGACATCGCCGTCTCCTACCAGGTGTCCGACGCGAGGGCCGCCACCTACGACGTGACCAGCTACGTTCAGGCGATCGAGCAGCTCACGGTCGCTACGTTGCGCGGCACCGTCGATGGCATGGACCTGGAACGGGCCCTGACCTCCCGCGAGAAGATCATCGCGGCCCTGCGCGGTGCACTCAACCGGGACACCGCCCGCTGGGGTATCCGGGTCCACCGCGTCGAGTGCAAGGTGGTCGCACCGCCCACCTCCATCAAGGGCCCGACGGCGAGGCCGGTTAGCGCCGACCGGCATGGAGGTCCCGTCGCCCCGGCCAGCGAAAACGGAGGGGCGCGTGGCGCACTGCAGTCGCCCGCCGGACTCGCCCCCGGGCACCGTCCGCTGCGGCAGGATGATCCACGCCGTATCGGCCGCTACCGCCTGACGGCGGTGCTGGGGCAAGGCGGAATGGGCACGGTCTACCTCGGCCAGTCGCCCGGGCAGCGCCTGGTCGCGATCAAGGTCATCCGGTCGGAGCTCGCTGAGGATTTGACCTTCCGGAAGCGGTTCGCCCGCGAGATCGAAGCCGCAAGCCTCGTCGGCGGGTTCCACACCGCGTCAGTGGTCGACGCCGATCCCCACGGCGACCCGCCCTGGCTGGCCACCGAGTACATCCCCGGCCCGTCACTGCACGCCGTCCTCAAACAACAGGGCGCCCTGCCCCCGAGGACCCTGCACACCCTCGCGGTCGGCGTCGCCGAAGCACTCGAGCGCATCCATGCCTGCGGCATCGTCCACCGCGACCTTAAACCCGGCAACATCATCATCTCCGGCGCAGGACCCCGCATCATCGACTTCGGCATCGCCCGAGCCCTCGACAGCACCGGACTCACCAGTACCAACTATGTCGTCGGCACGCCGGGGTTCCTCGCTCCGGAACAGCTCACCGGCGGATCGATCACGCATGCCGTAGATCTCTACGCCTTCGGCATGGTGCTGTGCCATGCCGCCGGAGCCGCGCCGCTCCCGGACGGCGAATCCCTGGCGTCCGCCCTCAGCCTGCTGCCCTCCCGGTTCGTCGGCGTCATCACCCTGTGCCTCGACCACGATCCCCGGCGCCGTCCGACGGCCACCGAGGTACTCGAACTGCTCTCCCGGAACCCGCCGACCGGCGACTGGTTGCCGCTCCCTGTACGCACGATGGTCGACCTGTACAACCCGGCGACCAACTCGGCACTCTGAACTCGGCGGCTGGGCTCAGGGTCGCTCTTGCACCTCGATGCCGTCGTACGTCCCGCCGACGCACTTGCCCAGCCCGGGCTCGATCTGGAAAACCTGCCCGCCCCCGTCCAGGCACTGTTGCGGGTAGATCCAAGCTTCCGCGTTGGCGAATCCCGCGCTTCCGAGCGTGAGAGCAACGGTCGCGGCGCACAAGGCAACCGCTGTAAGGGCACGACGCATGGGGACATCCTCAGGTCGAATTGGTTGGGCAACCAGCCAATTGGATCCTCGTTCGGTGCCCTGCTTCGGCATTCCTCCGATTGCGGGCGCGTCACTGTGCGAGTGGCTGAGTGTGTACGGCCCGGCACTCCCATGATCAATCTCAGCGCCAACCACGGTTCCATTGACCGAGGCCAGCATCCGAGCTGATGCTGATGGCCAAGTCCCGGCAAAAGAACGGCCTCGGTTCTGGTGGACTCGCGTATTCAACCGTCGCGAGTTGACCCACCAGACTCCGGCACTGCTACTGAGCGTGACAGCCTTGGGGCAGATTCTGGGTGTCAGGGGCATCCGGTTGGATGAGCACGTGACTGTCTATGACGTAGCTCGCCGGCTCCCTTCCATCGCTGACCTGCGGAACCTGTGCCGCTCACTGGCGATGCTCGATGCGATCCTGAGCCCGGACTGGGAAGGCCGGTACTACTCCTCAACGCCGGTTGGGCCGACGGCGAGGAGATAGCCTCGATGCGCAACGGATCGGCTGGGCGGCCCGCTTCCGGTGCCGCTTCCGATACCGCTTTCGGTCACCCGACACCTTGCACCTGCCGGCCAGTGCCGCGGGCAGCCTTGCAGAGCCCAAGTGCGACGGCTGGAGAGCCATCGTGGTGGCCGGCCCCCACCCTCGGGTGTACAGCCGGCACGGCATCGACCTGACCCGCGCGTTCGCCGACGTCGCCGAAGCCGCCCGCCACCTCACCGCCTGCGTACTGGACGGCGAACTGCTGGCCGTGAAGCCCGACGGCACCGTCTCCTTCGCTCTGCTTCAGACCCGATCCGGCAAAGGGCCCAAGCCCGGTGCCGGATTCGCCGTCCACCTCGCCGCGTTCGACGCCCTGGCTCGCGGGGGCGAGACCGACCTCCGCCCGCTGCCCTACCTGGAACGTCGCACCCACCTCCTGGAACTCCTGCAGAACGGCCCCGCGACGATCCAACCGCTGCTCGCCGCCGCGTACGCCGGTCGCCACGCAGTCGTCGGCCGCCTGGTCGTGTGGGAGGGCGACCCGACCCGCCCCTGGGCCGGCGGCGTCGACCCGGTCACCTGGGCCGCCGAGAACGGCGCTGTGACCGGGCGGGTGATCAGGTGGGCTGGCTGGTGCGGGTGCACCACTCGCCGGTGCCGCGGCCGCGCCGCGGTCTTCTGGCCACCGCAACACCACCCTGACGAGCCGAAACCGGTATGTGGAACTACATGCCTGGGCAACCGAGTCTTCTCCGGAGGACGGAAACTTCGAGTTCGACGTCGATGGGGGACCGGGATGCGCCACGGGTGGCCGACTGACCAGGAGCTGCGGCAGATCTTCCACGAGGAACTGCAGCGTGTGCTCGCGGGCGGGGGACCGCACTCCTGCACCGGGCTGGACGACGACACCGGCGAGGCGCTGTGGGCGATCGCCTCGGCGGAGCCCGCCGACCGCGAGGCTCTGGTGCCGGCCGCCTACCGGGCGTTCGCCGGTCAGCTGGACGGCAGCAACGCGGCTCGCTGGAACGAGGACCTGGAGCGCTGGTTCGAGGACCGCGAGCAGCGGCGGCAGAGCGAGGCAGGGTAAGTGACCGGGCTCGTTCTCGTGAGCATCCGGTCCAGGTGTTGCCTTCCGAACCGCTGTCGAAACGCTGCTCTACGACATGAACAGAGCCGGCGGCCGAGTCGTACGTCAAGCCCCACCCTCGACCGTTGCCTTGGTTGCGTCCAGGGAAGTGGTGTACGGGTTCCACCCGTTCCGGGGGTTTCGTCTCGGTAGCGGGTGTCGCCTGAGAACGTAGAACGGCCACCGGTTGATCCTTCGAGATGTCTGACGTCACGAAGAGGAGACCAACACGATGACCGCACCTGACAGTGTGCCCCTTGCTGCCCTGCTGGAGGAGAACCTGGCTTCGGCGAGTCCCGACCTGGTGCGGGCGATGGTGAAGACCTTCGCGGAGGCGATGATGTCCGCTGACGTGGACCGGGCCTGCGGCGGCGAGTACGGCCGTCCGAGCGAGGACCGGATCAACTCCCGCAATGGCTACCGCAATCGGGACTGGGACACTCCCCCAGCCTTCGGCCGGGGGTACCCCCAGCGTCGGCACGATCGACCTGGCCATCCCGAGAGTCCGGTCGGGCTCGTACTTCCCGTCGTGGCTGCTGGAGCGACGGCGCCGGGCCGAGCAGGCCCTGATCAGCGTGGTCGCCACCTGCTACCTGCTCGGCGTGTCTACCAGGCGGGTGGAGAAGCTCGCCGAGAGCATGGGCGTCACCCAGCTTTCGAAGTCCCAAGTCTCCGAGATGGCCAAGCACTTGGACGAACGGGTCGCCGAGTTCCGCAACCGTCCGCTCGATCAGGGCCCCTACACGTTCGTCTGGGTCGACGCGTTGACACAAAAGGTCCGCGAGGGCGGCCGGGTCGTCAACGTCCACTGCCTGGTCGCCATCGGGGTCAACAACGAGGGCCAGCGCGAGGTCCTGGGCCTGGACGTCGCCACCAGAGAGGACGGCGCCGGCTGGCTCGCGTTCCTGCGGTCCCTGGTCGCCCGCGGCCTGGGCGGCGTCCAACTCGTCGTCAGCGATGCCCACGCGGGCCTGGTGGACGCGATCGGCGCGACCCTGCCCGGCGCGTGCTGGCAGAGGTGTCGCACGCACTACGCGCGCAATCTGCTCTCGCAGGTCCCCAAATCCGCCCAGCCCTGGGTCGCCACCCTGCTGCGGACCGTCTTCGAACAGCCCGACGCGAAGGCCGTGCGCCAGCAGATGGCCACCGTCATCGCCGCCCTCGACGAGCGATTCCCCAAAGCCGCAGAGCACTTGGAACATGCCCGCGAGGACCTGCTGGCCTTCGCCGCGTTCCCCCGCACCGTCTGGAAGTCGATCTGGTCGAACAACCCGCAGGAGCGGCTGAACAAGGAGATCCGGCGCCGCACCGACGTCGTCGGGATCTTCCCCGACCGCAGCTCGGTCATCCGCCTGATCGGCGCCGTCCTGGCCGAGCAGAGCGACGAATGGGCCTAACAGCGCCGCTACATCGGCTCCGAGATCCTCGGCCGCTGCCGCCTCCACCCGATCGAGGGAGAAACCCCCGAAGAAACCCCCGCCACCGCACTCACCGCATAGCCTGAAACTGGATCACCGAGTGGCCGTCGATACACCACTCCAACGGACGTGACCCGTGCCTTCAGCCGAAGACGATGGCATGGCCGCTGGAGATGCTCGACTGGCATGCTGCGTAGAGCCGGGCCCAGGCGAACTTCTCGGGCTCGAAGGGGTCGGTGTGCGGGATGTCCGCCAGTTTGGCCTGCTCCGCACGGGAGAGCGTTCCGTCCTCGTCGGGATGGATGTCGATCCCCGGTGCCAGCCAAGCCAGCTCGGCCTGCAAGCGCTGGCTGGACCCGACCATTCCGTATCCCAGGACTTCGTCCTCCTCGGGCAGGAACAGCGGGTCACTCATGTCGACCGGCACGTAGTAGCCCCCGTTGTCGGCATGGCAGAGCAGGTGTGACGAGAACATGGTCAGCTCGTCATGGACCTTCTCCTTGTCCCGGGCGTATTGCTCGGCGTCCACGGCGTGAGCCGGGGTGACAGCTTCCCCTCGCAGCCGCAGGACGAATGCACGGCGCAGGTGGCTCAGGTAGCTGTAGGGAAAGCCTCCGGCGTAGAGGACACCGCCAGCGGGATCCGTGCCCGGTTCGCGCCAGTCGATGCCCTGCCCGGCAAGTGCCCGGTCGAGCAGGACGAAGGCGTTCAGGTGGTATTCCCACGCCTCGGGGTCGTTGCGGGCCAGGTCGTTCAACAACCCCACTGTTATCGAGAGTCCCATGCCCGCAAGGATAAGAGGAGGATCTGAGAGGGCGTTAAGTCCGTTTCTGGTAGCGGCCGCGTCCGGGTTGGTCGAGGAGTCCCTGACGAACGAGTCGTCCCAGGCGGGAGCGGGTGACGTTGATCGAGGGCTCGTCGGTGGGCAGCTCGAGGAGTTCGTGGAGGTCGCGAACCCGGAAGACCCGCCCGGGGTGCTCGTTGAAGGCGGTCACGATGCGCTGGTAGACGGTTGCGGTCTCCGCAGGGGCCGGTTCGTGCTCGGGCAGGGTGAGACTGTCGATGACCTTGCGGGTCGCGGTGAGCTCGGCCAGGCGGGCCTCGGTCTCGACGAGGCCGGTGGTCAGCCGCTC
>NZ_JAHSQD010000359.1 GCF_020103755.1 Streptomyces sp. LS1784
GGTCGGGGCCCAGCAGCCGACGGACGGCGAGGCCGACCGGGAGCAGCAGGACGGCGGCGGTGGTGAGCCCGCCGGCCAGGCCGGCCAGCGGGCGCGGCACCAGCGAGGCCGCCTCGGCGACGTCGGCGGCGATGCCGCCGGTGGTGGCACGGGCGTAGTCGGCGAGCAGCAGGGTGAGGGCGACGGCGAACAGGCCGCCGAGCAGCCGGATCAGGGCGACGGGCTGCCGGACCCGGTCGGTGGCGGGCAGCGGGCGGGCCCGGAACCGGCCGGTGCCGGCTTGCCCGGGTATCCGGGCGGTGACCGTCCCGGCGCTGCCGTCGGCCGGTCTCCTGGTGTCGCTGGTGTTGCCGCTGTCCTGCGTCCCCGCGCCGCGTTCCCGCCGCGCGGGCGAACCGCCGGGGTCGCCCCCGCCGGTTTCGCCGTTCGTTCTCCCCGTCACGATCGCCACGGGTGGCATGCTCCCATGCCGCCCGTGGGCCAGGAGCGGGGAATCCGCCGTGCCGGTACGGCGTGGTCCTACGCCTGCCGGGTCGGCAGGGCGACCAGGTGGCGCAGGTTGACGTGGCGGGGCGGCCGGCGGTGTACGCGACGAGGCCGGCGACGTCCTCGGCTCCGAGCGGCGACGCACGGGGGCGAGCCGGTGGACCGCCCGTTGGTCGGCGAACTCGGCGTCGGCCACGAGGCCCTGGGTGTCAACGGCCCGCCGGGTCGGCTGTCGGTCGTCCACGCCGCTCCGGAGGGCGAAGGCCCTGAGCAGGCGCTCCGCGCCGGGGCGGCATAGCCTTTCAGTCATGAGCGCCTGCGAAGACCTCGCTCTGGCCCCTCAGGACATCGAGCCCCGGCCGCCCGTCGACGGCTGCGCCGACTGCCTGGCGCAGGGCCGCCGGGACTGGGTGCACCTGCGGATCTGTCTGGACTGCGGTCACATCGGCTGCTGTGACTTCTCGCCGCAGCGGCACGCCACCGCGCACTTCCACAACACCTCCCACCCGGTGATCCGCTCCTACGAGCCGGGGGAGGACTGGCGCTGGTGCTTCGTCCACGAGGTCATGGGCTGAGGCGGCCTCCCGCGTACCGCACTCGCGCACCGCACTCGCGCACGGCTTCCGCAGTGGCCGGGTGGCTTCTCCGCAGTGGCACGGGCCCGCAACCCGGATAAAATCCGGACATGACGCCCATGCGGCCCCGCCGCCCGGCATCCGTCCGGCCGGCGGCCGACGAAGGGAGGCCGACGATGACCAAGCGAACAACGCCAGGCAGCACCGCCAAGCTCCGCCAGGGCACGCAGGAGCTGCTGGAACGCCGGGGCATGGCGAGCCCGCCCATCCGGCTCGCGCCGGAGCCGAGCGCCGGCGTGATGTCCCACGCCGCCGGCGGGCGCGGCGCCGGCGAGGCGTTCCGGCACGGCGGAAGGGACGCGCCGGGCATGGCGATGCACGCGACCCCGGCGATGCACGCCGAGCTCAAGGGGCACCGGCACCGCGGCGCGGAGAAGCACTCCGCCCACTGAGCCGTACCCCACCGCAGGGGCGGGCGACCGGACCACGGCCGCGCCGCCCCTGACGCACGGTCGGGGGTGTTCTCGGGGAGGGTTCGGGGGCGCTCCCGGATGTCGCGGACCGGCGCCGCCCCGAAGACTCTCTCCCGTAGAGCCACCGCCGGCCGGGCGGGTCGCTGCCAGGGCGGTCCGACACCCGCCGGGCGAGCCGCCATTGGGGAGAATCCGCATGAACACCCGTACCCGCACCGGTCGTTGGTCCACCCTCGCAGCAGCCGGCGCGCTGCTCGCCGCCGCCACGGTCGGCGTCGCGACCCCGGCCCTGGCCGCGGGAGCCTCCCCGGCCGTCACCACCGTCACGGTCTCCGGTCCGTCCCGCGCGCCCGCGACGGCCCAACCCGGCCCGCTGGACCGGGAATCGCTCGCCGCGGCCCTCGGCTCCCTGCCCGCCGGCATCACCGGAGCGCTGGTCCGGGTCGACGGCCCGGGTGCGCGGTGGCGCGGCACCTCGGGGGAGGAGGTGCCGGCGAACGCCCGGTTCCGGATCGGCAGCGTCACCAAGGTGTTCACCGCGACGGTGCTGCTCCAGCTCGCCGCCGAGGGCAGGGTCGACCTGGACGGCACCGTCCAGCACTATCTGCCCGGACTGCTGCCGGCCGACTACCCGGCGGTCACCGTACGGCAGTTGCTCAACCACACCAGCGGCCTGCCCGGAGGCGGCGGGATGACCTCGGGGGACGGCAGCACGGCGTGGTTCGCCGCGCACAGGGCGACCTACTTCAGCCCCCGGCAGGTGGTGGCGGACATGCTCACCCAGCCGATGAACTTCGCGCCCGGCACCGCACAGCAGTACAACGGCAACAACTACTTCGTCGCCGCGCTGGTGATCGAGAAGGTCACCGGCGACGACTACGCGGACCAGGTGCGGCGGCGCATCACCGGCCCGCTCGGCCTGCACGCCACCTACGTCCCGGCCGCCGACGACCTGACCATCCGCGGCCCGCACGCCGCCGGCTACGTGGACGTGCGGAACGCCGACGGCAGCACCGCCCGGGTGGACGTCACCGAGCAGAGCCCGTACCCGTGGGCCGAGGGCGGCATGATCTCCTCCGCCGCCGACCTGGAGCGCTTCTTCGACGCGCTCTACCGCGGCCGGCTGCTGCCGCCCGCCCAGCAGGCCGAGGTGTTCGCCGTCCCGGACGTGCCGAACGACCACAACAAGAACTGCGAGATCGGCCCGACCGCCGGGCACGCCTGCTACAGCACCGCCGGCCTGCTGCGCGCCGTCCTGCCGAACGGCACCGAGGTCTGGGGCAAGAACGGCTCCCGGCCCGGCTACACCACCGGCGTCTTCGCCACCCGCGACTTCTCCCGCAGCGTGGTCGTCGGGCTCAACCCGACCGGCATCACCGGCGAGGAGTTCCCCACCCTGTGGAAGCTGGTGACCGCAGGCTTCGGCTCCGGCCAGGTGTACGGACAGCACTGAGCCGGCCGACACCGGGCCGGCCGCTCCCGAAGGGCGATTGTCAGTCGCGTGCGCTACGTTCGTCCGGTTCACCAGGGCACACGGCAGGACGACGGGGGCGGGCGCACCATGGCCGACGTGATCACGGAGGAGCCGGTCGAGCTCCAGCTGGAGCGGTACCGCACCGAGCTGACCGGCTACTGCTACCGCATGCTCGGCTCGGTCTTCGAGGCCGAGGACGCGGTGCAGGAGACCATGGTCCGCGCCTGGCGCGGGCACAAGGGCTTCGAGGGGCGGGCCGCGCTGCGCTCCTGGCTGTACCGCATAGCCACCAACGTCTGCCTGGACGCGCTGAACGGCCGCAACGGCCGGGCCCGGCCGATGGACCTGGCCGGCCCGGTCACGGTGGCTACCGCGCACGGCACCCAACTGCCCGAGGTGACGTGGATCGGTCCCGCACCGGACGGCCGGGTGCTGCCCGAGACGGGGGACCCGGCCGAGGTGGCCGCCCAGCGCGAGTCGGTGAAGCTGGCGTTCGTCGCCGTGCTCCAGCGCCTCGCGCCCCGGCAGCGGGCGGTGCTGATCCTGCGTGAGGTGCTCGGCTGGAAGGCCGCCGAGGTGGCCGAACTGCTCGGCGTCACGGTGGCCTCGGTCAACAGCGCGCTCCAGCGGGCGCGGGCGGTGCTCGCCACGGACGCCTCGGCCGCCCGGCCGGCCCCCGAGCTGGACGAGGACCACCGCGCGCTGCTGGAGCGCTACGTCCGCGCCTTCGAGGCGTACGACATGGAGGGCCTTGCCGCGCTGCTGCACGAGGACGTCACGCTCAACATGCCGCCGTTCGCGATGTGGCTGCGCGGGCGGGACGAGATCCGGGCGTGGATGCTGGGCCCCGGGCACGGCTGCCGCGGTTCCCGGCTGCTGCCGGTGGCGGCCAACGGCGGCCGGGCCTTCGGCCAGTACCGGCCGAGCCCGGCGGGCGGGCACGAGCCGTGGGCGTTGATCGTGCTGGAGGTGTCAGGGAGCCGGATCACCGGTTTCACCAGCTTCCTGGACACCGACGTGCTCTTCCCGCTCTTCGGCCTCCCGCCCCGGCTGGAGGCCGAGCCCACCGAGCCCACCGAGCCTGCCGAGCCCGTCGAGCCCGTCGAGGCCGTCGAGCCCGTCATGGGTCCCGCCGCCGAGTAGCTCCGCGAGGTCCACGGGGTCCGACGCGCCCGGCAGCAGCGCCGAGAGGCCGCTGAACGCCAGCAGTCGGCGCAGTGGCCCGCCGGTGTTCAGCAGCACCACGGCCACCCCGTGCCGGGCGGCGGCCAGCCGCAGCCGGGCGAGTGCGTCGACGACGGCCAGGTCGGGGGCGGTGAGCGCGGCCAGGTCGCAGGTCAGTACGGGGCCGCCCGGTGTGGTCTTCACGATGTCCATGCCGGATAGGACTGCCGGGGCGGCCGCGGCTCATCGGTCGGGTGGCAGAGTGGGGGCGACCGCACCCACCCCGCCCCAGGAGGAGCCCCGTGACGGCTGAGCCCTTGAAGTCCCGCGAGGAATGGCTGGCGTCCCTGCCCCGGATCTACGCGGCGGCGGGCTGCCTGCTGCGGGACGAGTCCGGACGGATCCTGATCGTGAAGGCCGGGTACCGCGAGCACTGGCAGTTCCCGGGCGGCACGATCGATCTCGGCGAGGGCCCGGTCGAGTGCGCCGTGCGGGAGTTGGAGGAGGAGACCGGCATCGTCCGGGAGGCGGGCGAGCTGCTGGCCATCTCCTGGACCCACGCCTCGGACGAACTCGACCACCCCGCCCAGCACTTCATGTTCGACTTCGGGACCGTCCCGGACGGCACCCCCGTGACCGTCCCGGCCGGCGAGCTGGACACCCACCGCTGGGCGCCGGTCGAGGACGCCATGGGGCTCCTCGGCCCGGCCCGCTCGGCCCGGCTGCGGGCGGCGCTGGAGGCGGCCAAGGACGGCCGGGTCCGGATCGTCACCACCCACGTCTCCGGGTTCTGAGCGGAAGTGCCCTGCCCCGGCGGGGAGTTCCGTCCGGGGCAGGGCGTCGTGACCTCACTGCTGCGGCCCGGACTCCTCGTTCCGAGCGGCGATGATGGCGGCGATCGCCTCCGAGACGAAGGTCTCCGTCTCGGACTTGTCCACCTTCAGCCCGGCCAGCACGCCCTGGCCGTTCTCCAGCTCCAGCAGCGCGAGCAGGATGTGCTCGGTGCCGACGTAGTTGTGTCCGAGCTTGAGCGCCTCCCGGAAGGTCAGTTCCAGCGCCTTCTTGCTCTCGGCGTCGAACGGGATCAGTGCGGGCAGCGTGTCGACGGCGGCCGGCAGGGCGGCGGTGACCGCCTCCCGGGCGGCCTGCGGGGTGACGCCCTGGGCGGCGAGCGCCTTCGCGCCGATGCCCTCGGGCTCGGCGAGCAGGCCGAGCAGCAGGTGCGCCGTGGTGATCTCGGCGTTGCCCGCCTTGCGGGCCTCCTCCTGCGAGGCCACCACGACGCTGCGGGCCCGGGGCGTGAACCGGCTGAAGCCCTGGCTGGGGTCGAGGTCGTTCGGGGTGCCCGGGTCCTTGGGGACGAAGCGCTTCTGGGCGGCCTGCTTGCTGACGCCCATGCTGCGGCCGATGTCGGTCCAGGAGGCGCCGGAGCGGCGGGCCTGGTCGACGAAGTGGCCGATGAGGTGGTCGGCGAGCTCGCCGAGGTGGTCGGCGGCGATGACCGCGTCGGAGAGCTGGTCGAGCGCGTCGGTGTGGACCTTCTTGATCGCGGCGATCAGGTCGTCGAGGCGCAGCGGAGTGGTGTTGGGAACAACGGGATTCTCCATGCGTCAACCGTAGGTTGTCGACCCGGAGGTCGTCAACCATCGGTTGACGATGATCACGGCGGCGTCGGGGCCCGCGCTACGCGGCGGGCAGCAGTCGCTCCCGGACGGCGGCGATCCGCTCGGGTGGGACGCCCGCCGCGAGCAGGTAGCCGGCCGGGTCGAACCCGTCGAGCGCGGCCGCCAGGGCGGCCTCGGCGGTGGTCCCGGCCTCGGCGAGCACCGCGTCGATCCGGCGGTACGGGTCCGGCAGGCCCAGCATCCCGTACAGCGGACGGATGTTGGGGCCGCTCAGCAGGTAGTCCTCGGTGATCGCGCCCCGGTCGACCCCGGCCAGGGCGAGCAGCAGCACGGCGGCCAGGCCGGTGCGGTCACGGCCGGCGCCGCAGTGCACGACCACGCCGCCGGGACGGGCGCCGGCGATCGCGGAGATCAGCGCGGCGGCGGCGTGCGGGCAGTGGTCCAGGTACGGGCGAAGCGCGAGCGGGGTGCCGTCCAGCCGTCCGTGGGCCTCCCACCAGGCGGGGCCGGCCAGCTCGTCCAGCGGGACGCGGATCAGCTCGACGTCCTCGGGGAGCGGGAGGAGCGGCTTGTGCTCCTCGGCGTTGCGCAGGTCGACCACGGTGCGGACGCCGTGGTCGAGGAGGGCGTCCCAACCCTCGGCGGTGAGGCGGTCCAGGTTGTCCGCCCGGACTATCGCGCGGTGGGCGGTGAGCCGGCCGGAGGCGGTGGGCAGTCCGCCCAGATCGCGGACGTTCAGGCAGCCGTCCCAGACGAGCGTGCGGTCCACGGTGCTGCTCGGCGCGTGCGTCGTCCGGTACATGGGGCTCCCCGTTTTCTCGTCGGGGGTCCCGTTACCCCCTCGTTATATGACGACTCCCGGGAGATCCGTATGGTTCCTCGCTGTTCGAGTGCTCGGAACCGGTTGTTCAGGGAGGAGGGGAGGGGCGGGAGGGAAGAATCGCGTGGTCAGACGGTGGTCGGGGCCTCGGTCTCGGCGCGGACCAGCCGCTCCATCGGCTCGACCGCGATCTGGCCGAGCATCGAACCGGCCACGATCGCGCCGATCAGGAGGGCGGTGGACAGCCAGGCCATGGTCGACACCGGCAGGGTGAAGGCGCCGACCACCCGGGCCGCGCACTCGGTCAGCAGCGCGGTGCCCCAGATGCCCGAGAACAGGCGCTCGTGGCGGCGGAAGGCCCGCGACCCGGCCGCCCGGCCCTCGACCAGCCGCTGCCAGGCGGCGGAGCGCTCCTGCCGGCCCTTGGTGAGGAAGGGCATCAGCATCGGGGTCATCACCGGTCGGCCGATCAGTGCGGAGACCAGGATCGCCAGCGCCACGGTGCCGCTCAGCCCGCCGTCCTTGGCGATCATCAGCCGGGCGTCGCCGGTGACGAAGGTCAGCGCCAGGCCCGCGAGGTTCACGGTCAGCATCAGGGCGGCCCACAGGTTGAGCCTGCGCTCGCCCAGCAGGCCCAGGACGGTCCGGGCAGCCGGGAAGGCACTGCTCCAGGCCAGCGCGGCGAACTCGCTCAGGCCGAGGGCCGAGTGCAGCAGGTAGTAGCCGGCCAGCGGGGCGGCCACGTCGAGGGCGAGCGGGCGGAGCCCGGAGACCAGCGGGTTGGGCGCCTTGGCACGGGTGGCGCCCGCGGCGGCGTCCCGGGCGGGAGCGGCGACGGCGCTGGTGACGGCGCTGGTGAGGGCGACGGTGCCGGTGACGGCGGTGGCGCTGACGGTCTGGCTCACGGTGGGTTCCTCCCCGGCTGGTGGCCGCGGGCCGCTGCCCGCGTCGTGCCTCCAGTTTTTCCGTCCGGCCCTCCGCCGGAGCAGTGCCGTCCGTTGCGTCATCCGCATGACAGCTGTCATGGTGCGCGTCGTGACACCGCCCCCGACCTGCTGCTTTTCACTCCCCGACGGGGAAGTTCCCACTCCTCGACGGGGAGGGTCCACAGCTCGCGGCCCAGGGTGTCCAGGCAGCGGACGCACGGTGGCGGGCCGGGCGCGTCGGCGGACCCGGCGTCCGGGCGTCCCGGCGGTCCGGACTGCTTCGCCTACCGACAACATAGGCCGGACGGGCCTTCGCGGGCCGTGGGCGAACGGCAGCAGTCCTCGGGACCGTGGCCCCGGACGGACCGGTCCTTCGGCCGGAGCCGAAGCGTTCGCCCGAATGGCGCATCATGTGGCGAGTGCAGAGTGCAGAGCGCCCCGGAGCGGGCACCGACGGCCCCGTCGGCCGGTCCGGACCAGTACCACCCACCGGCCCGCCGCCGGGCCCGGCCCCCGCTCCTCCCGACCTGACCGAGGCGGTCCGGGCCGCGCAGGACGGGGACGAGGAGGCGTTCCGGCTGCTCTTCCGGACTGTCCAGCCGGGCCTGCTGCGCTACCTGCGGGTCCTGGTCGGCGGCCGGCCGCAGGACGCGCAGGACGCCGAGGACATCGCCTCCGAGGCCTGGCTGCAGATCGCCCGCGACCTGCGCGGCTTCTCCGGCGACGGGGACGGCTTCCGCGGCTGGGCCGCCACCATCGCCCGCCACCGCGCCCTCGACCACCTGCGCGCCCGGCGCCGCCGTCCGGTCGCCGACCTGCCCTTCGAGCAGCTGGTCGAGCTGGCGGCAGGGGACGACACCGCGCGCGCCGCGCTGGCCACGGTCGGCACCGCCGACGCCCTGGCCCTGATCTCCCGGCTGCCGCGCGACCAGGCCGAGGCGGTGCTGCTGCGGGTGGTCATGGAGCTGGACGCGGAGAGTGCCGCCCGGGTGCTCGGCAAGCGGGCCGGCAGCGTCCGGATGGCCGCTCACCGGGGGCTGCGGCGGCTGGCCAAGCTGGTCGAGCCGCTCGCGTCCGGGGGTGGCATCCCGGCCGCCCGGCGCGGCGGCGCGACG
>NZ_JAHSQD010000036.1 GCF_020103755.1 Streptomyces sp. LS1784
GGGCGGAGGGGGTGGTCGCCGAGGGGACGGCGGCCGCGCCCGCCCAGGCCGTGGCGGCCCCTGCGGCCGAGCCCGCCGCACGCCCGGTCAAGCGCGACTGGCGGGGCAAGCGACCGTTCTGGGGCGGGCTGCTGGTGACGCTCGGTGGCGCCGAGATCCTGTTCACCCTGAAGGCCCCGCTGCCCGTCATCCTGCACATCGGGATGCAGGGGCTGGCCGGGTACCTGGTGCCGGCGGTGATGATGCTGTGCGGCCTGCTGATCCTGTTCAACCCGGCGCAGCGGCTGTTCTACTCCATCCTCGCCGTGCTGGCCTCGCTGGCCAGCTGGGTCACCTCCAACCTGGGCGGCTTCCTGGTCGGGATGCTGCTCGGAGTGGTCGGCGCCTGTCTCACCTTCGGGTGGCTGCCCGACCAGCCGCTGCGCCAGGGCCGGCAGCGGCGGCTGGAACGCCGGGAGACGCGCCGGGCGGGAGCCTGACGGCGGTGCCCCGGGTCCCGGTGGTGGGAGAGCACCGGGGCGCGGGGCACCCTGCACCGTAGCGCGCGGGGCACCCTGCACCGTAGCCGTCCACGGTGGCCGAAAACCATTCCGGTCCGCACGCACCACCGCAAGGGGTCGAAGGTCCCGGGTCCGTCCGGGGCGATCGGCCCTTCTCGCGTTCGGCGCTCCGGCAGTTGACTGGGCAGGACATGGACAACAGCAGCAGCACGCACCTTGCCAACGGCACCGCCACCGCCGAGTACGACCGTCTCATCGCCCGTCACCACGCCATGCGCCTGCGCCGCCAGCTCCTCGCCCCGTCCTCCTCGGCCGGCGGCGACTTCGGGTACGGCGCGTACGGCGAGGACGGCGGCTACGACGGCGCCGCCGACCAGCACCTGATCCGGCGCGACCTCGACCTGATCTCCCCGCTCGCGGAACTGATCGACCACCTGTACGCGGTGATGTTCAGTCGCCGCCCGTTCCTGCGATCGCTCTTCCCCAGCTCGATGGAGTTCCAGCAGCTCCACCTGGAGCGGATCTTCCACCACCTGATCGACCACCTCGACCGCCCGGACGAGCTGGCGCAGACCCTCCGCCAGCTCGGCCGCGACCACCGGAAACTGGGCGTCCGGCCGGTGCACTACGAGGCCTTCGAGGAAGCCCTGTGCGCGGCCGTCCGGCACCGGGCCGGCGAACACTGGACCGAGGAGCTGGAGGGCGCCTGGGTGCGGATGCTTCGCTTCGCCGTCGGCTCGATGGTGGCCGGCGCCGACTCCGCGCTCACCGAGCCCCCGTACTGGCACGCCGTGGTGACCGGCCACGAGCGCCGCCGCCCCGACCTCGCCGTGCTGCGGGTGCGCACCGGCGAGCCGTACCCGTACCAGGCCGGGCAGTACGGCACCGTCGAGCACCCGGCGCTGCCGCACACGTGGCGGCAGTACTCGATGGGCTGTGCCCCGCGCGCCGACAACGAGCTGGAGTTCCACGTCCGCCGCACCGGCGCCGGCGGGGTCAGCGCCGCCCTGGTCGAGCACACCGCCGTCGGCGACCGGCTGCGCCTCGGCCCGCCGCGCGGCAGCCTGCTGCCCGACGGCGACGCCCGCGACCTGCTGCTGGTCGCGGGAGGCACCGGCCTCGCCCCGATGAAGGCGATCGTCGAGCAGCAGGCCGCCCACCGGCCGACCGGCCGCCGGGTCCACCTGTTCGTCGGCGCCCGGGACCGCGCCGACCTCTACGACTGGCAGGCGCTGTCCGAACTCGGCCTGCACAAGCCGTGGTTGACCGTCACCCCGGTCACCGTCGGCGAGCTCTCCGACACCGTCGCGACGGCCGGAGACTGGCGCGAGCACCTGGCCTGTGTCACCGGGCCGGTCGGCATGGTCGGCTCCGTCCGCACCCGGCTGGCGACGGCCGGGCTGCCGTCGGCTCAGGTGCGGTTCGACCAGGCGCTCTTCCGGTGATGCCGGCAGGACGGTCGTCGGTTCAGCGGTCGTCCGTTCAGGGGTCGTCGGTTCAGCGGAAGCAGTAGGAGTCGGAGGAGGCGTCGCCGCCCGCCAGGTGGGTCTGGTGGACGCGCAGGCCCCGGAAGTCGGCGCCGTGCGGGAAGAAGCGCTCGTCGATGCTCAGCCCGCCGGCGTCCGGGTCGGCGTCCAGCTTGACCATCCAGGGCTCGATGCCGTCCGGGTAGAACTGGTCGTCCCAGGCGCCGTAGAGCGAGTTGGTGAGGTAGATCCGCCGGCCGTCCCGGCTGATCTCCACCATCTGCGGCGCCCCGCTCAGCGGACGGCCGGGCTCGGCCGGGTGCGGGGTGCGGGCGGCGATCCCGCCGAGCCGCACGGAGCCGGCCAGGCGGGGGTGGAACGGGTCCGAGACGTCGTACTGGAACAGCTCGCCGGTGCCCCAGGCGGACACGTACAGCCAGCGGTCGTCCACCGACAGGTTGATGTCGGTGACCAGCGGCGGCACCGCCCCGAACGGCTGCAGCGCGGGCGGCAGGTCCTCGGCCTTGGCCGGCTCGGCGGGGATCTCGATCACCTTGCGCGCGGTGAACGCCGGCCCCTCCCGGTACCAGAGCCAGACCGAGGAGGACAGGTCCTCGACGTTGGTGACCACCCCGGCGAACCCCCACTCCGCCTGCGGGTCGTGCGCCGGGCGCAGCTCCAGCACCATCTGGTACTGGTCGCCGAGGTCCACCCGCTGGAGGTGGCGGCCGGAGTCCAGCTCCCAGAAGTGCAGTGCGTGACCGTACTTGCGCCCGAGCAGGAGGTCCGGCACCACGCCGTCCTCCACCATCGACGGGCTGCCCCACTCGCTGGTGATGCCCACGTTGGTGCCCAGGTGCCACCAGACGTCGTACGCGAAGTGCTGCGGGCCGCGCTCGGTCTCCCAGGCGCGCAGCACCTCGAAGGTGGTGTGGTCGAGCAGCGCCACCCCGCCCGGGCCGTCGTTGCCCTCGCCGCTGCCCAGGCAGGAGAGGAAGACGCCGTCGGGGCCGCAGTGCAGGGTGTGCGGGCGCGAGTAGCCCGCCTTGGCGGCGAGCTCCTCGGCCTCGATCGTCTTGACCAGGTGCGGGCGGACCGGGTCGGGGTGGGTGTCCAGCACGTGCAGCCGGGAGGAGCGCAGCCCGGGGAGCAGCAGGTAGCGCCGCTCCGGGTCCCGGTGGCAGGCGTGGGCGAGGGCGCTGGAGCAGGCGTTCCAGCCGAAGTGGTGCAACTCGTCTCCGAGCGTGGGCAGTTCGGCGAAGTTCAGGACCTTCCCGTAGCTCGCCGAGTCCGGATCGGTGTCGACGCTCAGCAACGCGTCCGGCCGCCGGCCCGAGCGGTCGAACCCGGCCACGTACGCCAGCTTCTCCGGCGGAGCGGCGATCGCCTCGGCGGCCGAACGGTAGAGCGACGGATCGGTGTGCCCGTGTTGCATGCAAACTCCCCAACTCGCCTTGTCCGTCCGGAAAGCGTTCCACACGACCACCGGCGCACAGCAGGCGCACGAGAAGCGGTCGGGAGGCGCGGGCGGCTACCCTGACCCGGTGCACAACAGCATTCGCGGGGGGAACTTCCACGGCCCGGTCGTCCAGGCGGACACGGCGCACGTGACGGTCATCGCCCGGCCTCCCACGACCGCAGGCCTCCCGCCGCTCACCTCCGCCTTCACCGGCCGCGACCGGGACCTCGC
The DNA here is from genome assembly GCF_020103755.1 of Streptomyces sp. LS1784. Taxonomy (GTDB): domain Bacteria; phylum Actinomycetota; class Actinomycetes; order Streptomycetales; family Streptomycetaceae; genus Kitasatospora. The sequence continues at coordinate 3,657 of NZ_JAHSQD010000036.1, forward strand.
CGAGCTCCGGTCCCTGCTGACCTCGGACGGCCCGTCAACGGTGGCGGTCACCGGCCTCGGCGGCATCGGCAAGACGACGCTGGCGGTCGCCGTCGGCCACGCGCTGCTCGGCGCCGCCCACTTCTCCGCGGCCCTGTTCGTCGACCTCCGCGGCTACGACGAGACGCCGCTGGAGGCCGGGCAGGCCCTCGACACTCTCCTGCGCGCCCTCGGCGTCCCCGCCGAACACATCCCCCCGGACCCTTCGAATCGGGCCACCCTCTACCGCGCCCGACTGGACCAGTACGACGAAGGCATCCTGGTCGTCGCCGACAACGTCTCCGGCGCCGAGCAGGTCCGCCTCCTCCAGCCCCCGTCCGCCCGCCACCGCCTCCTGGTCACCTCCCGCGAAACCCTCCCCAGCCTCGGCGCCCGCCTCCACCGCCTCGGCGTCCTCGGCCCCGAGGCGGCCGTGGCCCTCCTCGACACCGCCGTCCGAGCCGCCCGCGCGGACGACGACCGCATCACGGCCGACCCGGCGTCCGCTCAGCGGATGGCGGAGCTGTGCAGCCACCTCCCGCTCGCCCTGCGGCTCGCCGCGGCCCAGCTCGTCCTCGACCCGCACCTGCGTCCGGACGAGCTCGCCGCGGACCTCGCCGACCGCGCCGCCCGGCTCGACCTCCTGGACGACGGCGAGGACGGCATCCGGATCGTGCTCGACCGCTCGCACCGGCGGCTCACCGAGCCGCAGGCGGAGCTCTTCCGGCTCCTGGCCCTCAACCCCGGCGCCGACATCTCGACCGAGGCCGCCGCCGCGCTGGCCGGCTCGAAGGTGCGTGAGGTCCGCTCCCGGCTCGCTCGGCTCGCCGGCTGTGCCCTGGTCGAACAGGCGGCGGACGGCGGCCGCTGGTACCTGCACGACCTGGTGCGCGACTACGCCCTGGAACAGGCCGATCGGCACCCGGCAGCCGGCGAGGACGCCCTGCGACGCCTGCTCGTGTACTACGCGGTGACGGCCGAGGCCGCCGACGCGGACCTCAAGGCACTCCCCGGAAGCCCGGGCCCCGGCCGCTTCCGTGACCAGACCGAAGCCCTGGCCTGGCTGGAGCACGAGCGGGCCACCCTGGTCGCGGCCGTGCGCGTGGCAGCGGAGGCGAGCCTTCCCGTGGTGGCCGTGAGTCTGTCCGCGTCGCTGGTCGCCCACCTGGTCCGGCGGTCCCGGAACGACGACGCCCTCGCGGTGACGGAGGTGGCGCTCGCGTCCGCCCTCGCCCTCGGGATCAGGTACGAGGAGGCGGTGGCGTGGCACAACCTCGCCTACGCGCACAGCCACGCCCGCCGGTTCAAGGAGGCGATGGCGGCCCTCGGCACCGCCGGCGTGATCTTCCGTGAGCTCGGCGACCGGCCGGGGGAGGTCGCCACCTACGCGAACCTCGCCGAGATCCTGGCGAGTCTGCACCAGCCCCAGCAGGCCATCGAGGCGGTCCGGCACGCCCTCGCCCTCGTGCACGACCTCGGCGACCGACGGCGGGAGGCCCAGCTGTCCACCCACCTCGGTGCCCTGCTGTTCGAGGCGGGGCGGGCGGAGGAGGCCCACGAGACGTTCCGGCAGACGATCACGGTGTTCCGGGAGCTGGGGGACCGGCGCGGCGAGGGAACGTCCTGGGACCTCGCCGCCCAGATCCTCAGCAACCAGCGCCGCTACGAGGAGGCGATCGAGGCCCATCGCCAGGCGCAGGCCGCTTGGCAGGGCACCGGCGACCGGCACAGCGAAGCGGTGGTGCTGGGCGACCTCGGCGTCACCCTCATGCGGGCGGGCCGGGCCGGCGAAGCGGTGGAGGCCCACGAACGGGCCGGCCGCCTGCTGCGGGAGACCGGTGACCGCCGGAGCGAGAGCCTGAGCCTGCGCAACCTCGGCATCGCCCTCCGGCGCACCGGGAGGACCGACGAAGCCCTGGCGGCACACCGGCGGTCCCTGGCCATCTGTCAGGAACTCGGTGACCGCACCGGCGAGGGCAGCACCTGGACCGCGCTCCGAGCCGTGTTCACCGACCTCGGCCGGCACGCGGACGCCGAGGAGGCCCGACAGCAGGCGGAGCGTGCCTTCGCCGAGGCCGACGACGCACTCTCCGAAAGCATTGCGATCATCACATCCCAGCAGGTCGGCGATGCCGGGGACGAGCAGGGCTGAGCCAGTACAGTCAGCCCCATGGAGTTTGGTGAAGACATCCTGGGTGCCCCCTACGAGGCGGCGGAGCTGATGCTGCGGCCCGATGCCGAGGGGGCGGTGTGCGCGACGCTCGTCCGTCGGCTGGTGCCCGGGGCGGAGCGGGCCGTGCTGTACATCCACGGGTACAACGACTACTTCTTCCAGACCAACCTCGCCGACCACTACACCGCGCTCGGGTTCTCCTTCTACGCGCTGGACCTGCGCAAGTACGGGCGCTCCCTGCGCCCGCACCAGTCGCCGAACTTCGTCCGCGACCTCGCCGAGTACGACGAGGAGATCGACGAGGCGGTCCGGATCATCCGCGAGCTGGACGGACACCGAAAGCTGCTGCTCAACGGACACTCGACCGGCGGGCTGGTCGGGGCGCTGTGGGCGGGGCGGCGGACCGGTCGCGGGGTGGTGGACGGGCTGTTCCTGAACAGTCCGTTCCTGTCGATGCCGGCCGGGCAGGCGGTCCGTACGGTCGGCGGGCCGGCCGTGACGGCGATCGGGCGGCTGGCGCCGACCCGCATCCTGCCGTCCTCGCTCAACCCGCACTACACCCACAGCCTGCACAAGGACCACAAGGGCGAGTGGGACTTCGACCTCACCCTCAAGCCCGCCGAGGGCTTCCCGCTGTACGCGGGGTGGCTGGCGGCGATCCACCAGGGCCACCGGCGGCTGCGCCACGGGCTGGGGATCGACGTGCCGGTGCTGCTGATGGCCTCGACCCGGTCCGTCTCCACCACCAAGTGGCACAACGCGCTGCACCACGCCGACGCCGTGCTGCGCGCCGACGACATCGCCGCCCAGGGGCCGCAGCTGGGCCGGCACGTCACCGTCGTGCGGATCACGGGCGGCATGCACGACCTGGTGCTGTCCGGTGAGGCCGCCCGCACCGAGGTGTTCGCCGAACTGGACCACTGGCTGGCGGCCCACCTCGACGTGCGTCCGGCGGACGCACGGCCCGTGGCCGCGCAGCCCGCCGGGGAGAACGCGTGACCGACGAGCCGGTGCCGGTCGGGCGGCGGACCGACCTGGGCTTCGCCAAGCTCATGCCCGACCTCGACCGGGACGGCGGCTGGCTTCTCACCCTGGACGGCACCCCGCAGTCGTACGTCGACCTCGCCGACCCGACCCACCTGGAGTTCGAGTACACCCGGCGCCTCGGCCACCTCGCCGACGCCCTCACCCCCGCCGGGCGGCCGCTGGACGTGTTGCACCTGGGCGGCGGCGCGCTCACCCTGCCCCGCTACCTGGCCGCGACCCGGCCCGGTTCGCGGCAGCGGGTGGTGGAGGTCGACGGGCCGCTGTTGGAGCTGGTCGCCGAGGAGCTGCCCTGGCAGGGCCCCGGCGCGGACATCACCGCGACCGTCGGCGACGCCCGGGCGGCCCTCGCCGAGACCCCGCCCGGCTCGCAGGACCTGGTGATCGCCGACGTCTTCCACGGCTCGCGCACCCCAGCCCACCTCACCTCGGTGGAGTTCCTGCGGCTGGCAGCGGCCGCGCTGCGCCCCGGCGGCTGCTACGCGGCGAACCTGGCGGACGGCCCGCCGCTGGCCTTCGCCAAGGCGCAGGCGGCGACGGTGCGGGCGGTGTTCCCGTACGTCTGCCTGGTGGCGGAGGCGCCGGTGCTGCGCGGCCGCCGGTACGGCAACATCCTGCTGGCGGGGTCGACGGCGCCGCTGCCGGTGGCCGAGCTGACCCGGCTGCTCGCGGGCGACATCTTCCCGGCCCGGCTCACCGAGGGGGAGGACCTGGCGGCACTGGTCGGCCGGACCGCCCCGGTCACCGACGCGGAGGCCACCGATTCCCCGCCCCCGCCGGACGGCGCCTTCAGCATCGGGTGAGGCCCCGTACCGGCGGGCGGGCCGGCCCCGCGTGCTTCCTGGGGTGGGCGATCAGCGCCACACCCGGACGTCAGCCGACCAGCTTCCTGTACGCGGCGGCGTCGAGGAGGCCGTCGGTGGATGCGCCCGGGGCAAGCTTGATCGTGAAGAGCCAGGCCCCGTAAGCGTCGTCATTCACGTCCTCGGGGGCGTCCACCGCGTCCGCGTTGATGGCGACGACCTCGCCGGTGACCGGGGTGAAGATGTCGGACGCGGCCTTGACGGACTCCACGACGCCCACCGGATCCCCGACCCTGACCTGCGAACCGACCTTGGGCAGCTCCAGGAAGACGATGTCGCCGAGGGACGATTGGGCGTGGTCGGTGAGGCCGATCGTCAGTGTGCCGTCGGCCTCCGCCCGGATCCACTCGTGCTCATCGGTGTACTTGAGGTCCGTCGGGATATTGGACATGCCGTTCTCCATCCGGGTGTTCACGCACCGTCGACCACTCGTTGCAGTCGATCACCACGGCAGTCTGCTACATCCCCTGCCCGATCAGGGCATCATCCGGAAAAATCGGTACAAGCCGCCCCAAATGGTGATCGCAGTCCAGTGAGCTTGACCGATTTTCATCCAAGCCGCGGCCCGAGCCGGATGGCGGCGCGTCGGCGGAACGGGAGGGGCGGACGGGGTGTCAGAATCGGCGGGTTCATGCCCACGACGGGAACGCGACGGGACCACGTCCGAAGGAGCGAGCGATGAGTGGCGGCGGGGAACGACCGGAGCTGGGACAGGTGCCGGAGACGGCGCTGTGGACGCTGTGGCACCGGGCGCTGGAGGCGCGGCGGCCGGACACCGTGCTGCCGGACCCGAAGGCGGTCGAGCTGGTGGACCGGATCGACTACCCGTTCGCGGAGCGGTTCGGCACCAGCGCCACCCAGGCCCAGCTCCAGGCCCTGCGCGCGGCCTGCTTCGATCGCGAGGTGGCCGACTTCCTCGCTCGGGAGCCGCGCGGCACCGTGGTCTGCCTGGGGGAGGGCCTGGAGACCCAGTACTGGCGGGTCGACAACGGGCGGGCCCACTGGCTGAGCGTGGACCTGCCTGACGCGGTGGCGCTGCGGGAGGAACTGTTGCCGCCTGGCGCACGCCGGCGCTACCTGGCCGCCGACGCCACCGAACTGGGGTGGGCCGACGAGGTGGACCGCAACCGTGAGGTACTGATCACCGCTCAAGGCTTGTTGATGTACCTTCCGCCGGCCCGGGTGAGATCCCTGATCGCAGGCTGCGCGGAGCGGTTCCCGGGTGGCTCGCTCGTGCTGGACGCCGTGCCGCGCTGGTTCAGCCGACTCACCCTGAAAGGGACGATGCGTGCCCACGGCTACCAGGCGCCGCCGATGCCGTGGGCGATGGACGCGGATGAACGGGACAAGCTCCGCACCGCCAGTCCGGCGGTGGTGGCGGTGCGGGACGTCCGGCCGACCGGCGGACGCGGGCTCGTCGGCGCCCTGCTGCCACTTGCACTGACCACCCCGCCACTGGCCACCCGCCGTCCCTCCGTCACCGTCCTGGACTTCGCCGAGCGGCCCGAGAAGTCGTAGACGGCTTCCCACGGCCGCAAGGCGGAGGCGACATCCTGCGAGGCAACGAGCCGCACCGCCGCCGGAGGCGGGCTGTCGGCCGACGATCGTCTCAGCGGCATGAAAGAGTGCGTCTCCGGGGGTGGTTGCCGGCTTCGGTGTCCAGTGGTGCCGGTGACTGTCAGGGCCGTGGGAGCTTGGTGTCGGACGGACTGGTGAGTGTGGACAGCGAGGTGTTCGCCGCTGTGCGGGCAGCGGACGGGGCGGCGTTCGGCGGGCTTGCCGAGCGGTATCGGCCGGAGTTGCGGGTGTACTGCTACCGGATGCTGGGCTCCTACGACGAGGCCGAGGCACGGGTGTTCCCGATGCTGTTCCACTGGACAGGACACGATGTGGTGCTGTCCACGTTCTTCCCCGCTCGGAAGATCGCGGCGCTGCGGGCCAAGCCCGACGTGGCGATCACGATCGACGCCGCGGGGACCCCACCGCAGGCACTGCTGATCCGTGGTCGTGCCCAGGTGACCGATGTCGACGGGATCGTCCCGGAGTACCGGCTGACCATGCGTCGCTACGCCGGTGATGAACAGGGTGCGGCCCAGGTCGCGGCCGTCGACCGTCCAGGCGTGCGGATGGCGCGGATCGCGGTGCGCCCCGCCTGGGTGGGAGTCCTGGACTTCCTGACCCGGTTCCCCGGCGACTCCACGGCCGCCGAGTTCAACCGCCGGGGACAGGCGTGACGGCCGAGTACGTGGTCATCCCCGAAGCAGCATCCGATTCCTGATCCGACCGGCCGGTGACAGAGGCTCCATGCCCGCCCCTGTCACCGGCGGGTGGCAGGGGCCCGTCGTGCTCGGCACCGATCACGGCGCCGGGTGCTCGCAGGCGGCCGGCGGCGCCGCGTGCGACGATGTAGGGGATTCGGCCCGGCCGGTAGGCGGCGGGAGGAACGGACATGGAGATCAAGCCGCAGGCGGCTGTCATCCCCAGGGACACCGATCAGCTCGAACAGGGGAAGTACGGCCCGATCTTCCCGAAGACGCCCGCGTGTTACGGCTTCACGATCGTCGCGAGGGTGAAGCCGGGCCGGGCCGAGGCCATGCGGGAGTACGGGTACGCCCTGGCCAAGGCGCTGGAGAACGATCCACAGCTTCTCGCGCCGCTGAAGCTGCACTACCTGCGCTGGGTGCTCTTCGACGACGACACGCGGTTCATGTACCAGGGGATCTTCGACACCGATTTCGACAAGTACACCGAGGACGCCATCGCCCTGTTCAGCAGGGCGGGGGTGAGCACGGCTTTCGAGAACCTCGAAGGGTTTCCCGAGGACTGGAGGACCAACCCCGAGGCGTTCGTCAGGTTCGTGCGTGCGCACCACTGCCCGAGCTTCATCGAGTACGGCGAGTACCCCTACGTCACGGCCGACGAGATCAAGAAGGCGCTACGGATCAAGAACGCCCTGTCGGAGATGCTCGACCAGTTGCAGTGAGAGCCCGCGGCCCGCCCTGCGCGCGAGTCGACGCGTCGACGGCCCACTGCCGAGGGAGGCGCAATGAGCGAGGCCACCACCGCCCGCACCTACAACCAGAACCACGTTCCGCGCGCCGCCACGCCCGGCCGGCGGCGGGTGAGTGTCTACGTCTCGTGGAGCTATCCGGCCGAGGCGGGAAGGAACGCGGCCGAGCTGGACAACCGGTTCTCCACGATGACCGAGGTGCGGCGGGTGGCCTGGCCCGCCTACGAGGACCCGAAGTGGTCCGACCCGCTGCGGTTCCAACAGGGCATCGCGGGATCGCTGGAGTTGTTCTTCTGGGCCTGGGTGCCGTTCCAGCAGTTCGTCGAGGAAGTCACCGGACATCCCGTCCCCGTGTACCAGCGCATCGACCAGGCCGGGTTCCACACCCCGCTCGACGAGCGGGTACTGGCCGACACCGACACCCTGTTCGTCTTCGGGCTGGACCACGTGGTCACCGGCCAGGAGGCGGAGCCCGGGGAGGTCGAGGCGCTGCGGGCGTTCCTCGGCCGGGAGGGCGCCTGTCTGGTCCTCGGGCCCCACCACGACGTGGGGGCATCGGACGATCTGACGGTGCGGGAGATCGAGTACCACCACCACGGCGATCCCCTGGTGCCCCGGCAACAGCGCTTCGCCGGATACCTCCGGGGTGCGATGCACGGACTCGGCGTGCCGGTGGAGAACCGCTACGGGCTGCGGCCCGCCGTGCGGGAGCAGAACAGGATCGCCCCGTTCTCCGCGTCCAGAGACCTGGACCCCAAGGGATGGCTGGAAGGAGTGACCAACTTCAACTTCCACCAGCACCTGCCGCACTACGCCGTGACGACGGACGAGCCGGACGTCGTTCACGTCCTGGCCAGGCAGCCGATCGACACCTCCAGGCCGCATCCGTTCACCGAAGCCGGCAACCTCACGTTCAACATGTTCCTGTGGATGCCCCCCGTAGGTGAGCGGGCCGGCGACATCCTGCTCGCCGACTCCACGATCTTCAGTTCCTTGTTCGGCGGCGACGAGAGCCTGCGCAACTTCTGGCGGAACCTCGTCACCAAGTAGCGCCGCAGGCCACTGCAGCGGGCGGCGAGGAGGTGGCTCCCGTGAACGAACCGCGAGCCGCACTGGAGCTCGACGACATCCAGCGTGGAGTGCTCAGCCCCCGGCCGACCCCGTATGCGGCGACCTATCTGGTGTTCCGCATCGACGACCGGACGCACGGGCGGGAGCTGATGCGGCGCGCGAGCGCGACGGTGACCTCGGCCGCCGACTCGGTCAGCCCCCTGGGGGAGACGTGGGTGAGCGTCGCGGTCACCCGTCACGGGCTGGAGGCCCTCGGCGTGCCGCGCTCGTCGCTGGAGACGTTCGCGTGGGAGTTCCGGCAGGGAATGGCCGCCCGTGCCGGAGCACTGGGCGATGACGGCGAGAGCAGCCCCGAGCACTGGGAGGTGCCACTGGGAACCCCGGATGTCCATGTGGTGCTCACCGCGGTCGCACCCGACCCCGAGCAGCTGGAGGCGGCCCTCGGCCGGGCCCGCCTCGCCTACGACCGGCTCGCCGGGGTGACCGAGGTCTGGCGACAGGACTGCTACGCGCTGCCCACCGAGACCGAGCACTTCGGATACCGCGACGGCGTCAGCCACCCGGCCATCGAAGGCAGCGGCATCGCCGGGTCGAACCGGTCGGAGGCGCCGCTGAAGGCCGGCGAGTTCGTGCTCGGCTACCAGGACGAGATCGGCGGCACCCGGACCCCGCAGCCGGAGGCGCTGGGACGCAACGGCAGCTACGCGGTCTTCCGCAAACTCCACCAGGACGTCGCGGCGTTCCGCCGCTACCTGCGCCGGGCCGCCACCGGTCCCGAGGACGAGGAACTGCTGGCAGCCAAGATCATGGGCCGCTGGCGCAGCGGAGCTCCGCTGGCACTCAGCCCGCAGCACGACGACCCCGCCCTCGGCGCGGACCCCGGCCGGCGCAACACCTTCCTGTACGCACGGGAGGATCCGGTGGGGTTCATCACCCCTGGCGGTTGTCACATCCGCCGGGCCAACCCCCGGGACGCCCCGGTGGCGGGCGAGGTGCGCCTGCACCGCATGATCAGACGCGGCGCCGTCTACGGCCCTCCGCTGCCCGCGGACGTGCTGGAGGACGACGGGGCGGACCGGGGCCTGATGTTCGCGTTCATCGGAGCCCACCTGGGGCGGCAGTTCGAGTTCGTCCAGTCCCAGTGGATGAACGACAGCGTGTTCTTCGGCTCAGCCGGTGCCAAGGACCCCGTCGTCGGGTCCCACGACGGCAGCGACGGCTTCACCGTTCCCCGGCGGCCGGTGCGCCGGCGCCTGCCCCCGCTGCCGCGGTTCGTCGTCACCCGTGGCGGCGAGTACTGCTTCCTGCCGGGTCTGCGCGCCCTGCGCTGGCTCGGTGACCTGCGGGACTGACCGTGTGACGAGGCACACCCCGGCACCGCCCCGAGGCTTTCCACGGCCCCGGGGGGGCGGGTTCGACAGCGGTCCGGAGGCCGGGGCCACCGAAAAGCCCCACGCCTGGGATCGCGCCGTCCGAGGCGCGGCCGGAACCCGGCGCCCTGGTCGAAGCGGTCGAGGCGGTGGTCGTACCGCGCTTTGCCGAATCTTGGAGAAACGCTGGTCAACCTGGAACCATGGTGAGGGGGCGTACGTCGTAACCACCGGTGATCGGCCGGGGGGACAGGCCACCCGGCACGTTAGGCTCGCTCTGGGGGAGCGGCTTGGGTGCCGCCATCGGACGAACTGCCGGGACCGGCACGCGGCTCCAGGGGGAGCGTGGCCGGTCCCGTCCTGCCACGGAGGGACTGGCCTTGCACATCGATGCCTGGATCGAGGGGATTCCGCCCACGGCGGTGTATGCCGTGATCGGTCTGATCATCGGGCTGGAATCGCTGGGCATTCCCTTGCCCGGCGAGATCGCCCTGGTCACGGCGTCCCTGATGGCGGTCAAGGGTGTGGTGAGCCCGTGGGGCGTCGCGGCCTTCGCGATCGCCGGCGCGATCATCGGCGACTCGATCGGGTACTCGATCGGGCGCAAGGGGGGCAAGCCGCTCTTCGAGAAGCTGGGACGCAAGTTCCCCAAGCACTTCGGGCCCTCGCACCTGGCCACCGCCGAGCGCTCGTTCCACAAGTGGGGCATGTGGGCGGTCTTCTTCGGCCGGTTCATCGCCCTGCTGCGCATCTTCGCCGGTCCGCTGGCCGGCGCGCTGAAGATGCCGTACTGGAAGTTCCTGATCGCGAACGTGCTGGGCGGCATCGTCTGGGCCGGTGGTACGACGATGCTGGTCTACAAGGTCGGCAAGAGCATCGAACCCTGGCTGGCCCGGTTCTCCTGGGCGGGCCTGGGCGCGGCCCTGGTGATCGGCCTGCTCTCGGCCTGGATCATGAAGCGCCGTGCCGCCAAGACGCACGCCAAGATCGAGGCGGAGGAGGCGGCCAAGGCCGCCGCCGCTGCCAAGGAGCCGGTCACCGACTGACCGCTCGACCGACCGGTCCCCCGATCGGTCGTCCACGGTGACCGTCGTGGTGCCCTCGGGCCCTCGGAGTAGCATCGGCCGGGTACCTGCCGATCTTGCACTCCGGAGGGCCCGATGTCTTTGCAGCCGACCTGGGATGCCGTGGACGCGTACTTCTCCGAGCAGCTGGTCGGGCCGGACCCTGTGCTGGAGGCCGCCACGGCCGCCGCCGACGCGGCCGGGCTGCCGAAGATCGCGGTGGCCCCCAACCAGGGCAAGCTGCTGCACCTGCTGGCGCTGACCCAGGGCGCGAAGCGGATCCTGGAGGTCGGCACGCTCGGCGGCTACAGCGCGATCTGGCTGGCCCGGGCGCTGCCGGCGGACGGCACCCTGCTCACCCTGGAGCTGGACCCCCGGCACGCCGAGGTCGCCCGGGGCAACCTGGCGGCCGCCGGGCTGGCCGGGGTCGCCGAGGTACGGGTCGGCCGGGCCGCCGACTCGCTGGCCGAGCTGGTGGAGCAGGGCGTGGAGCCCTTCGACCTGGTCTTCATCGACGCCGACAAGCCGAGCAACCCGGAGTACTTCCGCCGGGCGCTCCAGCTGACCCGGCCCGGCTCATTGATCATCGTCGACAACGTCGTGCGCGGCGGCGCGGTCGCGGACGCGGTCAGCACCGACCCGGCGGTGGTCGCCACCCGGGCGCTGCACGAGCTGATCGCGGCCGAGCCGAGGGTCACCGCGACGTCGGTGCAGACGGTCGGCAGCAAGGGCTACGACGGCTTCACCCTGGCCCGCGTCCAGGGCTGAACCACGGGACTCGCCGGAACGTCGCGACAGAACATCGCGGCGGCGACGGAACACACGGAACACGAAGGAACGGAGACACCGTGCGGATCGGACTGCTGGGAACCGGCCCCTGGGCGGAGCGGGTGCACGCGCCCGTCCTGGCCGAGCACCCCGGGCTGGAGTTCACCGGCGTCTGGGGCCGACGTCCGGAGGCGGCCGAGGCGCTGGGCGCCGCGCACGGCGTGCCCGGGTACGCGGACCTCGACCGGCTGCTGGCCGAGGTGGACGCGGTCTCCATCGCGCTGCCCCCGACCGTGCAGGCGGGTCTCGCGGTGCGGGCCGCCGAGGCCGGCTGCCACCTGCTGCTGGACAAGCCGGTCGCGCTGACCGTGCCGGACGCCAAGGCGGTGGCCGAGGCGGTGCGCGAGCACAAGGTCGCCTCGGTGGTCTTCTTCACCGTGCGCTTCGGCGGTACGCAGATCCCGTGGATCGAGCGGCAGGCGCAGCTCGGCGGCTGGTTCACCGGGCGCTCGGACTGGCTCGGTTCGGTGTTCGCGCCCGGCAGCACCAGCCCGTACGCGGCCTCGCCGTGGCGCCTGGAGAAGGGCGCGCTGTGGGACGTCGGCCCGCACGCGCTGTCCGTGCTGCTGCCGGTGCTGGGCGACGCGACGCAGGTGACGGCGGTGGCCGGCCCGCTGGACACCGTGCACCTGGTGGTCCGGCACGCAGGCGGCGCCTCCAGCACGCTCGCCCTCAGCCTGACCGCGCCGCTCGCGGCGGGCGGGACGGGCATGGAGCTGCGCGGCGAGCACGGCGTGGTGCAGCTGCCCGAGCGCGGCGAGGGCCCGGTCGCGGCGCTGCACCGGGCACTGGACGCCCTCCAGGCCTCGGCGGCCTCCGGCGAGCCGCATCCCTGCGGGGCGGACTTCGGGCTGCGGGTGGTGGAGATCCTGGTCGGCGCCGAGCGCTCGCTGGCGAGCGGCGGACCGGTGGAGGTCTGAGCGGATGACCCGGCGGGGCCCGGGGAGGGCTCAGAGCCGGTGGGGACGGAGCGCGACCTCCTCGCGGCCGTCCTGCTCGCGCCCGTCCTGACCCGGGTCGGCAGCGGGCTCCCCGGGGACCTCACGGTCTTCTCCGGCGTGACCAGCACCGTCCGATCGTGCGGCACCCGCCGCCGTCGGCGGAAGCCGTCCGTCAGGGCGCGCCCGGCGGCAGCGGCGGCAGGGTCGAGGCCGGGCGGCGGTCGGTGGGGCGGGCCGGCGGGATGACCGGGGCACGGAAGTCGCGCGGGCCGGTCCACAGCGCCGGGACGGCGTCGCTGCGGCGGGCCAGTTCGTACGCCAGTGCCTCGTAGTTGACCCGCCAGCCGTGGAAGTGCGCCCAGGCGTCCTCGGCCGGGCGCTCGCGCGGGAAGCCGGCCGCGGTGATCATCGCGACGGCGCCCAGGTACTCGGCGTAGGTCAGCCGGATCGGGAGGTCCGGGTCCGGGTCCGGGTCGAAGTGGATCCGCAGCGAGCGGGCGATGTCACGCATCGCGGTGAAGCCGGCCCGGATCACCAGCCGGGCCTCGGGCGGGGCCGAGCGCGGGCAGAGTGCCAGGTGCAGGGCGGCGGCGTCCATCACGGCGATCAGCCCGACCACCCAGCTGCGGTTGGGCTGGGGGGAGCGGAAGGAGAGCAGCACCGGGTAGTTGGAGTGGCTCTCGCCGATGTCGGCGGCCAGCCGCTCCCAGTCCCGGTAGAGCTGGGGGAGCGCCGTCTCGGTGTCCACCAGGGACTGGCGGGCCAGCAGCTCGGGGCCCCAGGCGGGCTCGCCGGCCCGGGACTGGAGCAGCGTCACCTCGGTCTCGCGGCGCTGGTAGGCGGCGTAGAGGGTCGGCAGGTAGGAGATCTGGAGGGCGATGATCAGCGGGCCGCTGGCGGCGGCCATGAAGTCGATCGCGGAGAGCTGGAGCCGCTCGCCGCTGGCGAAGCCGAGGGTGAACAGGCTGGACCCGGCCTCACGCACGGACACCGACCAGCTGAGGTCGGAGGTGCCGTGCAGCAGCAGGGTGTAGGCGATCAGCATCCCGCCGAGCCACACCCCGAGCATGCCCAGCAGCACCAGCGGCGCCAGCCAGGTGAGCGCCCGGTCCTGCGCGTGGTAGCCGCCGGCCGGCATTGCGGACAGCCGCAGCAGCCCGCGCAGCACCCGCCAGAGCCGCATCACCAGCGCCGAGTAGAGCCCGCGCGGAACGACCAGCGTGCGCAGGACGCTGCCGACGACCAGCAGGAGCAGCAGCGCGCCGAGCGCGGTCTGGATCATCCTCATGGCGCCATTCTGACGGGCCGCCGGGGCTGCCGCGGGCCGGGTCCCGCTGCCGCGGGCCGGTCGGCGGCTTTCGGTCGGCCGTCCGCGAGCCGTCCGCCGAGCCGTTCGGGGCCGGTCCGTCGTCCGTCCGTCGTCCGTCCGTCGTCCGGAGTATGACCATGATCACACCATGACCAGGCGTACGTACTGATGTTCCTCGGGCGTCTATGTGTACGGAGGATCAGTCCCACGAGCGAATCGGAGACCGGACGGTGCGTGCGCAGCAAGACGGCGGGGCCGAGGAGGAGAAGTCCGGGCGCCGACGGTGGCGGTTCCCACCGCGCGGCAGGCCGTTACGAGGACGGCGCCCGTCCCTGCGGGTCGACTACCCGCGCGGCGGGCGGCGCGGGGTCCGCCGCTGGCTCCCGTCCTGGCGGCAGCTGCTGCTGGTGGCCGGGACCGGCGCGGCGGCGCTGACGGGCTGGCTGGTCTGGTTCTACGTGAACACCGCCGTCCCGGAGGACCTCAACTCCTTCGCCACCCAGCAGAACAACGTCTACTACTGGGCGGACGGCACCGAGATGGCGCGGATCGGCCCGACCAACCGGCAGGAGGTGCCGCTCGGCCAGGTGCCGGAGCCGGTGCAGTGGGCGGTGCTGGCCGCCGAGAACGAGACCTTCTACACCGACCCGGGCATCTCCGTGACCGGCATCGGCCGTGCCGTCGTCGAGATGGTCACGGGCGGTGACACCCAGGGCGGTTCCACCATCACCCAGCAGTACGTCAAGAACATCTACCTGAACCAGCGCCAGGACATGTCCCGCAAACTCAGCGAGATCGTCATCGCGATCAAGCTGGACGACCGGATGAGCAAGCAGGACATCCTGGCGGGCTACCTGAACACCAGCTGGTTCGGGCGCGGCAGCTACGGCATCGAGCGTGCCGCCGCCGCCTACTACGGCAAGCCCGTCTCCCAACTCGACCCGAGTGAAGGCGCCTTCCTGGCCGCCCTGTTGAAGGGCGCCGGGCAGTACGACCCGGCGGTCAGCGCGGCGAACCGGGAACGGGCCGAGGAGCGCTGGTCCTGGATCCTGGACAGGATGGTGGAGGTGGGCAAGCTGTCCGCCGCCGAGCGCGCCCGGTACACGGTGTTCCCCGAACCCAGGCCGCAGCCGAAGTCGGCGGGGCTGAGCGGCCAGATCGGGTACCTGGTGGACATGGCCCGCACCTACGTGGAGAGCCACAGCGACATCACCCCGGCCCAGTTCGACCTCGGCGGCCACCAGATCCGCACCACCTTCGAGAAGCCGAAGGTCGACGCCCTGGCCGCCGCCGTGCAGTCGGGCACCGTGGGGATCGACCCGGACAACCGGGAGGCCGACAGGCTCCTGAAGGTCGGCGCCGCCTCGGTGGCCCCGGACGGCCGGGTCGTCGCGCTCTACGGCGGTCCCGACTATCTGAAGCAGGGCTTCAACAACGCCAACACCTCGACCGTGCCGATCGGTTCGGCCTTCACGCCGGTGGTGTACGCCGCCGGGCTCAGTCAGGGAGCGCAGCGCCAGCGGGGCGGCACCCGCACCCCGGTGACCCCCACCAGCACCTACAACGGCGACGACGGGGTGAACGTGATGACTCCGGAAGGGCCGTACTGGGGACGGGACGGAAAGATCGTCAAGACCGCCAACGACGGCAAGCGGAACTGGGGCACGATCACCCTGCGGAATGCGGTCGAGCAGTCCGTCAACGGGCCGCTGATGCAGCTCGGCATGGACGTGGGCCTGGACCGGGTGCAGAAGACCGCCACCGACCTCGGCCTGCTCCCCAACAGCCTGGGCGAACTCGTCCCGGCCCTCGGCGTCGGGAACTCCACCCCCAGCGCCCTCCGCACCGCCGACGCGTACGCCGCCTTCGCGGCGGGCGGCAGCCACACCGACCCGTACTCGGTGCTCGCGATCTCCCGCAACGGCGTCCAGCTCCCGCTGAGCCTGCCGACCGCCGTCCAGGCACTGACCCCGGCGGTCGCGGGCGAGGTGGACGCGGCGCTCAAGGGCTCGGTCCGCGACGGAGCCGCCAAGTCCGTGGCGGAGGCGGGGCCGGGCCTGGCGGCCAAACCCGGCACCACCGCGGACCGCACGGCAGGGTGGTGCGTCGGCTACAACGGGCAGCTGTCGACGGCGGTCACCGTCTTCCGTGCGGACCTGAAGGACATGAAGTTGCTCTCCCTCGAAGGCCTGGGCGGCGCCGCCCCGGACACCTCGGACGCCGCCCTGCCGACCAGGATCTGGACCACGTACATGAAGTCCACGGGCGCACGGTAGGCCGACCGGCCGCGGGGGCCGTGGACCACGGTCCCCGCGGCAGCGCTCTCCGCGCCATTCGGTGCAAGCGGTGTCGTCGCGGTCGCCCGCCTTCCCGCAGGCCCGCATCGTGGGCCTGCGGGAGCTCACCGGCGACAGCCGGCTGCGTCACCTGCCGTCACCTGTGTGTCCGACCCGACAAGGTGCCGGGGTGGACCTGGGGCCCGGCAGGGAGGCCGCAGGCTTCGTGGCGTCAGGAGCAGGTGTACTTCGCGGGTCGGGAGGTGTCGTTCCCGATGAGAGTCTTCTCGTCGGTGCTGATCGCCTCGATCGAGAAGGTGTCCGAGACCGCGGACAACGAGTCCGCGACCACGCCGTTACGCCACAGGACGGGCCGTGCGGTCGCGCCGGCGTACGCCTTGCCGCCCACGGTTCCGTTACCGCCGATGGCCGTTGACTCGATGGCACCGTTGCTGATGGTCCGGACCAGCGAACCCTGAGCGTTCCACTCGGCCGCGGCGTAGCTCGTGCTGCTGTTCACGCTGCCGACGATGCGCCCGTCCCGGATCGCCGACGGAGTGCCCGTGGCGCCGGAGCCCTGTGCGGCGAGCGTGTGCCACTGACCGTTGGTGTCCGTGACGAAGCCACCCGTGCCGGTGTACCCGACGATCCGGCCCTGCTCGTCGATGTCGGTGGGGACGAGGGTGCCGGCCGCGGGGAGGGACAGTTCGCGGTACGTTCCCGGTGCGCTCGCCGGCCACACCACCAGGATGTTCTTCGTTCCGACCGAGGCGGTCCCGGCGATGTCACCGGCGTTGTTGATCACGCTGGCCGACGAGCCGCCCCAGGTCGGGTTGGACGGCAGCGCCGTCGTCGTCCCGGTGGGGCTCACCGTCACGGCCGTGAACTTGTTGTTGACGATGTCGTCGCCCACGATCAGGCCGGCCGAGTTGACATCCGACACGTGGGGGCCGTCCGCGGGGAGCTGCAGCACGACCTTTCCGTTGTCCCACAGCGTCCCGCGCTTCTCCTTGTAGCCGTAGGGCCAGCTGGTGGACAGCGTTCCGGTGATGCCGACTCCGTACCGGCCGCCGTCGCTTGCGTACAGTGTGCCGCTGGTCGCGGTGGACGGCAGCTCCCACGCCGTCTTCTGCCATTGACAGGACGCAGCCTGAGCGGTGCCGACCGGCACGAGACCGAGTGCCGCCGTGATCGCCGCCACGGCGAGCACGCTTCCTTTACGTCGGTTGAACAAGGGATCCGCCCTTCCTCACAAGGAATGAACTTTCCGGCAACCGACCCTGACAGGGCCCGCCCTGTCACGTGAAGCAATTTGAGTGAAGCGGAAACAACGGTGGCGTGGCCGAGGATCCGGCGCTTGAGCACCTCGGTTCTCCCGTGGAACCAGCGGTGTCAGGCCGTGTGCCTGCGCATCCGGCTCGGCCTCGCGTACCCCGGTGGCGCGCCCCGATCCGGACGGCCTCCGGGGCCCGCAGAGGGCTGCGATCACGGCGGTCCCGCCCGGTCACCTGACCAGGCGGGACCAGTCGGCCGGCTGGGCGGGGTCGAGTTGGCGGAGCTGGTCGAGGACCTTCGGGTCCTGGGCGTCGAGCCAGTCGGCGACCTGGCGGAAGGAGACGCAGCGGACGCCCTCCCGCTTGCAGACGTTCTTCATCACGTCCTCGACGGCCTGCATGTAGATGCCGCCGTTCCAGGACTCGAAGTGGTTGCCGATGAAGAGCGGGGCGCGGCTGCCGTTGTAGACGCGTTCGAAGCCGGCCAGGTAGCTGTCGCGGGTCTCCTTCTCCCAGGTGTCGTACTTCTTGGGGTCGCCGTTGGTGGTGTTCCCGGACTGGTTGGCCAGGAAGTTGAAGTCCATCGAGAGGCTCTGGGTCGACCTGCCGGGGTAGGGGAGCATCTGCAGCGGGAAGTTCCAGATGCCCTCCTTCTTCACCGGCCAGACCTGGAACTCGCCCGGGGAGCTGGCGTCGTAGCGGAAACCCGTCGCCTTCTCGGCCGCCAGCAGGTTCTTCTGGCCCTCCAGGCAGGGGGCGCGGCCGCCGACCAGCTCCTTGGTGTAGTCGAAGGGGAGCGGCGGGAGCTCCTTGAAGCCGGTGTTGGTCTTCCAGTTGGTGACGAAGGAGATGGACTGGTCGAGCTCGCTCTTCCACTCCTCGGTGCTCCAGTCGCCGCCGCCCTTGGCGCCGCAGAAGTGCCCGTTGAAGTGGGTGCCGATCTCGTTGCCGTCCAGCCAGGCGAGGCGCAGCTGCTCCAGGGTGTCCTTGATGTGGGGGTCGGTGGCGTAGTCGATGGAGGCGTCGCCGGGCTTGTGCTGCGGCGGCTTGTAGAGCGTGCTCTTGGACTTGGGGAGGACGTAGAGGCCGGAGAGGAAGAAGGTCATCTGGGCGTTGTTCTCCACGCCGAGCTTGCGGAAGCGGGAGAACATGCGCTCGTCGCCCTCCAGGGCGCCGTCCCAGGAGAAGACGACGAACTGCGGCGGCTTCTCGCCGGGCTTGAGCTTCTCGGGCATGGACTGCTTGGGCTGCGGGCCGGTATAGGAGGTGGACCCGTCGCCGAGCACCTTGACCTGGCCGTCCCAGGTGGGGGTGGGGGTGGGAACGGGTGGTGGCGGGGCGGGGGCCTCGGTGGTGGTGCTCGGGGCGGGGCCGGCCGGGGTGGTGCCGGTGGTGGCCGTGGGTCTGCTCTGCGTGCCGGAACATCCCGTCGCCAGGGCGGAGGCCCCGAGGACCCCCATTGCCAGCAGGATGGCCGAGCCGCGAGCAGTCCGCACCGGACCCCCATTTCTCTGATGTTCGATCAGGCGGTGTTCAGAAGATGATCGATGGATGTGATCATCAGAACACTTTTGATCGACCTCTGTCGAGGCGGGGCCGGTGCGGCTGCGGCGGGGGAGGGGTCGCCGAGCAACTCCCCTATGCTGCAAGGCAGCTGGCGTGGAACGGAGGCTCCGGTGGAAGGCCTCGGCGGTCGCGAGGGTGTGGAACCGCCCGACCCGTTCGGAGGGACCGGGTGGCGTCACGCGGGGAGGGCCGGTCATGGACCGGGAAGAGCGCCGGGCCTGTGAGCGGGGGCCGGTTCCCGGCCCCTGAACCACTGCGCCACGCTGTCCGTCGATGGCGGGCTACCCGACCCGGCCCACAACTACGGAGACCTTGACCTGTTCCGTGAAAGAGGACTGACCGGCGGGCAGCGACTGCTGAACGTACTCGGCGAATGCCGGCCGGCTCTTCGACTCGGGCAGCTTGTCCGCGGGGATCGCGGAATAGATGCCGCCCATGAGCTGGTCGAAGCTCAGTTCATCGCTGTACTCGATCACGATTTCCTGCACCTGATCGAAGCCGGACGGCCTTTGGCCGGCCGATCGGCTATCGGTAGAAAGACCCCTCACGACGGAACTCGACTCGGGCTGCTCGGCCGGCAGTTCGGCCTGATACGTCAGGTCGGCGGTTCGGCTGGACCGCAGCCCTGACCGGCGACCGCGGCCCCCATTCGCGACATGCCCCGAACGAACCCCCGAGCCGTGCGGCGCGGGGGCTCGCGGCATTGACAGGGGCCTCCTGCGGTTGAATGCTAAGCAAGCGCTTAGTCAATGATCCGCTTCCCCGACCGAGGAGCCGCCCGATGGCCGAGACCCCCGTAGACCCGCCCGGCCTGGACCTGACCCGCCTCCGGTCCCACCTGGAGCGCGAGCTGCCCGGGACCGTCCATGGGCCGCTGCGGGCCGACCTCATCGAGGGCGGCCGCTCGAACCTCACGTACGCGCTGAGCGACGGCGCCTCCCGCTGGGTCCTCCGGCGCCCGCCGCTCGGACACGTCCTCGCCACCGCGCACGACATGGGCCGCGAGTACCGCGTGATGACCGCGCTGCGCGACACCGGCGTCCCCGTACCCCGCACCCTTCTGCTCGACACGGACACCGACACCCTCGGCGCGCCCTGGTACCTCATGGAGTACGTCCAGGGCACCGCACACCGGGACGCCGCCCCACTGGCCGCCCTCGGCGAGCAGCGGGTGCGCGCACTCGGACAGCGCCTGGTCGACACCCTCGCCGGCCTGCACCGGATCGACCCCGCCGCCGTCGGCCTCGCCGACTTCGGGCATCCGGACGGCTACCTGGAGCGCCAGCTGCGCCGCTGGTCCAAGCAGCTCGCCGCCTCCCGCAGCCGCGACCTGCCGGACCTGGACCGGCTGCACGACCTGCTCGGCCGGCGGCTGCCCGTGTCCCCCGCACCCGCGCTGGTGCACGGCGACTACCGGCTCGACAACGTCCTGGTCGACGAGGGCGACACCATCGCCGCCGTCCTGGACTGGGAGATGTCCACCCTCGGCGACCCGCTCACCGACGTCGGTCTGCTGGTGATGTACACCGAACTCGCGGGCGTCGGCGGCGGCATCATCCCCTCCGCCATGACCGCCCCCGGCTTCCCGAAGCCCGACGAGATCGTCTCCTCCTACGCCGACGCGACCGGCCGCCGGGCGGAGGACCTCGACTGGTACGTCGCCTTCGCCTCGTTCAAGCTCGCCGCCGTCGCCGAGGGCATCCACTTCCGCTTCCGGCAGGGCCGCACCCTGGGCGCCGGCTTCGAGCGCGCCGCCGAGATGGCGCCGATCCTCGCCCGGCACGGCCTGAGCACCCTCAAGGAGAACTGAACACCGATGGACTTCGCCTACGACGCCCGGACGAACGAGCTCCGCGAGCAGCTGCTCGCCTTCATGGACGAGCACGTTCACCCCGCCGAGCCCGTCCTCGCCGCCCAACTCGCCGACCGGGACCGCGATCCCTGGGCCATCCCCCCGGTCGTCGCCGAGCTCCAGGCCGAGGCCCGCAAGCAGAACCTGTGGAACCTCTTCCTGCCCGGCGAGCTCGGCGCCGGCCTCACCAACCTCCAGTACGCCCCGCTTGCCGAAATCACCGGCCGCAGCATCCAGTTGGCCCCGCCCGCGCTCAACTGCGCCGCGCCCGACACCGGCAACATGGAGCTGCTCGCCCAGTTCGGCAGCGCCGAGCAGCGCGAGCGCTGGCTGCGCCCGCTCCTGGACGGCGAGATCCGCTCGGCCTTCGCGATGACCGAGCCCGAGGTGGCCTCCTCGGACGCGACCAACATCGCCACCCGGATCGAGCGGGACGGCGACGAGTACGTCGTCAATGGCCGCAAGTGGTACATCACCGGGGCGATGAACCCCGCCTGCCGGATCCTCATCGTGATGGGCAAGACCGACCCGGCCGCCGAACCGCACCGGCAGCAGAGCATGCTGCTCGTCCCGCGCGACACCCCGGGCGTGACCGTGAAGCGCGGCATGACGGTCTTCGGGTACGACGACGCCGACCACGGCGGCCACGCCGAGGTGCTGTTCGAGGACGTCCGCGTCCCGGTGGAGAACCTGATCGGGGAGGAGGGCGCGGGCTTCGCCATCGCCCAGGCCCGGCTCGGCCCCGGCCGCATCCACCACTGCATGCGCGCCATCGGCATCGCCGAACGGGCGCTGGAGCTGATGTGCCGCCGGGCCAACGAGCGGGTGGCGTTCGGGAAGCCGCTGGCCGAGCAGGGCGTGGTGCAGGACTGGATCGCCGAATCCCGGGTCCGCATCGAGCAGTTGCGGCTGCTGGTGCTGAAGACGGCCTGGCTGATGGACACCGTCGGCAACCGCGGTGCGCACACCGAGATCCAGGCGATCAAGATCGCCACTCCGCGCACCGTCGAGTGGATCCTCGACAAGGCCGTCCAGGCGCACGGCGCGGCCGGCGTCAGCCAGGACACCCCGCTCGCCCAGCTCTGGGCCGGCAACCGCACCCTGCGGCTGGCCGACGGCCCCGACGAGGTGCACAAGCGCTCGCTGGCCCGGAGGGAACTGCGGCAGTACCGGCGCTGACCCGTAAGGGTGTGATACCCGGGTATTCAGGGGCTGGTTGGCCCCCTGGTATGACGGCCGCGGCCCGTCCCCGACCGTAGTGTCCTGCGTGTCCGATCGATCGGAACACGGAGGGACATCATGGGAATTCCGGGACGGGCCGTGGCGGCGGTCCTGCTGGCGGCGGCGACGGCAGTGGGCACGACAGGTGCGGCCGGAGCGGCCGCGGTGACGGGGGGCGCCGGCCCCGGACGGCAGGCCCGGGCCTGGCTGCCGGAGCCCAGCGGGCCGTACCCGATCGGGACCACCGCGCTGCACCTCACCGACGCCGACCGGGAGGACCCGTGGCACCCCGGGCAGCGGCGTGAGCTGATGATCAGCCTCTGGTACCCGACCTCCCACCCGGCCGTCGGCGACGACCGCGCCCCGTACATGGAGCCCGCCGCCGGGCGGCACTTCGACGGCCCGGACGGCGTCGGCCTGCTCAACTACGGCACCGAGCCCGGCCGCACCGACTGGTCGGCCATCCGCACCCACGCCCGCAAGGACGCCCCGGCGCTGCCCGGCGGACCGCGCCCGGTCGTGCTGTACTCGCCCGGCCTCGGCGACCCGCGCACCTGGGGAACGGCGCTGGTCGAGGACCTCGCCTCGCGCGGCTACGTGGTGGTCACCGTCGACCACACCTACGAGGCCTCCGAAGTCGCCTTCCCCGGCGGCGACCTGGCCCCCTCGGTGCTCCCCGGCATGCTCGGGCAGCCCGACCTGGACATCGGCGCGGTACTGCGCAAGGCGATGGACACCCGGGTCGCCGACACCCGCTTCGTACTGGACCGGCTCACCGAGCTGGGCGGGCAGCCCGGCCTGCCCGCCGGGGTGGCCGGAGCCCTCGACCTCGGCCGGATCGGCATGGTCGGCCAGTCGGCGGGCGGCTTCACCGCACTCCAGACCATGCACGACGACCCGCGGATCGCGGCCGGGATCAAC
Source organism: Streptomyces sp. LS1784 (assembly GCF_020103755.1). Classification (GTDB taxonomy): domain Bacteria; phylum Actinomycetota; class Actinomycetes; order Streptomycetales; family Streptomycetaceae; genus Kitasatospora. The sequence continues at coordinate 26,458 of NZ_JAHSQD010000036.1, forward strand.
ATGGACGGGCAGATGCACTTCCCCGGCTCCGACGGCCACACCGGCGTCTTCCTGCCCAGCGTCGCCGAGGAGGGCCTGAACCGCCCGTTCCTGCTGATGGGCACCGGAAGCGACGACTCCGGCAGCTACCGCAACCAGCCCGGCTGGAACGCCCTGTGGCAGCACAGCACCGGCTGGCACGCCGACGTCACCCTCACCGGCTCCCGCCACGGCTCGTACACCGACGCCCAGCCGCTGCTGCCGCAACTCGCCCGCCAGGGCGTGCTCAGCGCCGAGCAGCTGCGCAAGGACGTCGGCGACATCCGCCCCGGCCGCGCCGAACTCGCCACCCGCACCTACGTGGCGTCCTTCTTCGACCGCTGCCTGCGCGGCCAGGACGACCACCTGCTCGACGGGCCGTCGGCGCGCTTCCCCGAGGTGGCGTACGAGCGTTAGCGGACCGGGGCGGCGGCGGGCGGAGTCCCGGCGCCGACCCCTTCCGGATGAGCCGAGGACGGAAGGTCCCCCCGGGCGGTGAATTGCCGTCAGGGGACCTCACCGAAGGGCCGGTCGCGGATTCCGAAACAGCATTCCCCATCGTATTCAGTGAATGACTACACGCGTTGATCCCATTTCATCAACGCCGCTTGACCTTCTTGGACACGCTTCTTAATCGTTCCTTACCCTGCGCCGTTGACCGGTGTTCATCAGCTCTGCTTTCCTTCTTGCCACGCAGGCGGCAAAGGGCCGACGGGCAGTCAATTCCGGGTGTGCGAATGAATTCGACCGGAACCGGCCCCGACGGAATCCGCCGCCGGCCCTTCCCCACAAAGGGATCGTTCCCGGCCCCCCGAGGCCGCGGGCGATCGGCAGAAGAGAGGCACCCTCACCCATGGGTCACTCCCCCAGGACCGGACGCGCGAGGTACGCGGCGCTCACCGGAATAGCGTCGCTCGCGCTCGCCGCCGCCGGCTTGGCCGGCGCGGCCGGTCCGGCCTCCGCGCAGGGCATCTCCAGCTCGCAGGGCAGCACCACGAACGAGTTCAACCCCTGGAGCCCGCAGAACGGCCACCCCTACCGGCACGGCGCGGTCCCCGGCATGTCCCAGCACGAGAACTACAAGAAGTGGCTCGCCGCCCACAACCAGGCCGCGGCGACCGGTCAGCAGACGCTGTCGTACGGCGGAGGCGTCGACGGCATCGGCGTGCAGAGCGGGCACTCCAAGGTCTACCTGGTGTTCTACGGCAACCAGTGGGGCACCCAGACCACCGACGCCAACGGCAACGCGAAGTTCTCCAACGACTCGGCCGGTGCCGCCGGTGCCACCCAGCAGATGTTCAAGGGCATCGGCACCAACGGCGAGACCTGGTCGGCCGACCTGACCCAGTGGTGCGACGGCCCCAACGTCGCCACCGGTGCCGTGAGCTGCCCGTCCAACGCCAACTTCATCCCGTACCAGAGCGGCGGCGTCCTGTCCGGCGTCTGGTACGACAACGCGGCCGCCTCGCCGAGCCAGGCCAGCGGCAACCAGCTCGCCCAGGAGGCCGTCAAGGCCGCCGGCCACTTCGGCAACACCACCGCCGCCGCCAACCGGGACGCGTACTACATCGTCCTGTCGCCGCACGGCACCAACCCGGACGACTACCAGAACCCCACCACCGGGTACTGCGCCTGGCACGACTGGAACGGTGACACCACCCTCACCGGCGGTGCGGCGAGCTCGCCCTACGGCGACATCGCCTTCTCCAACCAGCCGTACAACATCGACGCGGGCTCCAACTGCGGCGTCGGCTTCGTCAACTCGCCCGGCACGCTGGACGGCTGGACGATGACCCTCGGCCACGAGTGGCACGAGATGATGTCCGACCAGAACCCGGCCGGAGGCTGGACCAACCACGTCTCCGGCAGCAGCTACAACGGCCAGGAGAACTCCGACGAGTGCGCCTGGATCCAGCCCGGCAGCACCGGCGGCGCCGCCAACGTCTCCTTCGGGTCCTTCGGCAGCTACGCCGAGCAGGCCAGCTGGTCCAACGACACCAACTCCTGCGCGATCTCGCACGCCATCCTGACCCACGGCAACACGGTCACCGTCACCAACCCGGGCAACCAGAGCGGCACCGTCGGCACGGCGGCCGGCCTGCAGATCAACGCCACCGACTCGGCCACCGGCCAGACGCTGAGCTACTCGGCCACCGGCCTGCCGGCCGGCCTGTCGATCAACTCCTCGACCGGCCTGATCTCCGGCACCCCGACCGCCGCCGGCACCTCCAGCGTCACGGTCACCGCCACCGACACCACCGGCGCTGCCGGCAACACCACCTTCACCTGGACCGAGTCCACCAGCGGGGGCGGCGGCAACGCCGTCACCAACGGCGGACTGGAGACCGGCAACCTGTCCGGCTGGACCACCGTCGGCAGCACCTCCGCCACCACCTCCGCCGCCCACAGCGGCAGCTACGGTGCCATGGTCGGCTCCACCGGCCCGACCGGGGACTCCTCGATCGCCCAGACCTTCACCGCGCCGACCGGCTCCAGCAAGCTGTCCTTCTGGTACAGCAACACCTGTGACGACACCGTCACCTACGACTGGGCCACCGCCACCCTGAAGGACAACACCACCGGCACGACCACCACGGTCCTGGCCAAGACCTGCACCACCACCGGTACCTGGACCAACAAGACGGCGACCGTCACCCCGGGCCACTCCTACACCCTCACCCTGAGCAACCACGACGACAACTACCCGGGTGACCCGACCTACACCTACTACGACGACGTGACCGTCTCCTGACCACCGCCTCGCCGAACGCACCGGGGTGGGCCCAGCGCCCACCCCGGTGCCGTTTCCGGTCCGAGTGCCGTCCGGCGGGATCCGGACCGGCCGCCGGTGCGTCGAACCGGAACCCCTGGAACAACGGCAAGAGGAACCACCGTGAACCCGAGAAGACCCGCCGCCCCGGCACTCGCCGCCGCCCTGCTCACCCTGGCCGCCTGCGCCTCCACCGGAACGGGCCCGTCGACGCCCACCGCCACGTCGGCCGCCCCGAGCCCGGCGACGGTCACGGTGGACGAGCACGCCGACCACACCACGGTGAAGGCCGCCGTCGGCACGACCGTCACGCTCGCCCTCCACAGCACCTACTGGTCCGCCGCGACCAGTTCCGCCCCCGACGTCGTCACCCCGGACGGCGCCCCGACCACCGCCCCGTCCCCGTCCTGCCGCCCCGGCGGCGGCTGCGGCACCGTCACCGCCTCCTTCACCGCCCGTGCCCCCGGCACCGCCCGCCTCACCGCGACCCGTACCAGCTGCGGCGAGGCCCTCAACTGCCCGCCCGAGCAGCGCGGTTACGAAGTCACTGTCGACGTCTCCGGGTGAGCCCCGGACCCTGGCGGATCTCCGAGCCGGGGTCGGCCTCCGTCCTCGGCAGTCGCACGCGGGTGGATGTCGGCGGCTTCACGACCGGCCGGTCGAAGGCGTTTCGACGCGCGGGAGGCCGCTCCCCGTCATGCGAAATTCACAGACCGGGGTCTACCCGCATAGACAGCGGTAGGTCATCATGGTGCGATGCCGGTTCTCGAAGCCCGCTCCTCGTTTCCCTGGAACCGCGGGCGGTGGGGCCGGACGGATCGGTCGGCCCTCGCGCCGGAGCACTGCCGCGTCACAGCACTTCGTACGACCCCTTCGTCCGGGCCGGTTCCGTCGGCCCGGCGCCGGACTTCCCGCCCTCCTGCCGAGGCGCGGCAGGATCCGGGGGTCCAGTCGGATGCACGTCATCCTCACCGGGAGATGCAGATGAAGCCACGCACCGCAGCCACCGTCGTCGCCCTGGCCCTGGCCGGCCTCGCCGTCTCGGCGCCCACGGCCGGCGCCAGCGGTACCAAGCTGTCGCAGTCGACGGCCGCCAGTCAGTTCAGTAGCGCCGGCATCACGTGGAGTTCCAGTGGGGGCTGTACCACCAGGTCCAACTCCACCTGCACCTCGTTCGAGCAGATCAACTCGGGGACGGTGAGTGCCATCATCACCCTCAAGCAGGCCAGCGGCTGTGCCATCAACATCACGGGCGGGACCGAGGTGGGCCACGCCTCCGGCACCTACAGCCACTACAACGGCTACAAGGTCGACATCGCCCGCAGTTCCTGCATCGACAGCTACATCCAGAACAGCTTCACCTACGTCGGCTACCGGGGCGACGGTTACCCGCAGTGGAAGGCCGCATCGGGCAACCTGTACTGCAACGAGGGCAGCCACTGGGACATCCTCATCTACTGACGCCGACCCCGGGTGCCGGGCGCCGACCCCCGAGGGGCGCGCCTATGCCTCGGCCTCGGCCTCGGCGACCCACGCGGGCAGGGCTTCGCGGCAGGCCAGCCACTGCGTCGGGACGTCCGCGAGGCCGGTGCGGGCGGCGACCACTCCGCCGGTGATCGCGCAGGTGGTGTCCACGTCACCGAGCCCCTCGGCGGTGGTCCAGAGGGCGTCGGTCAGGCTGCCCAGGTGGTGCGCGGCGGACCACAGCGCGAACGGGACGGTGTCGCTCGCCCGGATCCGCTGCCCGTTGCCGAGCAGGTCGGCCGCGCGCCAGGGCTCGGTGTCGGCGGGCAGGTCGGCGGCCCGGCTCACGCCGTCGCGGACCGCGCCCCGCGGGGTGCGGTCCGCGACCTCGGCC
>NZ_JAHSQD010000360.1 GCF_020103755.1 Streptomyces sp. LS1784
GGCCGGGTCGGTGGGCCCGGCGGCATGGGCGGCGGCATGCACCCCGGCATGGGCGGCGCTCATGGTGGCGCGGTCGGGGCCGGTGGCGGCTCGCGTGGCCGGGGCCTGGCCTCGACCACCGGCGGGACGGTCGGCGGTCGCAAGGGGCCGACCGCGAGCGGGGAGTTCACGCCCGGTGGTACCGGCCTGCGCAACCGCGCGGCGGGTGCTGCCGAGGGCGGTGCGCAGTCCAGGCAGAACGGCATGATGGCCCCCGGGACGGCGGGCCACGGTGGCCGGAACGAGCGCGACCGCCGCAAGCGGGCCGACTACCTGCACGAGGACGAGGAGACCTGGACGAGCGGTACGCCGCACAGCAACCCGGACGTGATTGAGTAGGACGGCAATGACTGCCCGGCCACTGGGCTTCCCCAGTGGCCGGGCAGGCTTGTTCGGGGCGCGCTTCCCGGTCGACGGATAGATTGACGAGGAGTTGTGATGGGGCGGACGAACGCGCGAGCGCGTTGGCGGGTTGCTGCTGCGGCGCTTCTGGCGGCGGGAATCGTGGTTGGCCCGGTCGCAGCACCCGCGGTCGCGGACGGCTCGATTCGCGAAAAGCAGTGGCATCTGGATTCCATGCGCGCATCGGAGATGTGGAAGGTTTCCAAGGGGCAGGGGATCACGGTTGCCGTCATCGACGGTGGTTTCAAGCTGGATCATCCGGATCTCGTGGGGCAATTTTTGCCGGGTAAAGACTTCAGTGGCGGATCCGGTGGGGTAGGGGCCTATGCTGATGGCCACGGAACCGAGATGTCCAGCTTGATCGCTGGAACCGGTAAGAGCGTTGGCGGGACAGGCGCTTACGGCCTGGCCCCGGGTGTGAAGATTCTTCCGCTTAAGATCAATAATGGGTCTGTCTCGGCGGCTCTTCCGTCCGACTTCCTTTCTCAGGTCGGCCAGGCGGTAAATTATGCGGTTGACCAGGGCGCAAAGGTAATCAATATCTCGCAGGGTATGGATGCCGCCAGGTTCTCATCGGAGGATGTGGGAAGCCTGACCCGAATCCTCGCGGGGGCAAGGTCCAAGGGGGTTCTGGTGGTTGCGAGCGTTGGGAACGAGGCGCAGGCGGGGAATCCGGTGTCGTATCCGGGTGGGTTGCCCAACGTTGTCGGTGTCGGAGCTGTCGATCACGGAGCTACAGTGACCGCGGAATCCGAGAAGGGTCCGCAGGTGGTCCTTGCTGCTCCCGGCATGGATATCGTTGCGGCCTGCACTGCGGATACCGGATATTGTCAGAGTCACGGGACATCGGATGCTGCCGCCCTGGTATCGGCCTCGGCTGCGTTGGTTTGGTCGGTGCATCAGGACTGGACCGCGAATCAGGTTTTGCGGGTCCTCATCAATACGGCGGGAAAGCCGCAGGACGGGTCTGTTCGCAACGATCTCATCGGTTATGGCGCTGTGCGTCCGCGTATCGCGTTGACGGATCCTGGGGATCCTGGTCCGGCGAACGTGTCGCCGCTTCCAGCTGACGCGGCTACGCCGTCGGCGGCTCCGTCGCCTTCGGCGAGCGCGTCAGCTCCCGCGTCTTCGGCGCCGAGCCCGGTTGGGAGCCCGACCGATGTGGCAGCGGGCGCGCCGTCGGCGCAGCCGGTGGCGGAGAAGCCGTCGGGTTCGAGCAGCACGTTGCCGATCGTGGCGGGTGTGGCGGCCGGGCTGGTGTTGATGGCCGGTGTGGTGTTCGCCGTGGTGCGGCATCGGCGGAAGTCGGCCGAGCAGCCTGAGGCGGCCCAGGTGCCGCCGGTGCCGTCGCAGCAGTCGATGGGGGCGGTGCCGCCGCCTCCGCCGTCGTATCAGCCGCCGGTGCCGCCGGGAGACAACCCGTACGCGAGGTAGTTCAAGTTGTTGGGGGATCGCAGGATGTGGGCTCGTCGGTTCGCGGCCATTGGGGCTGTGAGCCTGTGTGTGGTGGGGACTGCGACGACGCCGGCTGTAGCCGAAGACACGATTCGGCAGCAGCAGTGGCATCTGGAGGCGATGCACGCCTCGGAGATGTGGAAGGTCACCAAGGGACAGGGCGTCACTGTCGCGGTCATCGACAGCGGGTTCAAACTGGATCACCCCGACCTGGAGGGGCAGTTCCTGCCGGGCAAGGACTTCAGTGGGAGCCCCGGTGGTGTGGGGACCTTCGCGGACGGCCATGGTACGGGTATGTCCAGCCTCATCGCTGGGACCGGCAAGGGGAACGCGGGGACGGGGGCACTGGGTCTGGCTCCTGGCGTCAAGATCCTCCCGTTGAAGATCAACACTGGAAAAGTCGAGTCGCTCGTTTCAACCGACTTCCTGGATCAGATCGGTCAGGCCGTCAATTACGCTGTTGACCAAGATGCAAAGGTTATCAACATTTCACAAGGGATCGGTGCGGTAACGGCTTTCCCGGCGGATGTGGCGAAATTTAACGGGGTCATCGCGGCGGCCAGGGGGAAGGGGGTTTTGATATTTGCCGCCGTCGGAAACGAAGCCGAGAAGGGGAATCCGGTCGAGTACCCTGGCGCGCTCCCCGGGGTGGTTGGCGTCGGAGCTTCGGATCGAAATGCCACTGTTACGGCGGAGTCCGAACGTGGCCCGCAAGTGGTATTTGTCGCGCCTGGCATGGACATGATCGCGGCCTGCACCTCGTCCACGGGCTACTGCAAGAGTCACGGGACGTCTGACTCGACCGCCATGGTGTCGGCCTCGGCGGCATTGGTGTGGTCGTTGCACCCGGACTGGACGGGGAATCAGATCCTGCGGGTGCTCATCAATACCGCGGGGAAGGCGAATGACGGGTCCGGTCGCAATGACCTCATCGGCTACGGCGCGGTGCGGCCGCGTATTGCACTGACGGACCCGGGCGACCCCGGTCCGGCGAACGTGTCGCCGCTTCCGGCCGACGTGGCTACGCCGTCGGCGGCCCTGTCCCCTGCAGCGAGTGCGCCTGCTTCCGTGTCGGCGGCACCGACTCCCGCCGAGAGCCCGACCGATGTGGCGGTTGCTCCGCCGTCGGCCCAGCCGAAGGCGGACGGGGCGTCGGGTTCGAGCATAACGCTGCCGATCGTGGCAGGTGTGGTGGCCGGGCTGGTGCTGCTGGCCGGTGCGGTGTTCGCCGTGGTGTGGCGTCGGCGGAAGCCGGTCGTACAGCCGGCGGTTCACGTCCCGCCGCTTCCTCCGCCTCCGCCGTCGTACCAGCCGCCGGTGCCGCCGGAGGAGAACCCGTACGCGAGGTAGTCGCGTCCGCGAGCCGATGACATGTGTGGGGGCGTCAGGGGGGCCTGGCGCCCTCGCGCATGTCGGGGGCGTGGGGCGGCGTTTGTGCGCCTCGGTCACTCGGGTGGCGGATGGTGGGGGTGGGGCGGGGTGGCGAGGGTTGGTGGTATGGATGCGGAGGGTGCTTGGCAGGTCGGGCAGGTGCGGCGGGCGGCGGCTGCGGCGCTGATCGGGACGGCGATCGAGTTCTACGACTTCTTCATTTACGGGACGGCGGCCGCGTTGGTGTTCGGGCCGGTGTTCTTTCCCGGGCTGGGCACGGTGGGGGCGCTGTTGGCGGCGTTCTCGGTGTACGCGGTGGCGTTCCTGGCCCGGCCGGTGGGGGCGGTGGTGTTCGGGCACTTCGGGGACCGGGTGGGGCGGAAGGCGACGCTGGTGGTGTCGTTGCTGCTGATGGGGCTGGCGACGGCGGCGGTGGGGCTGTTGCCGGGGTTCGGGGTGTGGGGGTGGTGGGCGCCGGCGGCGCTGGTGGTGCTGCGGGTGTGTCAGGGCGTCGGGTTGGGCGGCGAGTGGGGCGGGGCGGCGCTGCTGATCGCGGAGAACGCGCCGCCCGGGCGGCGGGGCCGGTACGGGGGGTTTCTGCAACTGGGGCCGACGATCGGGTTCGTGCTGGCGAACGGGGTGTTCCTGGCGCTTCAACTCGGCCTGGACGAAGGGGCGTTCCGTGCGTGGGGCTGGCGGGTGCCGTTCCTGGCCTCGTTCGTCATGGTCGTGGTGGGGCTGTTCGTCCGGTTGCGGGTCGAGGAGTCGCCGCTGTTCCGGACGGAGGAGCGCCGGGAGCGGCTGCCGGTGCTGGAGGTGCTGCGCGAGCACTGGCGCCCGGTGTTGGCCGGCAGCGGGGCGATCACCGTGGGGTACGCGCTGTTCTACCTGACCACGACGTACGCGCTGGCGTACGCGACCACCGGGCTCGGGGTGGCGAGCACGCTGGTGCTGTCGATGCTGCTGGCCGGCGCGGTGGGCATGGCCGTGACGGTGTGGCTGAGCGCCTCGCACAGTGACCGGTGGGGGCGGCGGCGGACCCTGGGGTGGGCGACGGGCCTGGCCGCGGTCTGGTCGCTGGTGTTGTTCCCGCTGCTGGAGACGGTGAGCCGGCCGCTCATGTTCGGTGCGCTGGCGGGGGCGATGGTGGTGCTGGGCTGCCTGTTCGGGCCGCTGGCGGCGTTCCTGCCGGAGCTGTTCCCGACCCGGGTGCGCTACACGGGCGCGGCGCTGACGTACAACCTGGGCGGGGTGGTCGGCGGGGCGACGACGCCGTTGGTGGCCACCCGGCTGACCGCGGCGTACGGGACGGCGCAGCCGGTGGGCTGGTACCTGGCGGTGCTGGGCGTGCTGGCCCTGGCGTGCCTGCGGATGCTGCCGGAGAACACCGGTGCGGAGCTCGGGTCGGTGGACGGCGGACGCCGCCGGGCGCCCCGGCTGGGGGCGGACCCGGCGGCGTAGGTGTGCGGGGGTTCAGCCGGCCAGTGCGGCGCGGCCGGCGAGCACGACGGCGGTGTGCCGGGCGACGCGCTCGCCCAGGTACTCGGCGGTGGCGATGTCGGCCTTGTGGACGGCCTCCGGGCCGGCGTCGGACGGGGACGAGGCGGCGGCACCGTTGAAGAAGCCGAGCCGGTTGAGGTCGTTCTCGGAGGCGGTGGTGGCGTTCCAGCCGGGCTTGAGGCCGAGGTTGACCCAGCTCATGCCGTGCTGGGCGGCGAGGGTCTGGAAGAAGGCGAGGGTGCTCGCCTTGTCGCCGCTCTTGGACGCGGAGTTGGTGAAGCCGGCCGCGATCTTGTCCTTCCAGGCGTCGGTGAACCAGCGCTTGCTGGTGGCCTCGGCGAAGACGTGGAAGGCGCCGGAGGCGGTGCCCATGTAGGTGGGGGAGCCGAAGACGATCGCGTCGGCGGCGTCCAGCTGGGCCCACTGCTCCTCGGTGATGGTGTCGACGGCGATCGGGAGGACCTCGGCACCTGCGGCGGCGGCGCCACGGGCGACGGCCTCGGCTATCACGGCGGTGTGGCCGTAGCCGGAGTGGTAGGCGAGGGCGACGGTCGGACGGATGGCGGTCATGCGGGACTCCAGGGGGACGGGCGTGGGCCGGCGGGCGGGCAGGGTCTGGACGGGGCCGGCGCACAGCGGTGGTCCGCGGCCCCGACCTCGATCGGTCTCCAATATAGACCAGGTCTCTGTCGGTTACCAAGGCTGGATTGGAGACCTTGGGGGCTACCCTGGATCCATGACGACGGAGGAAGCGGCCCGGGTGCGGGCCGGACAGCCCGCGGAGCGGGAAGTGCCGGACGGGCAGGAGTACGACGTGTTCGCCCGGCTCTGCCCCAGTCGCGACGTGTTCGCCGAGCTGGCCGACAAGTGGTCGATGCTGATCCTGATGAGCCTCCTCGGGTGCGGGCCGCAGCGCTTCTCCGAACTCCAGCGCGGGGTCGGCGGGGTCAGCCGCAAGATGCTCACCCAGTCACTGCGCAACCTGGAGCGCAGCGGCCTGGTGCTCCGTACGGTCTTTCCGGAGACGCCGCCGCGGGTGGTCTACGACCTGCTGCCGCTCGGCCGCGAGCTGGCCGAGCTGCTCGCGCCGGTCGGCCGGTGGACGGAGCGCCACGCAGGCCGGATGGTGGCGGCCCGCGAGGAGTTCGACGCGGCGCACGCCGAGGGCTGAGAGTGCGGGAGCGGGCGGACGGGGGTCGATTTCCCTTCCGGGCCCGGGGCCGTGTAATGTCTTCCTTGTTCGACCGGCCCGGTGAAAAGCCCGGCAAGCCCCTATAGCTCAGTCGGTAGAGCGTCTCCATGGTAAGGAGAAGGTCTGCGGTTCGATTCCGCATGGGGGCTCCATCGAAAGACCCCCGCCTCACGGCGGGGGTCTTTCGCGTTCCCCGGCCGGTTCCGTACCGCCGACACGCCACGGCCTAGCGGGTCGGGTACGGAATGCGCTGTGATGGTGCGTCATCGGCCGCCCGCCCGAGGGGTGCGGGCGCGAGCCGGACCCCGACCGGGAGGGCGTCATGGGTGTTCGACTCGTGGTGGTGGACGACCACCGGCTGCTGGCGGAGGCGCTGGCCACCGCACTTCAGCTGCGCGGCCACCGGGTGCTCGCGGTCGGTTCCCCGGCCGGCGTCGCCGCCGACCTGGTGGTCGGACGGCGGCCCGAGGTGTGCCTGCTGGGGGTGGCGGCGCCGGGGGAGGCGGGTGCCTTCGACGGGCTGCGCCGGATTCGTCGCGAGCGCCCCGAGGTGGCCGTGATCGTGCTCGGCCCGGTGGGCGAACTGCGTGGAGTGGCGGGGGCGTTCGCGGCCGGCGCGGCCGGGTACGTGCCCAGCGACGAGCGGATCGAGGTGGTCGAGCGGGCCATCGGGCGGGCGCGCGCGGGCGAAGCCGCGGTCGCGGTGGACATCCTGCGGGGGGCCTTCGACCAACTGCTGCGCCCCGCGGCCGAGCCGGACGACGAGGCCGTGCGGTTGCTGCGGCTGCTGACCCGCCGTGAGGTGCAGGTGCTGGCCCGGATCGCGGACGGCGAGGACACCGCGGCGATCGCCGCCGGGATGCGGATCGCCGCCAGCACCGCCCGGACGCATGTCCAGCGGGTGCTGATGAAGCTCGGTGCGCGGACCCGCCTGGAGGCGGCGGCGGTGGCGGCGCGCACCGGTCTGCTGGAGCGGATGGCCGGGGGCTGAGGGGTCGACGGAAGGAGCCGACGGACAGGCCTGGTGGACAGGACCGATGGACAGGGCCGGCGGACAGGGCCCCGGGATGGCGCCGGGTGTCCGACGGCTGGGGACCTGGCGAGAAGGCCGGAAGCCGTGGTCCGGAGCACCCCGGTGGGATTGGGAGAATGACCAGTCGTACGCATTCCGTCGATGGCTTCCGCCCGACCGGGCGGACCGTCGTTCGCTGGAGGTCGCAACATGAGTAAGTACCTGGTCACGGGTGGCGCCGGCTACGTCGGCAGTGTGGTGGCCGCCCACCTGCTGGAGGCGGGGCACCAGGTGACCGTCCTGGACGATCTCTCCACCGGTTTCCGCGAGGGTGTCCCGGCCGGTGCCGAGTTCGTCGAGGGCCGGATCCAGCAGGCCGACAAGGTGCTGGACGGTTCCTTCGACGGCGTGCTGCACTTCGCCGCCTCCTCGCAGGTCGGCGAGTCGGTCGCGGACCCGGAGAAGTACTGGCGCAACAACGTGGCCGGCTCGCTGGAGCTGATCAGCGCGATGCGCGCGGCGGGCGTGCGCAAGCTGGTCTTCTCCTCCACCGCCGCCACGTACGGCGAGCCGGAGGCCGTGCCGATCGCCGAGACCGCCCGTACCGCGCCGACCAACACCTACGGCGCCACCAAGCTCGCGGTGGACCACCTGATCACCAGTGAGGCCGTCGCGCACGGCCTGGCCGCCGTCTCGCTGCGCTACTTCAACGTGGCCGGTGCGTACGGTGCGTACGGTGAGCGGCACGACCCCGAGTCGCACCTGATCCCGCTGGTCTTCCAGGCCGCGCTGGGGCAGCGTCCGCACATCGCGGTGTACGGCGACGACTACCCGACCCCGGACGGCACCTGCATCCGCGACTACATCCACGTCGCCGACCTGGCCGAGGCGCACCTGCTGGCGCTGGACGCGGCCAAGCCGGGCGAGCACCTGATCTGCAACCTGGGCAACGGCAGCGGCTTCTCGGTGCGCGAGGTGATCGAGTCGGTCAAGCGCGTCACCGGCCGGGAGATCCCGGTGCAGGTCGCCGGCCGCCGGGCCGGCGACCCGGCGGTGCTGGTGGCCTCGGCCGCCCGTGCCCACGAGACGCTGGGCTGGACCCCGCGCCGTCCGAACCTGGACGAGATCGTTGCCGACGCCTGGACGTTCACCCTGGCGAAGAACGGCCAGTGAGCAACGGCCGCTGAGGAAGGGCCGGTTGGGGAACCGGTAGGCCCGACCGCCCGCGGTGTCGCTCCCGGAACCTCCGGGAGCGACGCCTGCGGCAGGCGGTCCGACGGTTCAAGTCCCGTCACTCACGCATCTTCTGACGAAACTTCACCGAATCGCCACGAGCGCGTTTCCCGCCCCGTAGGCTGAGTGCGGTACCGGTGGGGGCCGGCGCCCTTTCGGCCTCACCGGCCGCCGGTGGGCGGGCGGAACGGCGGGTCCGGAACGCGGATGCCGGACCAGTCCCCGCCCCCGGGCTCGGGCGGTGTGAGCAGGGGGAGGGACGATGGGGCGGATTCGCGTCCTGGTGGTCGACGACCACCGGATCTTCGCCGAGGCGCTGGCGGCGGCGCTGGCCGCCGAGCCGGACGTGGAGGTGGGGGCGGCCGGCAGTGCCGCCGCCGCCGAGCGGGCCTTGGAACGCGCGGCCGGCGAGGGCC
>NZ_JAHSQD010000361.1 GCF_020103755.1 Streptomyces sp. LS1784
GGCCTCGGCCGCCTCGGCGCTGGCCTCGGTGGCCGGCGGGGCGGGTGCGGCGATCGCCTCGGCACAGGCGCAGGCCTCGGCGGCGGTGTCGGCGGCCTCCTCGGCCGTCGCCGGGATCAAGGGCGGGCTGGACGCCAAGGCGGACATCACCACCGGCGCGGTGGCCACCGGTTCGGACGGCAAGCCGCAGGTGTCGCTGACCGTCACCAACCACGGGCAGCAGTCGTACCGGTACGTGATCCAGCTGAACTTCACCGACGAGTCCGGCAAGGTAGTGGACGCGACGGCGGTGACCGTCCAGGACGTGGCCCCCGGGCAGAGCGCCCAGGCCACCGCGCACGCCAACCGGGACCTCTCCGGCACGGTCAAGGCCGAGGTGGCCAACGCCGTCCGCTTCTGACCCGGGCCCGGGGCCCGTCCTCGAACCCCCGTCCGTGAGGCGGTGCCGGGGCCCCCAGGCGGCCCGGCTCGGCGCGGGGACGGAACCTTAAGCGGGTCTCAAGGCCCGACAGCACCTCTTGACGGGTGAGTTGGTCTAGTCCATTTTTATTGCCCAGGTGCAGGGAGCCCCTGAACCGGCGTCAGCGGCCTTGTGCCGCGGGCGCCGGTTCGGCACATCCCGGCAGTCCGTCATGGTCTGATCCCGCTCGATTCCCCACCCATGCCTGTCATGTCCCGGTCGTCCGGCCCCACCCCGGACGCGCGCCCCCGGGACGACGGGAACCCCCACAACCAGGAGTCACGCACCCATGCTGCGCTCACGCATTGAAAGGGCCGGGACCCCGGCTCCGCAGGGCGGCCGTCGACGCCGCCCCAAGAGCATGGCCGCCGTCGCGGCCGGCACCACCGCCTCCCTGCTGCTCGGCGCCGGCCTCGCGCTGTCCGGCGGCCCCGCGGCCAACGCCGCGACCACCAACTCCACCGGTGCGCCCGCCACCAGCGGCGGCATCAAGGTCGCCTACTACGACCAGTGGTCGGTCTACGCGAACGCGTACTACCCCAAGACGATCCAGGACACCGGCGTCGCGGGGAAGCTGGACTACCTGATCTACGACTTCGCCAACATCCACCCGACCGACCTGGGTTGTTTCGAGGCCACCAAGGCCGCGGACACGAACGACAACAACCCCAACGCGGGTGACGGCGCGGCGGACGCGTTCGCCGACTACCAGAAGAGCTTCGGCGCGGACATCTCGGTCGACGGCGTCGGCGACGTCTGGAACCAGCCGATCGCGGGCAACTTCAACCAGCTGAAGAAGCTGAAGGCGAAGAACCCGAACCTCAAGGTCCTGCTCTCGCTGGGTGGTTGGACCTACTCCAAGTACTTCTCGCCGGCCTCCGCCACGGACGCCTCGCGCAAGCACCTGGTGTCGTCCTGCATCGACATGTTCATCAAGGGCAACCTGCCCGCCGACGCGGGCTTCGGCGGCCCGGGCTCGGGGGCCGGCGTCTTCGACGGCATCGACATCGACTGGGAGTACCCGGGCGGCGGCGGCCACACCGGCAACATCTCCAGCCCGGCCGACAAGCAGAACTTCACCGCGCTGCTGAAGGAGTTCCGCACCCAGCTGGACGCGCAGGGCAAGACCGACGGCAAGACCTACGCCCTGGCGGCGGCGGTCGGCGCCGGCCAGGACAAGATCATGAACGTCGAGACCGACAAGATCGGTCAGTACCTGACCTTCCTCGACGTCATGACCTACGACATGCACGGCGGCTGGGACGCGCAGGGGCCGACCAACCACCAGGCCGCGCTCTACTCGACCCCGGACGACCCGTCGACCCCGGCCAAGCCGGGCAACGGCAAGTACTCGATCGACAACGCCATCAAGGCGTGGACGGTCGGCGACAAGGAGTACGGCATCCCCGGCGGCTTCCCCGCCAACAAGATCAACATGGGTGTGCCGTTCTACTACCGCGGCTGGACCGGCGTGAAGGACAACGGCAAGCACGGCCTGTTCCAGCCCGCCACCCAGCCGGCGGCCGGCGCGGCGATGTCCGGCAACGTCCCCGGCATCCAGATGTACAAGGAGCTCGCGGGCTTCGTCGACAACCCGTCCAAGACCTTCTGGGACGACGCGGCCCAGGCCACGTACTTCTACGACGGCAACACCTTCTGGAGCGGTGAGGACGCCAAGTCGATCCAGGCCAAGCTCGACTACGCGCACTGCAACGGCCTCGGCGGCTCCTTCGCGTTCTCGCTGTACGACCTGGGCACCAAGACCGCCCTGTTCGACAAGATGGTGAGCGCCACCAACGGCTCCGCGGCCTCCTGCCCGGCCCCGCCGACCGGCACGCCGACCCCGACCCCGACCGGCACCCCCACCGGTACGCCGACCGGGACCCCGACCGGCACCCCCACGGGCACGCCGACCGGTACCCCGGCCACCTGCCCGAACGCCCCGAGCTGGGACGCGAACACCACCTACGCGGCCGGCGGCACCAAGGTCTCGTGGAAGGGCCACTACTACACCAACAAGTGGTGGACCAAGGGCGACGACCCGAGCCTGAGCGGCCAGTGGGGCGTCTGGACCGACAACGGTCCCTGCTGACGGCCGGCCGGACCGCCGAGGGCCTGACGGACCCGCGCGGCACCTGAAGTGACGAGTCCGGCCCGCCGGGAGGAGCCTCCTCCCGGCGGGCCGGACTCGTCTGCCTTCCCGGGCCCCCGGGGCCTGCGGGGTCAGGCCGGGTCGGCGGTGCGCCCGGGCGCGTCCGGCCGGCTCTCCTCGATCCGCCGCAGCATCCGGCCCAGCATCGCGGAGAGCGCGGCGCGCTCCTCGCCGGCGATGTCCTGGAGCAGTTCCTCCTCGAACACCGCCGCCATCCGCATCGACTCCAGCCACTTGTCGCGGCCGGTCTCGGTCAGCTCGATGATCACCCGCACCCGGTTGGTCTCGTCCCGTTCCCGGGTGACCAGGCCGTCGGCCACCATCCGGTCGATCCGGTGCGTCATCGCCGCCGGGGTGAGCCCGAGCCGCTTGGCCAGCTCACCCGGCCCCAGCTGGTACGGGCTGCCGGAGACCACCAGGGCCTTGAGCACCTCCCACTCAGCGGAGGTGATTCCGAGCACAGTCAGCTGCCGGTCATACGCCACGCCCATCCGCCGGGAGACCCGGTTGAGGGTCTGCACGATCGTCTCCACCTGGGGGTCGACGGTGGGGAACTCCCGCTGGTAGAGGGCCACCTGCTCGGCGATGCCGAACTCCAGGGGGGTGGCCGGGGCGGGCTTGCCGGCAGCCGGCCGCGGCTTGTCCGTAGTCATGCGGACCAGTGTCGCACGAGCATGCACTCCTTAAGCCTTTGACTCCACACTCTTCTGGTGCTAAGACTTTACCTCGTCAAACTTTAGCTCTGAAATCTTCTGGACTTAAGAGTATCCAGTTGAAACCAGGAAGGGGTGTGCACGGTGACCGGCACGGTGAAGCAGCAGAGGCAGCAGCGGCGTGGAGCGGGCGGCCCGCTGCGCCGCGTCCAGATCGGCAACGCGCTCAGTGCGTTCGGCAGCGGGTTCACGATGCCGTACATGTTCGTGTACGTGGACCAGGTGCGCGGGCTGGGCTCGCTGGCGGCCGGGATGGTGTTCACCGTCTTCGCGCTGGCGGCCCTCGTCGTCCTCCCGTTCATCGGCCGCGGCATCGACAGGTACGGTCCCCGCCCGGTGCTGCTGGCCGGTACGGCACTCGCCGCCACCGGCGCGTTCGCCTTCGGCCACGCCACCGGCACCCCGGCCCTGCTGGTCTCCTCCTTCCTGTTCGGCGCGGGTGTCACCACCTGCCAGCCGGCGCTCGCCACGATGATCGTCCGCTGCTCCACGGCGGCCACCCGCTCGCACGCCTTCGCGCTCCAGTTCACCCTGGTCAACCTGGGCATGGGCATCGGTGCGCTGGTCGGCGGGCAGATCGTGAACGTGGCGGACCCGGCCAGCCTCACCCGGCTGTTCACCATCGAGGCGGTGACCTTCCTCGGCCTCGCCCTGGTCACCGGCACCGCCCGGATGCCCAAGGTCCAGCTGACCGTCGTCCAGGAGCGGACCGACGGCCCGACCGGGCTGCGCGCGCTGGTCGCCGACAAGGCGATGCTGCGGCTCTGCCTGCTCGCCGGGCTGATCTTCTTCACCTGCTACGGCCAGTTCGAGTCCGGCGTCGCGGCCTTCGCCACCGACACCGTCGGCACCGCGCCCTCCACCCTGGGCTTCGCGATCGGCGCCAACGCGCTGACCATCGTGGTGCTGCAGATGTTCGTCGTGCGGATCACCGCGCGCCGCCGCCGCACCACCGCGATGGCCGCGGCCGGCGTGGTCTGGCTCGGCGCCTGGGCGATGGCCCTGGTGGCCGGTCTGATCCGGACCGAGACCATGGCCGCCACGGTCGCCATCGTCTCGATCTACGCCCTCTTCGGCGTCGGCGAGTCTCTGCTCGCGCCCACCATGGGCCCGATCGTCGCGGACCTCGCCCCGGCCCGGCTGCTCGGCACCTACAACGCCGGGTACGCCCTGGTGAAGCAGATCGCGATCGCGGTCGGCCCGGCCGTCGGCGTGCTGCTGGTCGGCTCCGGCACCTGGCCGCTCTACCTGGCGGCCATGGCGGGCTCCACGCTGCTGATCGTCGCCCTGGCGCTGCGGCTGCGCCCGCACCTCACGCCGGAGCAGGACAACGCGGCCCCGGTCGTGGTCCGTGCCGTCCCGGTCCGGGAGCTCCAGACCGCCGCGTAGCGGAAAGGCCCGCAAGGGCGTTCGAAACGGGCGCCGACCAGGTCACCTGGTCGGCGCCCGTCGCGCTTGGCTTCGCGCGCACCGCCACATAGTGTCGGTGGCTGTTGACCGCCCGGCCCGGCCGGAGTGGCAGGACCCGGGCGGAGCCAGGACCCGGGCAGAGCAGACAGGCGAATCGGCGAGGCTATGACGCAAGCGGCGCTCACGCACCCACCGGTGGCTCCGGCCCCCGCCGCCCCGGCACCGGCCCCGCGCGGGGGCCTGGTCCGCTGGGCGGCCGACCGCTCCGGGTGGCTCGGTCCGATCGCCGTCGCGCTCTTCGCCGGCCTGCTGCGGTTCTGGAACCTCGGCTACCCCAACGCGTTCGTCTTCGACGAGACGTACTACCCCAAGGACGCCTGGTCGCTGCTCCAGCAGGGCTACGAGGGCACCTGGCCCGACCACGCCAACGCCGACATCCTGTCCGTCCCGCAGTCGATCCCGCTGAGCTCCGCGCCCGAGTTCATCGCGCACCCGCCACTCGGCAAATGGGTGATGGCGATCGGCGAGCAGCTGTTCGGGCTGAACCCCTTCGGCTGGCGGTTCATGACCGCCCTGCTCGGCACCGTCACCGTGCTGATGCTGGCCCGGATCGGCCGCCGCCTCTTCGGCTCCACCCTGATCGGCTGCACCGCCGCGCTGCTGATGTCGGTGGACGGACTCCAGCTGGTGATGAGCCGGGTCGGCCTGCTCGACGGCATCCAGATGTTCTTCGTGCTCGCGTCCTTCGGCAGCCTGCTGATCGACCGCGACCACACCCGCGCCCGGCTCGCCGACGGGGCCGGCGCCGTCGAGGACGCCGACGCGGTTCGGCTCGGGTGGCGCCCCTGGCGGATCGCCGCCGGGGTGTTCGTCGGCGCCGCCTGCGCGGTCAAGTGGAACGGCGCCCCGATCCTCGCCGCCTTCGGCATCCTGACCGTCCTGTGGGACCAGGCCGGCCGCCGCGGCGCCGGCGCCCGCCACCCCTGGCGTTCCATGCTGCGCCGGGACGCCGTTCCCGCCTTCCTCGCCATGGTCGGCTCCGCCGTGGTGGTGTACGTCGGCGCCTGGAGCGGCTGGCTGGCCGCCGGCGGAAACAGCGGGGGCGGTTACGACCGGCACTGGGCAGACGGGCGCGCCGGGCTCTCCCCGGACAGCGTCCTCGGGATCCCGCTCCCGCAGGTCTCGATGAGCTGGGTGCCCGCGCCGCTGCGCAGCCTGTGGCACTACCACTCGCAGATGTACGACTTCAACACCGGTCTGAGCACCCCGCACACCTACCAGTCCAACCCCTTCGCCTGGCTGGTCGACGGCCGCCCGGTCTCGATGTACTGGGAGCAGGTCCCGTACGGGCAGCGCGGCTGCACCTCCTCGGGCGGCTGTGCGGCGCAGATCCTCGGCCTCGGCACGCCGTTCCTGTGGTGGACGGCCTGCTTCGCGCTGGTCTACCTGCTGTGGCGCTGGTTCTTCCGGCGGGACTGGCGCTCGGGCGCGGTGCTGTGCGCGGTGGCCGGGATCTACCTGCCCTGGTTCCGGTACCAGGAGCGGACGATCTTCTCCTTCTACATGGTCGTGCTGGTGCCGTTCCTGTGCCTGGCCGTCGCCCAGATGCTCGGGGCGATGCTCGGCCCGGCCGGGTGCAGCCCCGAGCGCCGCCGGATCGGGGCGATCGGGGCCGGGGCGATCGTGCTCGCGATCGTCGGCTGCTTCGCCTTCTTCTACCCGCTGTACACGGCGGAGGTGATCCCGATGTCGTCCTGGCAGGACCGGATGTGGTTCACCAGCTGGATCTGATGGGCCGGATCTGATGGTCCCGACGGACTCGGCCGTCTCAGCGTTCCCGGCGTTCCCGGCGATCCCCGTGGACCTGGCCGTCCCAGCGGGCCTGGCGGCCTCCGGTGGTCAGCTGCTGCCGGTCACCCCGGTGCTCGGGGTGGTCACCGCGGTGCTGCTGCTGGCCGCCGTCGCGGTGGCCGGGCGGGGCCTGCTCGGCCACGGGCACGCGGTGCTGCGGGCCGGCTTGCGTGCGGTGGTGCAGCTGGCGGCCGTCGCCGCGGTGATCACCTGGGTGGTCGGTTCGCTCTGGTGGTCGGCGCTGTTCGTGCTGCTGATGTTCTCGGTCGCGGTGCGCACCGCCGGGCGGCGGATGACCCCGGGCCCGGGCTGGCTCTGGGCGGCCGCCCCGATCGGCGCGGGCGTGCTGCCGGTGCTCGCCCTGCTGCTGGGCGTCGGACTGCTGCCGGCCGAGGGCCTGTCCGTCATCCCGGTCGCGGGCATCCTGATCGGCGGTGCGCTCAGCGCGACCTCGCTGGCGGGGCGGCGGGCCCTGGACGAGTTGCGGCTGCGGCGCGGCGAGGTGGAGGCCGCGCTGGCGCTCGGCTTCGAGGAGCGCGAGGCGCGGCTGGAGATCTGCCGGACGGCGGCGGCGACCTCGCTCGTGCCGGCGCTGGACCAGACCCGGACGGTCGGCCTGGTCACCCTGCCCGGGGCGTTCGTCGGGATGCTGCTGGGCGGGGCCTCGCCGGTCCAGGCGGGGGCGGTGCAGCTGTTCGTCCTGATCGGGTTGCTGGCGGTGGAGTCAGTGGCGATCGTGGTGGTGCTGGAACTGGTCGGGCGCGGGCTGGTCGCGGCCGAGCCGGACGGGGGCGTCCGGTAGGCGGGTCCGTCTCCCGGGCCGGGGCGGTGCAGGTCCGGGTGGGGCCGGCGACCTCGTCGGACGGGCCGGTCGACGACGTCCGGTACGCTTGAGCCCGTTGAAGGGGAGTAGCCCTCCACCGGACCGTCGACATACTGGCCCCCAGGGGCCCGGCGCCCGGGGCACCGCTCGATGAGCGTCGCCGGCGAGACCTTCGGCCGCAGTGCTGTGACCATGACCAGTGCTGTCGGGCCGGAGCGTCCCCTGACGGAGTCGCGGTGGCCAGACAGCCCGACCGAGGAACCCTTGATGAGTCTGACCGTTGCCGTGTTGACCTTCGGCATCATCTTCCTGGCCGAACTGCCGGACAAGACCGCGCTCGCCAGCCTGGTGCTCGGCACCAAGTACCGCGCGAGCTTCGTCTTCGCGGGCATCGCCGCCGCCTTCGCCCTCCAGGTGGGCCTCGCGCTCGCCGCCGGGCACCTGCTCTCGCTGCTGCCGCACCGCTGGGTGGAGGGCGTCACCGGCGTGCTGTTCCTGGTCGGCGCGGGGATGCTGCTGTTCCACGGAGGCGAGGACGAGGACGAGCACGCGGCCAAGGAGCCGTCCTCGAACAGCTTCTGGAAGGTGGCCGGGGCCAGCTTCGTGGTGGTCGCGATCGCCGAGTTCGGCGACCTGACCCAGATCATGACCGCCAACCTGGCCGCCAAGTACGCCGACCCGCTGGCCGTCGGCCTCGGCTCCTGGCTGGCGTTGTGCGCGGTCGGCGGGATCGCCATCGTGGGCGGGCAGAAGCTGCTCAAGTACGTGCCGATGAAGCTGATCATCCGGGTGGCGGCGGCGATCATGGTGGTGCTGGCGGGCATCAGCCTCTTCGGCGCGATCACCGGCTGATCTTGGGGCCGACCGCCGGCCGACGCCACGCCGTCAGCAGGTGGCGTGCGTCGCCAGGGCGGCACGGGTGTTGGGCCCGAAGACGCCCCGCTTGTCGCCCTTGACGTCCCACATCCGCTGGACGTAGGCGACGGTGTTCACCGTGATGTCGTCGTACACCCCGGTCACCGGTATGGACGCGAAGCATTCGATGGCGACGGCGAGCTTCTGCTGGAGGTCGCTGACGTCGGGGCCGCTCATCCCGTACTGCAGGACCCGCGGGGTCGGGGTGGCGGCGGGCGTCGGGACCGGGACGGGGGGCGCGGGCGCGGTCGGCGTGGGGGCCGGGGCC
>NZ_JAHSQD010000362.1 GCF_020103755.1 Streptomyces sp. LS1784
TGAGCGCGGCCGCCCGGTTCGGCGCGTTCCGCCGGGCCGCCGCCCGTCCCGTGGCGGCCGAGCAGCCCCCCGCCGGGGCGCCGACCACGGACCCCGACACCATGACCGACGCTTCCCCCGTCACCGAGAAGGACACCTGATGAGCAGTGCCACCGACCGTGACCTCGACTGGCTGCTGGAGAACCTGCTGGCGGCGACCCCCGGCACCCGGCACGCCCTGGTTCTCTCCGCCGACGGCCTCAAGCTCTGCCACACCGCCGGACTGAGCACCGACCAGGCCGATCAGCTGGCCGCCATCGCCTCCGGACTCCAGAGCCTGGCGCACGGGGCCTCGATCGAGTTCGGCGACGGCAGCGGCGGCGTGCGTCAGTCGATGACCGAGTTCCACGGCGGCATCCTGTGCATCGTGGCGGCCGGCGAGGGCGCGCACCTGGCGGTGGTCACGGACGACGACGCGGACGTCGGCGTGGTCGGCCACAACATGCACGGCCTGATCGAGCAGATCGGGGTCCACCTCAGCGCGCCCGCCCGGGGCGGGGAAGGCGAGGCCGCCGCGCAAGAGAGCGCGACGATATGAACGCCGGGCCGGTGCTGCCGGGCTGCGATGACGATCCGGACCGCCTCTACACCATCACCTGGGGCCGCAGCCGGGCTCCGGAGAACGCCTTCGACCTGGTCACCCTGATCGTCGCCGAGCGGGAACCGGCGCCCGGGATGCAGTCGGAGCACGTCCGGATCCTGCGGATGTGCGAGGCCCCGACCGCGGTCGTGGAGGTGGCGGCGGAGCTGGCGCTGCCCGTCTCGGTGGCGAAGATCCTGCTCGGCGACCTGCTGGAGTCCGGGGCGGTCACCGCCCGTCACCCCCGGTTCGCGCCGAACAAGGCCCGGCTGCCCGACCTCGACACGCTGAAGCAGGTGCTGCATGGCCTCCAACAGCTCTGACGCCCGGCCCGCCGACGCGCGCACCCCGCTGCGGTCGACTGCCGACAACGCGCTGAAGATCGTCGTGGTCGGCGGCTTCGGCGTCGGCAAGACCACGCTGGTCGGCTCGGTCAGCGAGATCCGCCCGCTGAACACCGAAGAGGTGATGACCAAGGCGGGCGAGGGCATCGACCCGGCCGGCGCCTGGGGCAAGCGCTCCACCACGGTCGCCTTCGACTTCGGCCGGATCACCCTCTCCGAGCGCCAGGTGCTGTACCTGTTCGGCGCGCCCGGACAGGAGCGTTTCTGGTTCCTCTGGGACCGGCTGTTCAGCGGCGCCCTGGGCGCGGTCGTCCTGGTGGACACCCGGCGGCTGGAGGACTCCTGGTACGCGATCGACCGGCTGGAGCACCACGGCACGCCGTTCATCGTGGCCCGCAACAACTTCGGTGAGCCGAGCCACACCCTGGAGCAGGTCCGCGAGGCGCTGGACCTGCCGGCCGAGGTGCCGCTGGTGGACTGCGACGCGCGCGACCGCGAGTCCGGCAAGCGGGTGCTGATCGCCCTGGTCCACCACCTGGCGGCCCTGGCCGGGGCCGACGAGGCCGCCCTGACCGACGGGGTCGCCCCGGCCACCGTTGCAGGTGAGGCCGTCCCGGTCACGGTTGCAGGTGAGGCCGTCCCGGCCACCGTTGCCGGGGGCGAAGAGGCAGCCCCGGCCGGGGAGCCCGCCCCGGCGGGGCCCCGCACCGCGATCTACGAGGAGAGCACCCCGTGACCGAGCCCGCCGCCACCCCGCCCCCGGGCTGCCCGGCGCACGCCGACGCCACGCCGCTGTACGGGCCGCGCTTCCAGACCGACCCGTCCCAGCTCTACCGCGAGCTGCGCGCCGTGCACGGCCCGGTCGCCCCGGTCGAGCTGGCCGGCGGGGTGCCCGCCTGGCTGGTCATCGGCTACCGCGAACTCCAGCAGGTGACCGGCCAGCCGCAGCTGTTCGGCCGTGACTCCAGCCGCTGGCACGCCTGGGCGACGCTGCCCGCCGACTGGCCGCTGAAGCCGATGATGGCGCCCGTCCCCTCGATCCTCTACGCGGAGGGCGAGGAGCACGTCCGGCGCTCGCGCGCGGTCACCGACACGCTGGCCGGGATCGACCCGTACGAGCTGCGCAAGCACGCCGAGGAGATCGCCGACGGACTGATCGACGAGTTCGCCGGGCGCGGCGAGGCCGATCTGGTGGCCGAGTACGCGCACCGGATGCCGCTGCTGGTGCTGTGCCGGGTGCTCGGCCTGGACGAGGAGCAGGCGCCGCAGCTGGTCGCGGCACTGCTGGCGATGGTGGACGGCGGCCCGGACGCGCCGACCGGTGCCCAGAGACTGCTGGAGCTGATGTCCGCGCTGGTCGAGGAGAAGGCCGAGCACCCGGGCGCCGACGTCGCCTCGCGGATGCTGGCGCACCCGGCCGGGCTGACCCACGACGAGGTGATGCGCGACCTGCGGGTGCTGCTGATCGCCGGCCAGCAGCCGACCTCGTACTGGGTCTCCAACGCGCTGCGGCTGATGCTCACCGACGAGCGGTTCGCCGCCTCGCTGGCCGGCGGCCGGCGCAGCATCAGCCAGGCGCTGAACGAGGCGCTCTGGGAGGACACCCCGACCCAGATCTTCGCCGGCCGCTGGGCGGTCCGCGACACCCAGCTGGGCGGCCAGCGGATCGGCGAGGGCGACATGGTCCTGCTCGGCTTCGCCGGGGCCAACGCCGACCCGTCGGTGCGGCAGGCGGACGGCCGCCCGGCGGAGGGGAACCGGGCGCACATGAGCTACTCGTACGGCGAGCACGGCTGCCCGTTCCCGGCCCAGGAGGCGGCCGAGGTGATCGCCACCACCGCGATCGAGGTGCTGCTCGACCGGCTGCCGGACCTGCGGCTGGCGGTGGCCGAGCACGCACTGGTGTGGCGGCCGTCGGCCTGGGTGCGCGGGCTGGTGGCACTGCCGGTCTCGTTCACCCCGGGCCATCCGGCCTGATCCACCAACACCCGCCGTTCGAAAGAGAGTTGTCGATGACTGCTGCCCCGGCCCGAATCGTCCTCGACCCGCTGGCCCGCGACAACGCGGCCGAGGGTGCGCTGCTGCGGGCCGCCGGCCCGGTGGTGCCGGTCGAGCTGCCCGGCGGGGTCGCCGCCTGGGCGGTGACGCAGCACGCCGCCGCGCGCGACCTGCTGACGGACGCCCGGCTGGTGAAGGACGCCGCACACTGGGCGGCCTACCAGCGCGGTGAGGTGCCGAAGACCTGGCCGCTGATCGGCCTGGCGGTGCCCGGCCCGAGCATGGTGACCACCGACGGCGCCGAGCACCGCCGGCTGCGGGCGCTGGTCGCGCAGGCCTTCACCCCGCGCCGGGTGGAGCTGATGCGCCCGCGCGTCGAGGAGATCACCCACGCGCTGCTGGACGGCCTGGCGGCGGGCGAGCCGGTGGTGGACCTCAAGACGGACTTCGCCTTCCCGCTGCCGATGACGGTGATCTGCTCGCTGCTGGGCGTGCCGGAGTCGGACCACGGCCTGCTGCGCGACCTGTACGAGCGGTTCTTCGGCATCAAGCCGAACCCGGAGGGCATCCAGGCGACCGTCGCCGGACTGAACGCCTTCGTCAACAGCCTGGTGGCGCAGCGTCGTTCGGCTCCCGGCGAGGACCTGGCGAGCGTGCTGCTGGCGGCCGACACCGAGGGCGGGGCGCTGACCGACGCGGAGGCGGCGGCCACCCTGCGGGTGATCATCGCGGCCGGCCACGAGACCACGGTGAACCTGATCGGCAACGCGGTGCGGGCCCTGCTGACCCACCCGGACCAGCTGGAGCTGGTGCGTTCGGGCCAGGTGTCCTGGGACGCGGTGGTGGAGGAGTCGCTCCGCTGGACGCCGCCGACCAGCAACTTCCTGTTCCGCTTCGCCGCCGAGTCCATTCCGGTCGGCGAGGTGGTGATCCCGCCCGGCGAGCCGGTGCTGGTCTCGTACAACGCGATCGGCCGTGACCCGCTCCAGCACGGGGTGACGGCCGAGGTCTTCGACATCACCCGGGACCCGACCCGCCACCTGTCCTTCGGCCACGGCCCGCACGTCTGCCCGGGCTCCCCGCTGGCCAGGCTGGAGGCGGGGATCGCGCTGCCCGCACTGTTCGAGCGATTCCCGGGGCTGTCGCTTGCGGTGCCGGACGCCGAGCTGCGGCCGAGCCCCTCGCTGGTGGTGAACAGCCTGCTGGAGCTGCCGATCCGACTGTTCTGAACATTCGTCACGTCCTGGGGGCCTCGTCCGGGTTTACGGTCGGGGCCTTCGACTTCTGGTGGCGGCGGTCCGGAAATCGCCTGGTCGCGGGTCACGGTCGGGACACCGGCTTGTGAAGGTCGAACGTGGACCTTGGCGGGCGGCGGCGGCTGCGTTAACGTCTTCGATCAGTCCGGCCGCCGTCCGCCCGTGATTCCGTCCGCGATCCCTTGTAGGCCCATCTCCGGTACAGCGCAATGTCGTTCAGTCCACCGTCGGCAGCATGCCCTGGCGAGGAGAACCGCATTGACCCTCAACCCGACCGCTCCGCATCCGAGTCACCGTCGCCGTCTGGCCGCCGTGCCCGCCCTGGTGGCGGCGCTGGCCTTGACGGCGGCCTGCTCCAACAGCTCAGGCGGTTCGGGTGGCGGTGGCGGAGGATCGGCCGCTTCGCTGTCCGGTGACTGCGCCAAGTACCAGCCGTACGCCGGGCATTCGGGCACCACCGTGACGATGTTCGCCTCGATCCTGAGCCCGGAGTCGGACAACCTGGAGAAGTCCTGGGCCGAGTTCGGCAAGTGCACCGGGATCAAGATCAGCTACGAGGGCTCGAACGACTTCGAGTCCCAGCTGCCGGTCCGGGTCTCCGGCGGCAACGCGCCGGACTTCGCGATCATCCCGCAGCCGGGCCTGCTGGCGCAGATGGTGAAGAGCGGCAAGGTGGTGAAGCCGCCCGCCCAGACCGTTGCCAACCAGGACAAGTGGAGCCCGATCTGGAAGACCTACGGCTCGGTCAACGGCACCTTCTACGCGGCCCCGATGAGCGCCAACATGAAGTCCCTGGTCTGGTACTCGCCGAAGGCCTTCAAGACGGCCGGCTACGAGGTGCCCAAGACCTGGGCCGACCTGATGGCGCTCAGCGACCGGATCGCCAAGGCGGGCGGCGCCAGGCCGTGGTGCGGCGGCATCGCCTCCGGGACGGCCACCGGCTGGCCGGCCACCGACTGGCTGGAGGAGGTGGTGCTGGGCTCGTACGGCGGCGAGGTGTACGACCAGTGGGTCGGCCACCAGGTGAAGTTCTCCGACCAGAAGATCACCACCGCGATGAAGACGGTCGCCGACTGGATGCAGAACCCGGCCTGGGTCAACGCGGGCTTCGGTGACGTGAAGTCGATCGCCACCACCACCTTCCAGGACGCGGGCACGCCGATCCTGAGCGGCAAGTGCCTGATGCTCCAGCAGGCCTCGTTCTACGAGGCGCAGTGGCCCAAGGGCACCAAGGTCGGCCCGGACGGGGACGTCTTCGCCTTCCACCTGCCCGCGGTGAACCCGTCGATCGCCAACCCGGTCGAGGGCGGCGGCGAGTTCCTGGCGGCGTTCTCCGGCCGGCCCGAGGTGCAGGCGGTGCAGAACTACCTGTCCAGCTCGGACTGGGCGAGCAGCCGGGTGAAGACCGCGAGCGGCTGGGTCTCGGCCAACCAGGGCGTGGACAAGAGCCTCTACACCGACCCGATCGACAAGCTGTCGGCGGAGGCCCTGACCGACCCGTCGGCGACCTTCCGCTTCGACGGCTCCGACCTGATGCCGGCTGCCGTGGGCGCCGGGCAGGAGTGGAAGTCGCTGACCGCCTGGTTCGCCGAGGGACAGTCGATCCAGAAGACCGCCGCCGACATCGACGCCGCCTGGCCGCAGTAGAGCCGGGCCGTCGACCGGCCCGACCTCGCTCCGGCCCCGCTCCGGCTCTGGCCCCGGTTCCGGCTCTGGCCCCGGTTCCGCGGCGGGGCCGGGCGCACCGAGGACCACCTGTCGAGGGCGGTGCGGGGCCACCCACCCGCACCGCCCGCCCCCTTCCCACCACGCCCGAAGGGACGCGCAGCCATGTCCGTACCCGGATTCCCGTCACCCGCCGCCGAGTTGGCCGCCGGGGGGCTGGCCACCGAGAGATTGGCGGCCGGCGCCTGGAGCGACGCGGCGGTCAAGTTCGGCAACACCTTCGGCGCCGTCGCGGGCTTCCTGGGCATCCTGCTGGTGGTCTTCCTGGCCGCCGGACGGGCCCGGGGCCGCCTGGCCCGTCCGCTGGCGGTCGCGCTCTTCCTCGGCCCGGCGGTGCTGCTGCTGGCCGTCGGCCTGGTCGTACCGCTGGTCCGCACGGTCTACCTCAGTCTCCAGAACGACGACGGCACCCGGTTCGTCGGTGGCGAGAACTTCGGCTGGGCCCTCACCTCCGACTCGGTGCGGGAGGTGCTGGTCAACACGCTGCTCTGGCTGGTGGTCGTGCCGCTGGTGGCGACCGGGCTGGGGCTGGTGCTGGCACTGCTGGTGGACCGGATGCGCGGCCAGTCGGTGTACAAGTCGCTGATCTTCATGCCGATGGCGATCTCGCTGGTCGGCGCGTCGATCATCTTCAAGTTCGTCTACGAGTCGCGCGGGCCGGGCCAGCCGCAGATCGGCTTGCTCAGCCAACTCGCCGTCGCGGTGGGCTGGGACGATCCGCCGAACTGGTTGCTCTCGCAGCCGCTGAACACCTTCCTGCTGATGGCGGTGATGGTCTGGGTGCAGACCGGTTTCGCGATGGTGGTGCTGTCGGCGGCGATCAAGGCGATCCCGGACGAGGTGGTGGAGGCGGCCCGGCTGGACGGCGCGAGCGGGGTGCGGCTGTTCTGGTACGTCACCGTGCCGATGATCCGCACCACGGTGATGGTCGTGCTGACCACCGTCATGCTCATCACCCTGAAGTGCTTCGACATCGTCCGCACCATGACCGGCGGCAACTTCGGCACCCAGGTGCTGGCCAACGAGATGTACTCGCAGTCCTTCGTCCAGTTCAACGCCGGGCGGGGCAGCGCCCTCGCGGTGCTCCTCTTCCTCGCGGTGCTGCCGCTGGTGGCCTACAACATCGTCCAGTTGCGGAAGGAGCGTGAGGTCCGGTGATCGGGACGGACGGTCGGGAGAAGCCGGTGCGGAAGGCCTTCAGCAGCCCACTGGCCTCGGTGTTCGTGATCGCGATGACGGTGCTCTGGACGATCCCGACGCTGGGCCTGCTGGTGACGTCGCTGCGGCCCAAGCAGGACGTGACCGCCAGCGGCTGGTGGACCACCTTCCTCCACCCGGACCTCGGCCTCGGGAACTACCACTCGGTGCTGTTTGAGGGCGGGTCCGGCGTCTCCACGGGCCTGATGCCGTTCCTGGTCAATTCGCTGGCGATCGCCGTCCCGGCGACGGTCTTCCCGCTGGTACTGGCCGCGATGGCGGCGTACGCGCTGGCCTGGGTGAGGTTCCGGGGGAGCGACGCGGTCTTCTTCACGGTGTTCGCGCTCCAGGTGGTGCCGCTCCAGATGGCGCTGATCCCGCTGCTTCGGCTGTTCGCCGGCGGTGCGCACCTGGGCCCGCTGACGCTGATCCCGGCGGTGGACCTGAAGGGCAGCTACGCACCGGTCTGGCTGGCGCACACCATGTTCGCGCTGCCGCTGGCGGTGTTCCTGCTGCACAACTTCATCGCCCAGCTGCCGCGCGACCTGATGGAGGCCGCGGTGGTGGACGGTGCCTCGCACTTCAAGATCTTCCGTTCGATCGTGCTGCCGCTGTCCACCCCGGCGCTGGCCTCGTTCGCGATCTTCCAGTTCCTGTGGGTCTGGAACGACCTGCTGGTGGCGCTGACCTTCGCGGGCGGCACACCGGAGGTGGCGCCGATGACGGTGCGCCTGGCGCAGCTGTCCGGCTCGCTCGGCGGGCGCTGGGAGCTGCTCACGGCCGGGGCGTTCCTGTCGATCATCGTGCCGCTGATCGTCTTCTTCAGCCTCCAGCGGTACTTCGTCCGGGGGCTGCTGGCCGGGTCGGTGAAGGGGTAGCCGGGAGTCCTTGGCGGTGAAGGCGCTCTGAACGCGTTCAGAACAGATTTTTGAACCTGTTCAGAATGGTCTACAGTCGGCAGCGGCCGCGGCGCCGAGCGCGCCCGCCGGCGGACCGCCCGACGGGCGGCTTCCGCATGCCCGCCGACCACTGAGGGGGACTCATGCCAGGTCCGTCCACACCTGCCTCGTCCGATTCGCCGGGTTCGACCGTGTCGCCCGGTCCCATCGAGTCGCCCGGTCCGACCGCGTCGGAGAACCCGTACGACCCGTACGGTCCGTACCGTGCGGCGGGCCCCGGCCCTCGGGGCGTGCCGGGCCCGAATCGGGCGCCCGGCGCGCCGGTGCCCTCGGTCGGCACGTGGCTGCGCCGCAGCGATCCCGAGCGCCGGGCGGCGGCCACCCCCAGGGTCCTCCTGGCTGCCCTGCTCACCGGCCTGCTGGCGGCCTGGCTGCTTTACGACGGCCTGGGGCCCAATCTGCTGCTGCTCGGCGCCGCCACCGCCGCCGGGGCCGGGATCGCCGCCCGCGCGGCCGGACGCCGGATCCGGCCCTGGACGGCGGTGTGGAGCCT
>NZ_JAHSQD010000363.1 GCF_020103755.1 Streptomyces sp. LS1784
GGCGTGCCGCTCGTCGGCGAGCAGCGCCTCCGCGGTGGCGGCCCTGGTCCGGGCGGCGCCGGTCAGGTCGCCCGCCGCGGTCTGGGCCGCGACCCGGTCGGCCAGGCGGTGGACGCGTTCGCCGCTGCGCGAGCGCAGGTCCCGGTCGAAGACCGACAGCGGTGTGGGCTCGCCGATCGGGCCGGTGGCCATCCACGTGCGCATCCGCGCGCTCTGGAAGGTGTTGCCGTTGCGGGCGTCGAACCGTTCGGCGATGGCCAGGGCGCGCTCGCGCAGCTCCACGGCGAGGTCGGCCACCCGCGCGTCCGGGCGGCGCTTGCCCTCCACGGTGGGGAAGCGCAGGACCGTCCCGGCCTCCTCCTCCCGGGCCCGCGACAGGACGGCGACGGCCGCTGCCGCGAACTCCATCTCCGCCAGCGGCGTGCGGGCCCGGTCGAGCCAGGAGAGGTGACGCTCGATCAGGTCGAGCCCGCGGCCGACGTTGCCGCTGTGCACGCAGTACAGCAGGTTCAGCGCCAACTCGCCCAGGTGGTGCGGGTTGTCGCGGATCCTGCGGTAGGCGGTGCGGTGCGCCTCGACGGCGCGCTCGCCCTGACCGCTGCGCACGAGGGGCAGCAGCAGCTCGGAGTTGATCCACTGCGGCTGCTCGGTGCAGCCGGAGCGGACGGCCGGCTCCCCGACCCGGATCGCCTCCTCGTCCCGGCCGAGCGCCACCAGCGTCCGCACGTGGCTGCTCGGCACGCAGCCCGAGCAGTCGGAGAGGCCGTCCCGGCGGGTGAGCGCCATCCGCTCGTAGAAGTCCTGCGCCTGGTCGAGTTCGCCGATGCTCTCCGCCACCAGGCCGCGGTGCTGGAGGACGGCGTGCATGCTGTGGCCGCCCCGGCGGTAGCGCCGCTCCATGTCGTCCAGGAGCTCCCTCGCCCGCTGCAACGGGACCTCCGGGAACTGGTGGACGTTGTAGACCATCCACTTGAAGTGCCACAGCAGGCTGCGCTCGTGCCCGGGATCGAAGCGCTCGGGCTCCCGGTCGTAGGCCGCGAGGCACCAGGAGAAGGTGAGGAACGACTTCGCCGGCGCCCAGCTGTGCTGGTACACCCGGGTGGCCGACATCCTGACGTCGAAGGCGAGCTCGACCAGGCCGAGGGCGTCGGCGTGCCGGATCACCTCCTCCAGGGCCGCGAACTTCGCCGCGCCGGTGGGCATCCCGTGGGTGCTGTTGTAGAGCTGACGGAGTTCCTGCTCGGTGCGGCTCATCGCGCGCCTCCCGCGACGGCCCGGCTGATCAGGCCGACGAAGGACTGGTTGAGCGCGGCGGTGTCGGCCGGGCGCAGCGGGTGGTGGCCGAGCAGCAGCGCCTGGGCGTAGAGGCCCTCCAGGCACATCGCCTGGAGCTCCGGATCGGCCAGGGCGAGGACCTGACGGGCGAGCGGGTTGCGGTGGTTGAGCACCAGTCGGGGCCGGGGCGCGGCGGTCGTCTGGAAGCTGCCGAGGATCGCCGACCAGGTGTCGTCGACCTGCTCCCGGGTGCCCCGGACGTCCAGTTGGAAGGCCGTGTCCTCGTCCAGGAGGTAGAGCGCGGGCAGCCCGGACGGCTCGAAGGAGCGGACCAGCAGGTCGCAGCCGAGCCGGTCGAGCACCCGGTCGGCGACGGCCAGGAACGGGGCGATCGCCTGCTCGTCGGCCGCGTCCAGGCGCTGGAGGTGGGTGGTGAGGTCGGCGGCGCGCAGCTGCTCGACGTCCAGGGCGCGGTCCGTCGAGGCGAGCCGGTCGATGATCTCGGCGTCGTAGACGTACCCGGCGTTGAGGACGGCCAAGCCTTGCGCCGCGGCCACCGGGGCGAGCTGGCGGAACTCGTCGAGCAGCAGGGTGAAGCGCAGCAGGCCGTAGCGTTCGCCGAACTCGGTGAGGGTCAGCGGGCCGACGTTGGTCTCCATCGGCCAGAACTCGGCGACCAGGCGCAGCATGTCGTCGTCGTGCAGGGCGAGGGCCTTGACGCCCAGGTGGTGGACGCGCAGGAAGGCCCGCAGCCGGGCCGGCTCCTGCCTGCTCAACCGTACGAGCCAGCCGCGCAGGTGGTCGCCGAGGGTGTCGCGGGTCGCTTCCAGGAGGGAGTCCTCGTAGAGCGCCTCGCGGCTGGCGGTGGGCCGCAGCTCGGAGGTGTCGACGACGCAGCGTACGAAGAAGGCCCACTCGGGCAGCAGGCGTTCGGCTCCCTCGGAGAGCAGCATCTGCTTGAGGTAGACGCGGTGGGCGGCCGGGACGGCGGGGTTGGCCGGCATCGGCAGGACGAACGCGACGCCGCGCAGGCCCGCCTCGGCGGTGGCCACGTCGATCACGTCGAAGGGCGCGAAGCCGAAGACCTCCTCGCAGTACGCCTCCAGGCGGGCACGGCGGGCAGGCTCGGTCTCGTCCTCGGGGCGGTCCCAGGGGGCGGGGCCGCCGGTGACCGGCACGCCGTCCACGCTGACGGGGTACGGCAGCCGGGCTCCGTAGTGCTCGACCAGGCCGGTCACGGCGCGGCGGGTCAGCAGGTGCTCGCACCCGGGCCGGGGGCGCAGGGTGACGGTGGTTCCGGTCTCCTCGCGCTGCCGGTCGGCGAGCGCGGGCTCCACCGCGTAGGCGCCGTCCGAGAAGCCGTGCCAGAGCACGGTGGGCTCGCCCACCCGGCGGGTGGTGACCTCGATCGCGTCGGACACCATGAAGCAGGACAGCAGCCCGATGCCGAACTGGCCCATGAACTCGTGCCGGGCGAAGCCGAGGTCGTCCCGCTTCGAGCTGCGGCCGATCGTCGCCAGCAGCTCGTGCACCTGGGCCTCGCTGAGGCCGATGCCGTTGTCGCTGATGGTCAGGGAGCCGTCGCCGGTGGTGTCGCCGGAGGCGATCGTGATCCGCGGGGCCGGGGGTCGCCGGGCCGCGTCCTCCGGGTCGGCGGCGTCGTCCGCCTGGCGCGCCGTGATGGCGTCCACGGCGTTCTGCAGCAGCTCGCGGACGTACACCTGCGGGCTGGTGTAGAGGTGATGGCTCAGAAGGTCGACGATCCCGCGCAGGTCGACGCGAAAGGTTTGGCTCAACGGGTTTCTCCCAGGTCGTGTCGGGAGCACCTTAGAACGGCCGTACGACAGCCGGTAGTCGAATATCCGCGCCACCCGTCCGGCAGGGCCGGAGTGGCGGCCCGGGGCGGCCCGGGGCGGCCGAGCACTCTTCCAGAGCAACCAAAGGTTGCACATTCCGGCGGAGCGGCCTACGGTTATATGCAACCAAAGGTTGCGATAGGAGGGGAGCGGGATGGAGTACGGCAGCATCGAGCGGGAGATCCGCGTCGAGGCCACGCCCGAGGTGGTCTACGAGGTCATCAGCACGCCCGAGCACCTGCAGGAGTGGTGGCCGGACGAGGCGGACCTCAAGCCTGTCCCGGGAGGCACCGGGTTCATCTCGTTCGGTGCGGGGACACCGGACGTGAAGGTCGTGCCACTGACGGTGGTGGAGGCCGACCCGCCCCGGCGGTTCAGCTTCCGCTGGGCCCACGGCGAGGGCGAGGCCGCGACGCCGGACAACTCGTTCCTGGTCACCTTCGACCTGGTCCCGTCGGACGGCGGCACGCTGCTGCGGTTCACCGAGACGGGGTTCCGGGAGAAGGGCTGGGAGGCGGCCGTCCTGGAGGAGGCGTACCACGACCACGTCCGCGGCTGGGACCACTTCCTGCCCCGTCTCGTCACGTACGCCGCCCGGGTCGGGACGCGGCCGTGAGCGTGGTCATCGACGACGAGCTCTGGTCGGCGGTGGGGGACCCCATCCGACGGCGGATGCTCGACCTGCTCCTGAGCGGCGGCGGCGGGACGGCCACCACCCTGAGCGAGCAACTGCCGGTCACCCGACAGGCCGTCGCCAAGCACCTCGGCGTGCTGGGCCGCGTCGGGCTCGTCCACGACACGCCGTCCGGACGCGAGCGCCGCTACGAGGTCGACGAGGCCCAACTCGCCCGTGCCGTCGCACAGCTGTCGTCGGTCGGCGCCGCCTGGGACGCCCGGCTGCACCGCATCAAGCGGATCGCCGAGGCCATCCAGCGCGGCCAGGAGAACAGCCGGGAGGACAGCCAGGAGGGCAACCGGGAGAACACCCGGAAGAGCTGAGCCCGCAGGCACGCACGGAGGAGCGAACGCGCCCGGGAACGGGCGCCCGTACGAGAGAGAGGTACCGCGATGGCGGACATCCTGCACCGGATCGGGGTCACGGCGTCCCCGGACGCCGTCCACACGGCCCTGACCACGGTCGACGGACTGGCGAGCTGGTGGACCGAGGACACGGAGGGCGACGCCGGCGTCGGCGGCGTGCTCCGGTTCCGCTTCGGCCCGCCCGGCGGCTTCGACATGAAGGTCCTGGAGACCGAGCCCGGCCGACGGGTGCTCTGGGAGGTGATCGACGGCCCCGAGGAGTGGATCGGCACCCGGGTCCGTTTCGACCTCAAGCAGGAGGACGACTTCACCATCGTGCTGTTCCGGCACGAGGGTTGGCGGGAGCCGGTGGAGTTCATGTACCACTGCAGCACCAAGTGGGCCACGTTCCTGATGAGCCTCAAGGCTGTACTGGAGACCGGCACGGGTGAGCCCGCGCCGCGCGACGTCAGGATCAGCAACTGGCACTGAGCGGTCCGCTCGGGCGCGTCGCGCGCAGAGGCGCGGGGCCGGGGCCGAGGGGCATCCCCCTCGGCCCTCGGCCTACGTCACTCGAACCGGCTCCGGAGCCGTCCGACGGGCGGCTCGGCGCGGATCCCGGCCGCCGCGAAGGACACGTGCTTGCCCCGCCCGGAGAGCACGACCCTCCGGTCCGTGAGCGTGGCGCGGGTCGTCGGCCGGCCCGACCAGGCGTCCACCGCGAAGTCCGTCACACCGGTGCAGACCAGCACGAACTCGACCGCGTTGTGGCCGCGCTCCCGCCACAGCTCCGCGGCGCCCGCCGGGACGGCGAAGGCGGAGAACCTCAGGGTGACGGACGCTTCGCGTTCGTCGACGAGGACGGAGTCCAGGCCGTAGTCGCTCAGCGGGGGCGGCGGCGCGCCGAGCACCTCGCGGACCGTCCCGGGGTTCGCCAGCTCCGCTGACCAGTCGTGGTCACCCATAGAAGGTCTTCGCGGTCGTGGGCGGCAGCGTGCTGCCGTACAGGCGCCGGTCGAGCGGGCTCAGGAACCACCGCTCGGCCGCGTACGGTGCGGCGTCGCGGGAGCAGTAGGCGTTGAGGTGCCCCACGGTGAGCGCGGCGTGCGCGGTGAAGTCCAGCGAGAACCCCGGGCCTCGCACCCCCACCGCGATCCGCCGCTCCCGTTCCCGCAGGAAGGGGGTCAACCCG
Source organism: Streptomyces sp. LS1784 (assembly GCF_020103755.1). Taxonomy (GTDB): domain Bacteria; phylum Actinomycetota; class Actinomycetes; order Streptomycetales; family Streptomycetaceae; genus Kitasatospora. The sequence goes on from NZ_JAHSQD010000363.1 coordinate 5,344, forward strand.
ATGTCGACCACGGTGCCGTCGGGAAGGCCCCGCATCCGCAGGTCCTCCTCCACGGCCGTGAACCCGAGCTGCGCCTCGAACCGGTCGCACCCCGCGTCCGTCCAGGCCTGCGGGGCGCGATCGGGAAAGCGGGGGAACTCGACCCGCAAGGTGACGCCGGCCCCGCGCGGGTTGAGCTGCACCGAGCGGAGGAGCAGGCCCTCCGGGGGCGGAAGTTCGGTGTAGAGCGCGGCCAGCTGCCCGGAGTGCGGCAGGAACTCCGGCCACGCGCCGACCGACACGGGCCCGCCCCTTTTCTTCCGGATACCTCGCACACCGCCTTGACCTGGGATGATACTGCTCGTTCCGGCTCCTGGCCGCGTTGACCGCCGGACGCCGGGCCTCGACGGAGTCACTCGGACGCGGATCGCGCCCGGGGCGGCGGTCAGCCGATGTTGAACGTGAAGTACCTGACGGTGAGTATGCTCGGCTCGTGCGTCGCGTTGTCGAGCACGATCTTCTCCACGAACGCGCCGCCGAAGTTGTACCGCTTGACGATGTTGCCGGCGTAGTCGCAGATCCCGATGGTCATGTTCTTGAGGCGGCCCTCGCGCCCGGCGATCGCGTCGTCGATCCAGCGCTGGACGATGGGGCTGCGGAACAGGCCGCGGGACAGGGTCACCGTGTGGTTGTCGGGGTCGAGACCGCTGACCTCCGCGATGTACTCGACCGACTGGCCGTCGAGTTGCATGATGAAGTTGTGGCCCGTGAGGATGTCACCCGGGTTGAGTCCGCCGTCGTCCGGGAGTGCGGCGCGCACCGCCACGGCGGGGGCAGCCGTGGCGGGGACGGCCGTTCCCACGACGACACCGGTCAGGGCCAGGAGGACGGCGCTGACGGCACCGGCCGCGCGAGCCGCCCTGCGTCCACCGAGAAACCTGCTCATGTCGATCCCTTCCTGAAGAACATGCGCAAAATGGCGTGCCCATACCAACACGGGTGGGCCGGGCCATCCACAGGAGGCCGAAAGCTTGGCTGATCCCTGCCGGATGCGGTGGCGGCCGCGGCCGGTGACGCCGCATCCGCCACGCCCGGACGCACGACACGGGTGCCACCAGGCGTTACTGGCTGGTGACTTGGCTGATCATCACCTCCTCTGAGGCTTCGTCAGATCGCTACGCTCCGGCAGTCGAGCCGTTCGAGCACAGATGGAGCACGTGATGGAACGGCCCACCCCCAGCCGTGGACGCCGGACGGCGAGTGCCGTCCTCGCGGCGGCGCTCGCCCTCGGCGGGGCTCGCCCTCGGCGGGGACGCCGTGGCACAGCCCGCCGTGGCCCTGACCGCGACGGCACAGCTCGCCGTCGCGGAGGCGCCGTCCTCGGCTGCCTCGGCTGCCTCGGCTGCCTCGCTGGAAGTACGCCCTCGGCCTGGAACTTGCCGATCCGGGGTTCGGCTTCACCGTGTTGGCGAAGGCACGGTCCGTCGGTAGTCCGGCTCTGCGCAACCGTGTGATCTTGTTGCCGATGTTGCCCCAGCAGTCGTCCTTGGCCGCGATGGCGTTGACGGGTCGGTGCTGAGCGTCGGTGAGGGCCGCCTCGCCGGCGTTACCGTCGGGGAAGGCACGCAGCATGAACGGTCCCCAGTCGCGTTCGACGGTGAAGTCGTTGGCCATGGGCATCAGAGCCAAGGCAGCGTCGAGGATTCCCTCCAGGGTTGTGGTGCGGGCGAACAGGGCCCTGAGGAGGGTGAAGCGGAACCAGCCGCCATGCTCGACAAAGCCGGACTGCCCCTGACGTCGGTAACCGGGCGAGTCCGGCTACCAGCCGCGCTGTTCCTTCCACCTCCGCTCGAACGCCTCCAGGCCGTCGCGGCCGAGCAGGTGCCGGTACCGACCGGTCGGGTACAGGCACGAATCCGTCTCGCAGACGGCGGACAGCCTCGCAAGACGCTCGGCGAGCTCCGCCGGGTCGATCCGAAGTCGCTCGCACAAACCACCGTGCACGGCGGCGATGGCCGAGCCGATCTCGCGCGATTCCTCGTCGTAGGTGCGCCAGTCCTGGCTCAGCACCCCGGCGAGGTAGTCCCAGCGCTCCGCGGTGTACTCGACCGCGTCCAGCAGCTCCACCGACGGCGGACGCAGCGCCAGCACCTGGAGCTCGGCCACCACCGCACGACCCGCAGTGGCGATATCGTGAAGGTCGTACTCGTAGCGGCCGTCCGGGATCGCCCGCGCCTCGTCGACCAGCGCACGCAACGGCTCCAGATCCTCGGCGCCCGGCGCACCGAGGCGGCCCGTGACCACCTCGAGATCGGTGGAAAGCATGCGGTCACGCACGGCATGACGGGCGATCAGAGCGACGAGCTCCGCCGCGTCGAGAGTCCTGGCAAGCGTACGGAAGCGCCGCTCCGCGGGATCCAAGGTCCGCACGTCAGGACGGGACTCGGGCAACTCGTTCCAGGTGAACCCGGCGCGTACGGCAGCCAGGGCCGCCGCGATGGCATGCGGGCACAGCACGGTGGGACGGCTGTCAGGACAGTCGCACTCACCCGTCAGGGCGCGGCCCACGACGCCGACCCAGACCTGCCAGGTCCGGGTGCCGTCCACGACATCGGCGTTGGCTCCGCCGAAGCCGGGCTCCAGGTTGCGAACGGAGCCGGCGGTCAACAGCTTCTCGCCGCTGCGGTACGCCTTCACAGACGCAGCGGCCCGGACAGTGTCGGTAGCGATACTCATGGCCATGCCCATCATCCAACCTGCCCGGCCGAGCTCCGGGCGCCGGGTCCACGAACGGGTGGACCCCGCTTCGCCCACGCTCACGGCCCGATCGCGCGTCTGGCGTACACCGCCGCCTGAACCACCCAGCAGGCTCGCCGGCTGCTCTGGCAACTCGGCGACCGCGCTGCCGGCTTCACCCACCTGACCCGGGACCGTGACGCGAAGTTCACCACGGCCTGCGACGCCGTCTTCGCCGGCGAGGGCATCTTCGCCGCCAGGATTCCGCCCCGCAGCCCCAACTGCAACCCACACGCGGAACGATTCATACGCTCCGTGCGGGAGGAGTGCACCGGCCGGCTCCTATTGTTCGAGCGAGGCCACGCGGAGAAGGTCCTCGGTGACGAGCAGGCCCGGCGGTACTACGCGGCGGGAGCGGCGCGCCGGGGCGTCCGGCGGCGGCCGGCGGAGCCCCGGTCGTCGCGGCCGGAGGCGGCCCGGGTGTCGC
>NZ_JAHSQD010000364.1 GCF_020103755.1 Streptomyces sp. LS1784
CGCCGCCCGCGCGGACGTCGAGCGGGCCCGGCACGAGGCCCGAGCCGCCCGACGCGACCTGGAAGGCGCCGCCGCCGAACTCGACTCCGCCCACCGCACCCTCCGCGCGGCCGCCGCCGACCTCCCCTCCCTGCCCCTCGACTGGCTCCACCTCGGCGACCCCGAGCAGGAACTCGGCGCCCCCTGGTCCGACGAGGCCTGGAGCACCGCCCGCAGCGACCTCTTCCTGCGCGCCCTCGACCTGCACCGCGCCCTCGTCGCCAACACGACCAAGCGGATCCGCGGAAACCTCCAGGTCCTGGTGGAGCTCATGGCCGGTACCGGCGGGCCCGTCCCCGACGAGCAGGTCCTGCACGCCTGGCAGACCCTCTTCCTCCTCGTCCCCGTCGTCTCCACCACCTTCTCCTCCATCGGCAGCATGTTCGCCCGACTCGGCGGCGGCTCCCTCGGCTGGATTCTCGTGGACGAGGCCGGCCAGGCCACTCCGCAGGCCGCCGTCGGCGCCCTCTGGCGCGCCCGCCGCGCCGTTCTCGTCGGCGACCCGCTCCAGCTCGAACCCGTCGTCACCATGCCGGCCGCCCTGCAACGCCGCCTCCTGCTCGCCTACGGCGTCGACGAGGAATGGCTGCCCTCCGCCACCTCCGCCCAGGCCGTCGCGGACCGGGTCAACCGCTACGGCACCTACCTGCCCGCCCCCACCGGTGCGGAGGAGGACACCGTCTGGGTCGGCTCACCGCTGCGCGTCCACCGCCGCTGCGAGGACCCCATGTTCACCGTCAGCAACGAGGTCGCCTACGGCGGTCTCATGGTCCACGGCACCCATCCGCAGCCCTTCCCCGACCCCGACCAGGACGGCCTCCTTCCCAGCCGCTGGCTCGACACCCCCGACCCCGACCGCCCCGCCGACGCCCCCTGGGGCGAACGCGACCGCCGCGCCCTCACCTTCCTCCTGCGCCGGCTCGACCGCCACGGCGTCACCGTCGAACGCCTGCGGATCATCGCCCCCTTCCGTGCCCTCGTCGCCGAGGCCCGCGAAACCTGCCGCACGCTGCCCGGATGGACCGCCGAACTCCTCGACGAACGCTGCGCGACCGTCCACAAGGCCCAGGGCAAGGAAGCCGACGTCGTGATCCTGCTGCTCGGCGCGGGCCGTTCCGGCGGCCGCGACTGGGCCGCCGCTACCCCGCACCTCCTGAACGTCGCGGCCAGCCGCGCAAAACGCCGCCTCTACGTCGTCGGCGACCGCGCCCTGTGGGCCCCGCTGCCCCACTTCGACGTCCTGGCCGCCGAACTCCCCGCCTACGACCACGTCCGCGACCGCGACACCTGGCCGCTCGACGACCCCGGTGGCGATCCCGCGAGCAGAGGCGCGAACGGCTGACCCGCGCGCAAGGGGGCGCGCCCCGAGGCCGCCGTGCGGGACGTCGGACCGGCCGACGTCCCAGGCGTCCTGACCGACCGTCAGGGCGGATGAGGTCGAGCGTGGTGGGGACCGGGCGGTCCGGCCCTCCTGGGCGGCCGGAGGGTCGAGGAGCGCGCTCGGCCCCGGGGCCGGTTCGCCCGGCGCCGGTACCACCACGCCCGGCCCGAGGCCCGTCCGCATCCGGTTCCGTCGAGGAATCCCGCCGATCCGGTGCAACGACCGGCCTGCCTCGGAGGTCACGTATGTAAGGAGGTGAATGCTCGGAAGAAACCGTTCGTTCGGTTTTTCGGATGAAGGTGGCGGCGTATCGAAGGCCGAACCGACGGGACGGCCGGGGTGTGTGGTCGTCATCGGGGCGGTGGGGCTTGACGGGTTACGGGGCTACGGGGAGGGGGAGTGGTTGGCGGGATTCATCGGCATCGTCTTGTCCGCCGTGGGTGGGGCGCAGCTAAGATACGGGGTGTTTGGTTTTGTTTTCCGGGGAGCTCAGGGCGGGTGGTTTCGGTGGTACGGCAGGAGCGGGCGCTCCGGACACGTCGGCTGATCCTGGAGGCGGCGGCCTCGGTCTTCGACGAGTTCGGGTACGAGGGCGCGACCATCGGTGAGGTGGTCTCCCGGGCCGGCGTGACGCGTGGTGCGGTGTATTTCCATTTCGCCTCGAAGCGGGATCTGGCGCAGGGCGTGGTGGAGGAGCAGTTCGTCCAGGACGGAGTTCCCGAACGGAGCTGCAAGCTCCAGGAGTTCGTGGACACCGGGATGGTGGTGGCGTACCTGATGCCGCGTGACCCGCTGCTCAGTGCGGGTGCCCGGCTCTCGCTCGGGCAGGACGTCTTCGACGATCTCGGCGGCGGTGCCATCCCCGGCTGGATCAGCCGCTTCGAGGCGTTGCTGGTCGCGGCCGGCGAGCGCGGCGAGCTGCTCCCGCACGTCGTGCCGGCGGACACCGCGTGGTTGGTCATCGCCGCGTGGACGGGGGTGCAGATCCAGTCCCAGAAGCTGTGCGGCCGGGCGGACCTGGAGCTGCGGGTGTCCGCGCTGTTCCAGCACCTGATGCCGAGCATCGCGGTGCCGGGCGTGCTCGGTTCGCTGCAGATGGGGCCGAACCGCGGGGCCGAGGTGGTTGCCGAGGCCGCGGCGGCCCGTGCGGCGGAGGAGGGCGGCGCCCCGGACGGTGGGGCGGACGGCACCGCGCGCGCCGAGGTGCAGGCGGAGGTCGGCGTGGGCTGACGGTGGCTCACCGGCTCTCCTGCCCAAGGGAGTCCGGGTAGGCGCAGGCGAACCGGCGGCGGCGGGACCAGGGTGGTCCGGCGCCGCCTTTGGTTTGTCCGGATTTGGTGACGCAGCGCACCTGAGGGCTCGCTTACGGTGGCGAGCGGCGATGCCTCGGCAAAACAAACAGCGCGTTCGGTTTTGTATTGACAAACCGCGCGTCCTGTTTTTGACTGGTGGCACTTGACCCAGGGTGTCGACCCGGGTGCCGGCCGCGGCGGAGGTGGCTGCGGCGTTCCGTGTGATTGGGGTGGTCATCGTGGAAATTCGGGTGCTCGGGGCGCTGGACGTCCGGGTGTGCGGGGTGTCGGTGGTGCCGTCGGCGCCGAAGCCGCGGCAGGTGCTGGGGCTACTGGCGCTGAGGGCGGACCAGGTGGTGCCGGCCGGGGTGCTGGCCGACGAGCTGTGGTCCGGCCGGCCGCCGCGCAGTGCGCGCACCACCGTGCAGACGTACGTGCTCCAGCTGCGGGACCTCATCGACCGGGCGCTCATCGCGGCCGGTGCGGCGACGGGGGTGTCCTGCGCCAAGGACGTCCTGGTGACCTCGCCGGGCGGCTACATGCTCAACAGCGGCGGCGGACTGACGGACCTGCGGGAGTTCGAACGGCTCGCCGGAACGGGCTACCGGGCGATGGACGGCGAGGACTACCCGGCGGCGGCCCGGCTGCTGGGCGAGGCGCTCGCGCTGTGGCGCGGATCGGCCTTCGCGGACGTCCCGGTCGGTGGCCAACTCGCCGTCGAGGCAAAGAGGTTGGAGGAGACCCGGCTCTGCGCGCTGGACCAGCGGATCGAGGCCGACCTGCGGCTGGGCCGGCACCGGGTGCTGCTCGCCGAACTCACCGTCCTGGTCGACCGCTACCGCACTCACGAGAGCCTGCACGGCCAGTACATGATCGCGCTGCACCGCTCCGGCCGCCGGGGCGAGGCACTGGAGGCCTACCAGCGCCTGCGGAACACCCTGGTCCGGGAGTTGGGCATGGAGCCCTCGGTCGGACTGCGGCGGCTCCAGCGCTCCATCCTGCTCGCCGGGCCGGAGCGGGTGGACCGCGAGCCCGCCGGTGTGGCCGCAGGACCGGAGGCGGCGCCCCGGTTCAGCCGGGTCGGCTGAACCGGCTGGCCGTCCGGGGCGGCGCCGGATTGCGGGATCGCCGGAGCCGGCCGCGGACGGCCGTCGGAAGCCGCGCCGCCCGTCGTGGGGCGGCCGCGGTCCGGTCGGAACCTGCTTGTCGTTGTGAGGGGTTGTGGGACGGGTGGTCCAGGAGAGGTCGGAACGGACGCGCGGGCGGCTGGTGGAGGCGGGGGCGGCACTGTTCGACCGGCGCGGTTACGCCGGGGCCACCCTCGGCGAGATCGCCGCGACTGCCGGGGTGACGAAGGGGGCGCTGTACTTCCACTTCGCCTCCAAGGAGGAACTGGCCGGAGCGGTGTCCGCGCGGGCCGAGCGCTCGCTGCGGTCGGCCTGCGCGGAGCTGCGCGCCTCCTCCCCGCTCCAGGGGTTGATCGACGCGGGGTACTGGCTGGTGGACGCCCTCGGGGCGGACCCGGTGATCCGGGCGGCCTTCCGCCTCGGCCGCGAGGACGCCGGCTGGCAGGCCTCGCCCACCGCAGTGGGACCCACCACGGCCTCGCTCGCCGCGGCGGGGCCCACCACGGCCGGGTCGGCCTTCGCCGACATGCGCGGCTTCCACAGTGTCTGGGCCGGGGTCGTGCGCGACCTGCTGGCCGGCGCCCGCCGCGCCGGTGAGCTGCGCGACCGCTCGGGCGGCCTCGGCCCGGAGACCCTGGTGGTGACTGCCGCCTGCGGTCTGGAGGTGGTCTTCGCCGACGGCTGCCCCGCCGATGAGCGTGCCCGCCGGGTGGGCGCGCTCTGGGACTGGCTGCTGCCCTGCCTGGTGCCCCCGGGCACGGCCGGCGGCTACCGCACCAGGCCGCCGGCCCGGCAGCCCGCCTGAACCCGGCCTGCCTGAACCCGGGCCCGACCGAACCCGACCCCCGGCGGACAGCGGGCCGCCCCCGGTACCCGAAGGCACCGAGGGCGGCCCGACCGCCGTCGGACGGCGGGGTCGAAGGCGTTACGCCACGTACCGGTTGGCAGCCGCGCGGCGCCGGATCCGGGTGAGCAGCAGACCGCCGAGGGCGATCAGCCCGGCCCCGCCCCCGGCCAGGCTCGCGGTGGCGGTCGGCGCGCTGTTCTCCGGCAGCCCGTCCGAGCCGCCGTCCTGGGGCGGAGCCGGGTGGTGACCCGGACGGCTCGGGCAGCCGTGGCTCCCGCCGCCCTTGTGGTCGTGCCCCCGCGGCGGGCAGGGCGAGACGGCGATGCAGAGCTCGACCGGCGGGCTCTCCACGGTCCGCCCCCGCGGGTCGACGGCAGAGGCCCGGGCGGTGTTGGTGATGCTGCCCGCCCGTGCGTCCTCCTCGGTCACGGTGGAGGTGCCCTGGCAGGTGGTGCTCTGCCCAGGGTCGAGGGTGGTCTGCTCGCAGGTCACCTGCCGCACCCGGTCGTCGCTGACGGCGACGTCGGTCAGCGTGGTCGTCCCGGTGTTGGTCACCGTGTACGTGTAGGTGACGGTGTCACCCGGGTGCACGGTCCCCTCGGCGTCGGCCCGCTTGGTGACGGACAGCGAGGACTCGCCGGCCGGAACGACGTCGACGGTGGCCTGGCCCGGCGGACTCTGGACGGTCCGACCCTGGGGGTCGGTGCCGTTGGCGTGCGCGGTGTTGGTGACGTGCCCGGCCCGGGCGTCCGCCGCCGTCACGGTGTACGTCCCGTGGCAGGTGGCGCTCTGCCCCGGGTCGAGACCGGTCCGGTCGCAGGTCACCCCCTGGACGTGGTCGTCGGTCACGGTCAGGCGGTCGACCGCCGCCGTCCCGGTGTTGGTGACCGTGTAGGTGTAGTGCACGGTGTCGCCGACGTGGAACGGCCCGGCGCTGTCGGCCCGCTTCTCCAGGTCGAGCTTGGCGACGCCCACCACCTTCAGCGTCACCTGGGCGATCGGGCTCTGTACCGTCTGTCCCTGTGGGCCCGCGGCGGTCGCCCGGGCCGTGTTGGTGACGTGGCCGAGCTGCTCGTCGGCAGCGGTCACGGTGTACGTGCCGTGACAGGTGGTGCTCTGACCGGCGGTCAGAGTGGTCTGGTCGCAGGTCGCGTGCGCGGCGTGGTCGTCGGCGACGGTGAGGCCGGTCAGCGTGGTCGTTCCGGTGTTGGTGACCGTGTAGGTGTAGCGCACGGTGTCCCCGGCGTGGACCGGCCCGGCGGTGTCCGCCCGCTTGGCCAGGCCGAGCGACGAGGGGCCGACCACCGTGACGGTGGCCTCGGCCTCCGGCGAGGTGACCGGCCGGCCGTTGGACGTTCCGCCGGCGTGGGCGTGGTTGGTGACCTGCCCGGCCTGCGCGTCGGCCGCCGTCACGACGTAGCTGCCCCGGCAGACCGTACTGTCCCCGGGGCTGCCCGCCGGCGCCAGCACGGTGGCGTCGCAGGTGATCCCGGTGACCTTGTCGTCCGTCACCGTCAGCGCGTCGACCGGAGTGCCGCCGGTGTTGGTGACCACGTAGGTGTACGGCACGGTGTCGCCGACGTGGAACGGCTCCTCCGCGTCCACGTGCTTGACCAGGGAGATCCCCGGCGGCGCCACCACCGGCACGTCGGCTGTGGCGGGCGGCGAGGTGATCGGGTTGCCGTCGGAAGTCCCGGTGGCCTGGGCGGTGTTGAGGACATGGCCCTGGGCGACGTCCGCGGCGGTGACCCGGTACGTCGCCGTACAGGTCACCGTCTTTCCGGGGTCCAGTGTGCTCACCGGGCAGGTGACCGGCCCGACCTTCGGGTCGTTCACGGCCAGGTCGTTGACCGGCACGTTCCCGGAGTTGGTGACCACGAAGTCGTACGGGATCGGGGTACCCACCGTCAGCAGCCCGGGCAGCGGCTCGTGCGGCTGCTTGACCAGGTTCAGCGCGGGCAGCGGCTGGTCGGTGTTGACGACGACGTTGCGGATCAGGTGCACGTCGGTGAACAGGCCGGTGGACCCGGCGAAGCCGAACTTGTAGGTCGAGGGCACCGGCTCCGGTGCGGGGGTCTGGAGCACCTGGTGCGGGCCGGTGCCGTCGTTGAAGTCGACGGATACCGTCAGCACCGGTGAGGGCGCGGGCGTCAGGTGCACGTTCACCCGGCGGCGCGAGGGCTCCAGCAGGGTCTGGGCCTGGTCCGGGGTGACCCCGGGCGGCAGCGTGGTGAGCGGGCCCTGGAGCGTGCCGGGCAGCGTGGAGGGCCATGGGCCGTTGGTGGTGAAGTTGCTGGTCGTCGCGGTCAGGAAGCAGTAGCCGGTGGTGCCGTCGCCGGGGCCGCGGACGGTGACCATGTTGGCGCCGGGCGCGGGCACCCGGAAGGACGTGCCGGCGGGGGAACGCTGGGCGCAGCCGTTGCCGCGCTGCTCCCAGTCGCCGAAGTAGTTGCCGAGCACGTCGAGCCCGACGCCCAGGTAGCCGCGGTCGACACCGGGCAGGAAGGTGAGGTTCGGGTCGTCGTCGGGCAGCTTCTGGGCGTAGCCGAGGCTGCCGCCGAAGGCGCCGGGGTGGGTGAGCGAGACGTCGCCGTTCACCAGGAAGAACGAGATGCCGTCGGCCGGGGTGTTCGGCGTGGTGCTGCCGTACTGCCACTGATCGAAGGTCACGTCCAGACCGTTGCCGGCCGGCAGGGCCTGGTCGAAGAGCACCGCGCCGCTCCGGTCGTTGCCGGCGTCGGTGATCCGCAGGTAGCCGAGCGGCGCGCTGTTCAGCGGCGGCACCGGGCCGGTCTCGGCGGCGGGGCAGCCACCGAGCAGGTGGTCGCCGGCCCCGGGCTGGGCGGGGGCCGCGCCGGTGAGGCAGGCCGAGCCGACGGCGGTGAAGCGCGAGTCGGCGGTGGCACCGGTGAAGGTCTCCTGGAGCAGGGGCGTGCCGACGGCCCGGACTCGCTCCGCCGACGGCGCGGCAGGACGATGGGCGGGAGCGACGGCCTGGGCGAGCGGGGCGGTGAGGCCGGCGCCGAGCAGACCCAGGGTGGCCGCGGCACTGATGACGCGGGCCGTTCGGGCACGAAGCCGGGACGGTCCGCGGGATTGTCTCGTCATGCCGTCACTATGCGCGGCCGCTACGGTCGGTTATCGCCGAGTACTGTCAGTGGACCTATCAAATAGCTCGGACGAACGAGCGTGACGCCGGCTTGTGACGGGAAGGCCCGGGGCCCCGGCGCAACCGGGTCGACCCGGCGGCCCCGCTCCCGGCCGGCGGAGGGCGGGACGGGACCGTTCCGATCACCCCCGGCCGACGGTGCGGTAGGGTGGCCGACGCCGAGTATGACCGCGACTCAGGGAGGTGAGACCCATTACCGGTATGTCCGAGCGGGTGCTCCCGGAGCGCGGCCGTGCGGGCGCCCCGCGCGCATAGCGCGGACGGCGCGCCGACACGGTGTCGGCCCTCGCGGGAGCCCTGACGGAGTCGTCAGCCCTCCCGTCTTCCCCCAAGGGGTTCTCTTGTCGGTCTTCTCCTCCGCCTCCCTCCGTTCCTCGGTCGTCTCCCGGCTGCGCGCCGCCGGTTGCGTGTTCGCCGAGGACGAGGCGCGGATCCTGCTCTCCGCCGCGGCCTCGCCCGCCGACCTGGCCGCCATGGTCCGCTCCCGCGCCGACGGGCGACCGCTCGAACACGTCGTCGGCTGGGCCGAGTTCGCCGGTCTGCGGATCGCCGTCGACCCGGGCGTCTTCGTCCCGCGCCGCCGCAGCGAGTTCCTGGCCGCCACCGCCACCGCGCTGACCGCCCCGGGCGCGGTGGTGCTCGACCTGTGCTGCGGCAGCGGC
>NZ_JAHSQD010000365.1 GCF_020103755.1 Streptomyces sp. LS1784
GGGCGGGGCCGTGCGCCGGCTGCTCCAGCGCCCGGCCGCCAGCCGGGGCCAGATCACCAGCACCGCCGGCAGCGCCAGGTACCCGAACCGTCCGGCCGGGGCCAGCATGAAGGCGATCGCGAGCCCGGCGGCCAGCAGGTCGGCCGCCGCGATCGCGGAGACCGGCGGCCGGGCCAGCAGCCAGATCGCCACCGCGACCAGGGCCACGGTCATCAGCGCCAGCGAGATCGCGTGCCCGGTCGGCCCGAAGCCGGCCAGTACCTTGCCGGGCAGCGGGCTGCCCGCCGGGGTGCGGATCGCCGTCATCCCGAGCGGGAAGCGCACCACCTGTTCGCGCAGCGCGTCCGGCTGGGCCAGCGCGGACGGCAGGATCACCAGCGCACTCACCCCGACCCCGATCAGCGCGGTCCGGGCCGCGGGCCGCCGGCCGTACAGCCGCCAGAGCAGCAGGACGGCGACCGGCAGCGCGGGCCAGGCCGTCCACTTCAGGGTGCAGGCGAGGGCGAGCACCAGCCCGGCTCCGACCGTGCGGTCCCGCTCGGCGAGCGCCATGGCCAGGCAGCAGACCCCGATCAGCGGCAGGTCCACCCCGCCGACCACCAGGGCGAGCGCGATCAGCGGCGAGGCGGTGAGGACGGCCAGCGGCAGTAGCGGCGCGCGCGGGTCGCCGCTGCCGGGGCGGGAGCGCCGCAGCAGCCGCCAGGCGGCCAGCAGGCAGACGAAGAAGGTCAGCGCGAACCAGATCCGGGCGTCCCCGGCGACCCGCGCGAAGGCGGTGGAGTCGCCGAGCAGCTGGCGCGGCATCCCGAACAGGGACATCGCCGGCAGGTACGGGTTGTAGTCGGTGACCACCACCGGGTGCGGCAGGTACGCGGTACCGGTGGTGAGCAGGAGGTGGGCCGAGCGTTCGACCACCATGACCTCGGACTGGTGGCGGCCCTGCAGGGCGAGCAGCCCGAGCGGGACCAGGACGGCCCCGACGAGGGCGACCGCGGCGGCGGCGTGGGCCGCGAAGCGGCGCGGCAGGGTCAGGCAGAGCAGTCCGGCCAGGACGTAGGCGGGGGCCGCGATCATGCCCCACAGCCGCTGGTTGGCCAGGTCGGAGACGAGCGGGAAGGCGGCGGCCCAGCCGGCCGCGACCAGGCAGCCGAGCAGTTGGACGGTCCGCATCGAGGCGAGCCCGGCGAGCCCGGCGGCATTCAGCCGACCGGGCGTGGGCGGGAAGGTGCTCTCGCCACGCTGGCGGGGGAAGGGCCGGGCGGAGAAGCCGCGCGGCGGTCGTCCGGTTCGGGACGACGCCTCGGTCGCGGAGGTCTTGGCCGGCGTTCTGCCGCGGCCGGTGAAGCGGCCGCGCGGGCGGGAGTAGCCGGGCGTGCGGGTGCTCACCATGGTGGAAGGTTATGGGTGGGGACCGGGCCCTGTCGCCAAGACGGCGGACACCGGACGGGCGATGGCGTGAAAAGGGCCGCCGGGTGCCGTGGCGGTCGGCGGCCCTTCACACGGGGTTTGCTTCCGGGTCAGCCGGGGGTGTTGTCCGAGGACACGGACTGCCGCTCGGCCCGCTCCAGCCGGGAGTGCTTGATGCTGTAGCCGAAGTAGACCACCACGGCGACGCCGAGGGCGATCGCCCCGGCCCGGAAGGTGTCGGCGTGCAGGCCCTTGATCAGGTAGATGCAGAAGCCGATGCTGAGCAGCGGGACGACCGGGTAGCCGGGCACCTTGAAGCCGCGCGGCAGGTCGGGCTGGGTGCGGCGCAGCACGATCACGCCGATCGAGACCACCGAGAAGGCGATCAGCGTCCCGAGGCTGGTGATGTCGGCCAGGACCCGCAGCGGGACGAACGCGGCCAGCGCGCCCACGCCGAGGCCCACCACGACGGTGTTCCAGATCGGGGTGCCGGTGCGCGGGGAGAGCTCGGCGAAGCGCCGGGGCAGCAGGCCGTCGCGGCCCATCGAGTACAGGATGCGGGTCTGGCCGTAGATCACCACGAGGGTGATGCTGAAGATCGAGACGATCGCGCCGAACGCGAAGACCATCGCGGGCCAGCTCTGGCCGGTGATGTCCTGGAGGATCTGGGCGAGGCCGGCCTCCTGGCCCTCGAACTTCTGCCAGGGCTGGGCGCCGATGCCGGCCAGGGCGACCAGGATGTAGAGCAGGGTCACCACGACCAGCGAGATGATGATCGCCATCGGCAGGGTGCGGCGCGGGTTCTTGACCTCCTCACCGGCGGTGGACACGGCGTCCAGGCCGATGAAGGAGAAGAAGATGCTGGACGCGGCGATCTGGACGCCGCTGATGCCGAGCGGCATGAACGGGGTCAGGTTGCCGGAGTGGAAGCCGGTCAGCGCCACGCAGATGAACATCAGCAGGATCAGGATCTTGATCGCGACCATCACCGCGTTGACCTTCACCGACTCGCTGACGCCGCGGATCAGCAGGAAGCAGACCATCGCGACCAGCAGCAGCGCGGGCAGGTTGAACCAGTGGGTGCTGTCCGGCGCGCCGGAGAACTGCTCGGGGATCGTGAACCCGAAGGCCAGGTCGAAGAACTTGTTCAGGTACTCGGCCCAGGTCACCGCGATCGCGGAGGCGGAGACGCCGTACTCCATCAGCAGGCAGACGCCGACGCCGAAGGCGACGCCCTCGCCGAGGGTGGCGTAGGCGTAGGAGTACGAGGAACCGGAGACCGGGATCGCGGAGGCCATCTCGGCGTAGCAGAGCGCGGTGAGTCCGGCGGTGACCGCGGCGATCACGAAGGACAGGATGACGGCCGGGCCGGCCGAGGGCACCGCGGTGTTCAGCACGAAGAAGATGCCGGTGCCGATGGTCGCGCCGATGCCGATCGAGGACAGCTGCCACAGGCCGATCGAACGGCGCAGGTGGATGCCGGAGCGCCCGCCCTCCTCGGGCGCGCCGGCCGGGAGGGCGTCCTTGCCTTCGGTCTCCGCGATCAGTGTCGAGACGGGCTTGCGTCGCAGCAGACGCGCACCAAGGGTGTTGCTGGCCAAAACTGCGGTCCTTCTGGGCGGGGGAGGGTGTCCTGGCGGCTGGTCACCCGAAACGCCCTTGCGGGTCATCGGGGGATCAACCGAACAAACATGGGACAGTACCCGGCGAAAGCACCAGTGTCGCAAACGAACAGTCCGAACCGGCGCATTGTCCGAATTGGCGCATAGTACTGTACAAACCGGACACTTCGTAAACGGCGCTTCTGCCACTCGGTGGGTAAAGCAGCAGCTCAGCACCCCCGCGAGGGCATCCCGCCGAGCACCGGTCCGGCCCGGCGGCGGTTCCCGGCGCGCGGTGCCGACGGCCGGGGAACGCCGATCGGGGCGGACCGGGAGGGGCCGGTCCGCCCCGATCGGCGGTCGGACAGGGAGGGCCGGGCGACACGCCCTACGCGCGGGAGGCCTCGACGGTCGCCTTGAGCTCGGCCTCGGCCTCGGCCGAGAGCGAGGTCTGGATGATCTGCCCGCCGTAGCGGGCGAGCGCCGGGACGACCTTGTCGGCGGTCGCCTTGCGCACCAGCAGGAAGACGGCGGCGGTGCCGGGCTGGAGGTGCTCGCCGACCTGGCGCATGAAGTCGTCGTCCACGCCGATGTCGGTGGAGGCACCGACCGCCGCCCCGGTCGCGCCGCCGACCGCCGCGCCCACCAGGGGCATGAAGAACAGCAGGCCGATGACCCCGCCCCAGAGCGCACCGCTCGCGGCGCCCGCGCCGGTCGTGCTGACCTGCTGGTGGAGCTTGATCCTGCCGTCCGCGCGACGCTCGACGACGACCGCGTCCTCCAGCTCGATCAGCTTCTGCTTCTGGAGCCCGATCGCCTCGTTGCGCACCGTCTGGGCGGTGGCGAGGTCCGGGTAGGCGATCGCGAAGAGGTTGCTCATTGCGGGGTCCTTCCAGGGTGTCGGACAGGCCGGCCGGGTCCGGGCGCCGGTGCGGTGGCGCCCCTGTCCCGTTTCGTCACCCTAACGAGTGCTATCCACATGTACGGACTCTTCGCTGCGGTGTGTCCGCCATTGCCGAAATCGCCCGGGCTCGCCGGTTCGCCCCCGGGCCGTCACTCCGGCCGCCGCCCGGCCAGCGCCGCCACCCCCGCGCCGACCGCGGCCAGCAGGACGGCGGCGACCAGCAGGCTCGCCCACGGCACCGCGACCCGGCCGGTCCGGGCCGCCGACACCAGCCCGCTCACCGCCGTGTTGGCCGGCGAGACCGGCACCACCAGCAGCAGCGTGGCCAGCGCCAGCGCCGCCGGAATGCCGTACTGCGCGTGGACCAGCACCGGCCGGTTCGCCACCGCCCCGGCCAGCACCCCGAGCAGCGCGCAGACCACGGAGGCCACCAGCCCGGCCAGCACCGCCGGCCCGGCCCCCGGCTCCTGCCGCGCCCCCGAGTCGGCCACCGGCCCGCTGGTCCACCACACCGCCGCCACCTGGCCGACGGCCAGCACCAGCGACACCGTCAGCGCCGCCAGCAGCGCACCCAGATGGACCCGGACGGGGCCCGCCGCCGCCACCAGGCAGGCCCGCGAGGCCGGCGGCTCCGCGCTCAGCGCGCTGCGCACGTACCAGGCGCTCACCGGCAGCAGCACCCCCGCGCCGAAGCCGAGACCGCCCAGCAGCGGATCGCCCGCCGCCACCCCGACCACCAGCAGCAGCGCGTACGCCAGGAACGGCGGCAGCCAGGCGTGCGAGCGCAGCAGCAGCTCCAGGTGGTACCGGGTCAGCGCACCGGTCTGCGCCATCACCGCTCCCCCTCCTCGCGCCGCCGCACCGCCAGCACCCGGACGGCCGGACGGCCCAGCAGCAGCCGACGCAGCAGCGCGTCCGAGTGCACGGCGGGCACCACCAGCCGCACCGCCGTCCCGGCCAGCGCGGTGACCTCCGGCATGCCCGGGAGCCACTCCGGCAGCGGGGAGCCGTCCGGGACGTCCACCTCGACCACCATCGCCGGACCGTCCCGCGGCGGCTCCCCCTCCCCGCCCTCGACGGGCCGCAGCGCACCGTCCGCGCCGACCCGGTACGCGGCGCCGGCCAGCCCGGCCAGCCGGGCCGGGTCGTGGTCGACGAACAGCACCGTGCCGCCCGCCGCCGCCCGCTCGGCGGCCGCCTCGTCCAGCACCGCCCGGGCCTGCAGGTCCAGCCCGGTCCAGGCCTCGTCCAGCAGCAGCACCCGCGCCTCGGGGAGCAGTGCCTGGGCGACCGCGACCTTCTGGCAGGTGCCCTTCGACAGCCGGCTCAGCGGCGTGCCCGCCCGGTCCGCGACACCGAACCGGTCCAGCCACTCCTCCGCCCGCTGCCGCGCCCGCGCCGCCGACAGCCCGTGCACCCGGCCCACCCGCAGCAGGTAGGACGCGGCGTCGAAGGGAAGCGCCGGCGGGAAGCGCTCGGGCACGTACGCCGTCGGGCCGGGCCGCACCACCCGCCCCGTGCTCGGCCGCTCGATCCCTGCGGCCATCCGCAGCAGCGTCGACTTTCCGCTCCCGTTCCGCCCGGCGATCCGCACCAACTCGCCCGGGCCGACCCTCAGATCGACCCCGCGCAGGATCCACCGCCCCCGCCGCCCGTACCGTTTGCCGACCGCCGCCAGCTCCATCGGGCCCCCTTCCGGTCCGTTGTTCACGGAAGGCTATCCAGCCCCGGTAAGGCCGGCGTGAGCACCGACTCCCCGTCCACGCGCCGGAGTTCACACCGGGGCGGGTCGGCGCACGAACCGGACTCGTTTCGCCAGGGCGAACTGATGCTCCCTAGGATCGGGCGGGTGAATACCGGACGACGACCACAGACCAGGCTCGGCAGCCTGCTGGCAGCCCTGGCGATAACGAGCGCCTCGCTGCTCCTCGGCCTGCCCGCCCACGCCGACGAACCACCAGCCGGGAACGCCCCCGCGGGCAAGGAGGCCCCCCGGGTCGACCTCGTCCTGGACGTCAGCGGCTCCATGCGCGAGGCGGACATCCAGGGCAAGAGCCGCATCTCGGTGGCCCAGCAGTCGCTGAACGAGGTGATCGACGCGCTGCCCGCGGAGACCGAGTTCGGCATCCGCACCCTGGGCGCGACCTACCCCGGCAACGACAAGGCCCAGGGCTGCCTGGATACCAAGCAGCTCTACCCGGTCGGCAAGACCAACAAGGTCGAGGCCAAGACCGCCGTCGCCACCCTGCGGCCCACCGGCTTCACCCCGATCGGCCTGGCCCTGCGCGGCGCCGCCCAGGACCTCGGCAAGGGCGAGACCACCCGCCGCGTGGTGCTGATCACCGACGGCGAGGACACCTGCACCCCGCCCGACCCCTGTGACGTCGCCCGCGAGCTGGCCTCCCAGGGCATCCACCTGGTGGTCGACACCCTGGGCCTGGCCCACGACGACAAGACCCGCCAGCAGCTGCTCTGCATCGCCAACGCGACCGGCGGCACCTACACCGACGTCCGCACCCAGGAGCAGCTCACCGACAAGGTGAAGCAGCTGGTCGACCGCTCCAACGACACCTACACGGTGACCCCGGTCAAGACCACCGGCACCGACAAGTGCGAGAGCGCCCCGGTGCTCGCCCCGGGCGTCTACACCGACCGCGAGAAGTTCTCCGAGCACCGCGTCTACAAGGTCCCGGTCAAGTCGGGCCAGGAGCTGCGCGCCTCGGTCAGCGTCGCCCTCGACCGCCCGGTGGCCCGGGACTACGGGGTGCTGCTCCAGGCCACCAGCGCGACCGGCCAGGAGCTGGTCCGCGGCACCGACGCCGGCAGCTCCCGCACCGACGTGGTCTCCACCGGCCTGCGCTGGTCCACCGACGACTCCAAGGGCTACGTCACCACCGGCCCCACCGCGTCCAAGGACGCCAAGGAGAAGCCGGAGACCACCGTCTGCCTGGTCGTCAGCAACTCGCTGGCCCCGCAGGCCGGCGTCCAGGCCGACCCCGGCCTGCCGCTGGAGCTGACCGTCGACCTGGCCTCCGCCTCGCCCGCCCCGGAGGGCGCCGCGATGGGCCTCGGCCGCGGCTGGATCCTGCTGCTCACCCTCACCCTGGCCGGCCTGGCCTTCGGTCTGGTCTTCGGCTGGATCGCGCGCTGGCGGATCGCCGTCTGGCGGGAGAACTGACCATGCGTACGACGCTTCGCGGCGCCCTCGCCGCCCTCGCCCTGCTGCCCGCCCTGGCCCTGGGCGCCCCGGCCGCCTCGGCCGCCTCGCCGTCCCCCTCGGCCAGCGCGAGCGGCACCCCGGCCCCGGCCACCAAGGCCGGCACCTCCTTCCTGACCGCGGTCAACCTCTCCCCCGGCCAGGACGCCAAGGTCTCCGTCTCCACGGGTGACTACCTGTACTGGGCGTTCGGCGCCTCCGAGGGCCAGACCCCGACGGTCGGCCTGACCGTCAACCTGGCCCCCGCCGCCGACCGGCACGGCCCGCAGACCTGGTCCGTCGAGGTCTTCGACGGGCTGCGCCGCCGCCAGTCGTGCACCGCCGGCACCCAGAACGCCACCGCCGACCAGAGCGCCGGCACCCTGGCGCTGAGCTGCACCCTGCGCGAGGTCCGCACCTGGGCCGAACCGTGGTCCGGCGACCCGCTGCCCGGCACCTACTACGTGCGCCTGTCGGTCGGCGACGTGCCGCAGCCCGACCTCGGCCTGGCCTCCTCGGTCCAGCTGCACGTCGCCGCCAAGGGCGACGCCGACAACGCCCAGCCCGAGGGCGGCGAGCTGAAGGCCCCGCTGGTCCCGCCGGCCGGCGGCGGCGCCGCCACGGCCAAGGCGGCCGCCCCGGTGGCCCAGGAGGAGCACTGGTACACCGGCTGGTTCTCCGGCTGGAACAGCCGCTGGTACTGGACGATCGGCGGCGGCTTCCTGGCCGCGCTGGCCGGTGTCCTCGGCTACAACCTGACCCGGCACCCGCACGGCCACCGGCCCGGCCGCTACGGTGCCGTCCCGTCCCAGGGCTCCCACCAGAGCGGCAGCCACGCCGGCTCGGACCGCCCCTGAGGCACCCCCGGAGGGCCGGCCGGACGTCGTTCCGGCCGGCCCTCCGGCGTCTGCGGGAAGCCGCGCTCAGCCGCGGAACAGGTTGTGCCCCACGTCGGACGGGACCTCGTCCTGGACCGGCTCGCTGCCCGGCCCCGGCACGTGCTCGCCGGGGATCGGCTCGTCGCCCTCCCGGTGCAGCAGCACGACCCCGTCCTCGGCCCACAGCTGCCGGTAGCCGTGCGCCAGCAGCAGCTGGATCCGCTCGGCCTGCTCCTTGTCCGTCTTGAACGGGAAGGAGCGCTTGTCGCCCCGGGTGAGCACGTACTCGCGCCCGCGCGGCGTGCCGTCGACCAGCACCACGTCCGTCCGGGCGGTCAGCCGCGGCGCGATCTGGTTGTCCGCCTCGACGGACGCCCCGTCCGGGATCAGTGCGGCCGCCCGCACCAGCGCCGCCTCGCTCGGCTTGGGCGCCCAGGAGGACGGCACGGCCAGCGGCAGCAGCCCGATCGGCACCGCGGCCACCAGCGCGATGCCGGCCGCGCCGAGGCCCAGCCCGCG
>NZ_JAHSQD010000366.1 GCF_020103755.1 Streptomyces sp. LS1784
CCGGCCTGCGCGCCTGCGCCGCCTGGCCGGACGCCCCCCGCCCGGTGCTGGCCGACGACCTGCTGCCGGAGCGGGCGCTGGCCGGCGATCAGGCCGCACGCCGTCAGCTGGTGGAGGAGATCTACACACCGCTGGACGAGGCCGGCTCCGCCCTGCTGGAGACGCTGAGCGTCTACCTGGAGCAGGCCTCCTCGCTGGAGGGCGCGGCCCGGATGCTCTTCGTCCACCCCAACACGGTGCGCTACCGGCTGCGACGTGTGACTGACGTCACGGGGTACGCCCCCTCCGACGTGCGTTCGGCGTTCACCCTGCGGATCGCACTGGCCCTCGGCCGACTGGACGCCGTCGGCGAGCCCGGCTGAACCGGAGTGTAGGGACCATACAATCCCGGATGGTTTTCTTCGTTACCGTCGCCTACCCGCCCCTGGGCGCCTGGCGAGAGAGGGTTGAACCGTGCTCGTAATCGTCGCCCCTGGACAGGGTGCCCAGTCCCCCGGTTTCCTCAGCTCCTGGCTGGAGCTCGACGGCGTCGCCGACCGCCTGCGCGGCTGGTCGGAGGTCGCCGGGCTCGACCTGGTGCACGCCGGTACCGAGGCGTCCGCCGAGGAGATCAAGGACACCGCCGTCGCCCAGCCGCTGCTGGTCGCCGCCGGTCTGGTGACCGCCCGGGAGCTGTTCCCGGACGAGGACGCCGCCCGCAAGCTGGTCGGCGCCGTGGCCGGCCACAGCGTCGGTGAGATCACCGCCGCCGCCGGCGCCGGGGTGCTCACCGCCCACGACGCGCTGACCTTCGTGCGCGAGCGCGGCCGGGCCATGGCCGAGGCCGCCGCCGTCACCGAGACCGGCATGCTCGCCGTGCTCGGCGGCGAGCCGGAGGAGGTCGCGGCGAAGCTCGCCGAGCACGGCCTGACCGCGGCCAACAACAACGGCGGCGGCCAGATCGTCGCCGCGGGCACGCTGGCCCAGCTGGAGGCGCTGAAGGCGGACCCGCCGGCCCGCGCCAAGCTGATCGCCCTCAAGGTGGCCGGCGCCTTCCACACCGAGCACATGGCTCCGGGCGTCGAGCGGCTGGCTGCGCTGGCCCCGACCCTGACCGCGGCCGATCCGCAGGTCCGCTACGTCTCCAACAGGGACGGCGCGGTCGTGGACTCCGGCGCCGAGGTGCTGGCGCGACTGGTGTCGCAGGTCTCCAACCCGGTCCGCTGGGACCTCTGCATGGAGACCCTCGGACAGCTGGGCGCGACGGCGGTGATCGAGCTGTCCCCCGCGGGCACTCTCACCGGACTGCTCAAGCGCAACCTCAAGGGTGTGGCCACGCTCGCCCTCAAGACCCCCGCCGATCTGGACAAGGCCCGCGAGCTCGTCGCGGAGCACGGCGGTCAGGAGCAGGAGACCCAGGTATGACCAAGCCCCAGATCCGTCCGGTGAGCGGCGCGCAGTACTCGCGCATCCTCGGTGTCGGCGGCTACCGTCCGGTCCGGGTGATCCCCAACTCCGAGGTCCTGGAGTGGATCGACTCCTCGGACGAGTGGATCCGCACCCGCAGCGGGATCGCCGAGCGCCGCTGGGCCGGCCCGGACGAGTCCGTCGCCGAGATGTCCGTCCAGGCGGCCGGCAAGGCCATCGCCCAGGCCGGGATCGCCCCCGAGCAGATCGGCGGCGTGATCGTCTCGACCGTCTCGCACCTCAAGCAGACCCCCGCGATCGCCACCGAGATCTCCGAGCGGCTCGGCTGCGGCAACGCCCCGGCCTTCGACATCTCGGCCGCCTGCGCCGGCTTCGGCTACGGCCTGGGCCTGGCCGACGGCATGATCCGCGGCGGCAACGCCGAGTACGTGCTGGTCATCGGCGTCGAGCGGCTCAGCGACCTGACCGACCAGTCGGACCGCTCCACCGCCTTCATCTTCGGCGACGGCGCCGGCGCCGCGATCGTCGGCCCGTCCGACACGCCCGGTATCGGCAAGCTGATCTGGGGCTCTGACGGCTCGCAGGCCGACCTCATCACCCAGACCGAGGCCTGGGACACCGCCTTCGCCAAGTCCGACGCGATCAACGGCGCGGGCGAGGAGACCAGGTGGCCGGCCCTGCGGATGGACGGCCAGCCGGTCTTCCGCTGGGCGGTGTGGGAAATGGCGAAGGTGGCCCAGCAGGCGCTGGACGCCGCCGGGATCACCGCCGACCAGCTCGGTGCGTTCATCCCCCACCAGGCCAACATGCGGATCACGGATGCCATGATCAAGGCGCTCAAGCTGCCGGATTCGGTGCCCGTCGCCCGCGACATCGCCGAGACCGGCAACACCTCCGCGGCCTCCATCCCCCTGGCGATGGAGCGCATGCTGGAGAGCGGTGAGGCCCACAGCGGGGACCTGGCCCTGATCATCGGGTTCGGGGCGGGTCTCGTGTACGCCGCGGCAGTCGTTACTCTCCCCTAGGCGCATTCGCCCAATCCACCAGCCTGTGTCCGGCCGCCGGCCGGACACGCTCAACACCGAAGAGGAGCGGCCAGTATGGCTACCCAGGAAGAGGTCCTGGAAGGTCTCGCCGAGATCGTCAACGAGATCGCCGGCATCCCGACCGAGGACGTCCAGCTCGACAAGTCCTTCACCGACGACCTGGACGTCGACTCGCTGTCCATGGTCGAGGTCGTCGTGGCCGCCGAGGAGCGCTTCGACGTCAAGATCCCGGACGACGAGGTCAAGAACCTGAAGACCGTCGGCGACGCGGTGAACTACATCCTCAACGCCTGAGCGATCGACTCGTTCGACTCGGCCAGCCCGGCCGGCGTCCCGTACGCCGGCGAAGGCTGACCGGTCGGCCGGGCTCGTGGAGCCTGGCCGACCCCACCGGCCGGGACGCCCTCACCAGGGCGCCCGGCCGGGCCCGTCTTCGGCACGCCGCCGACCCCCGCACACGTGAGAGAAGAAGAAACCAGTGACCGCTGAAAACCGCACCGTGGTCGTCACGGGTATCGGCGCCTTCACGCCGCTGGGCGCCGACGCCGCCACCACCTGGGAGAGCCTCCTCGCCGGTAGGTCCGGTGTGTCGGCCCTGACCGAGGAGTGGGCCGAGGACCTGCCCGTCAAGATCGCGGCGAAGACCGCCGTCGAGCCGGGCGAGATCCTGCCCCGGCCGCTGGCCCGCAAGCTGGACCGCTCGGCCCAGTTCGCGCTGATCGCCGCCCGCGAGGCCTGGGCCGACGCAGGCTTCGAGACCCCCGCCACCGACGCGTCCTCCAAGCTCGCCCCCGAGCGCCTGGGCACCGTCATCGCCTCCGGCATCGGCGGCGTGACCACCCTCCTCGACCAGTACGACGTGCTGAAGGAGAAGGGCGCCCGCAAGGTCTCCCCGCACACCGTCCCGATGCTGATGCCCAACTCCCCGGCGGCCAACGTCGGTCTGGAGGTCGGCGCCCGCGCGGGTGTGCACACCCCCGTCTCCGCCTGCGCCTCCGGCGCCGAGGCGATCGGCTACGCGATCGAGATGATCCGCACCGGCCGCGCCGACGTCGTGGTGGCCGGCGGCACCGAGGCGGCGATCCACCCGCTGCCGATCGCCGCGTTCGCCAACATGATGGCGATGTCCAAGAACAACGACGAGCCCCAGCGCGCCTCCCGCCCGTACGACAAGGCCCGCGACGGCTTCGTGCTGGGCGAGGGCGCCGGTGTGGTCGTGCTGGAGTCGGTCGAGCACGCCGAGGCGCGCGGCGCCCGGATCTACTGCGAGGCCGTGGGCCAGGGCCTGTCCTCGGACGCCCACCACATCGCCCAGCCCGAGCCGACCGGCGCCGGCGTGGCCCGCGCGCTGGCCGACCTGTTCGAGCGCAACGAGCTGGACAAGGCCGAGATCGTGCACGTCAACGCGCACGCCACCTCGACCCCGCAGGGCGACACCGCCGAGCTGAAGGCGCTGCGCAAGGAGCTGGGCGACGACCTCGACCACATCGCCGTCTCGGCCACCAAGTCGATGACCGGCCACCTGCTGGGCGGCGCCGGCGGCGTCGAGACCGTCGCCACCGTGCTGGCCCTGCACCACCGGATCGCCCCGCCGACCATCAACGTGGACGAGCTGGACGACGACGTGGACGCCGACATCGTCCGCGACGAGAGCCGCAAGCTGCCCGAGGGCCCGATCGCCGCGCTGAACAACTCGTTCGGCTTCGGCGGCCACAACGTGGTGCTGGCCTTCCGCACCCGCTGACGCCCACGACGAAGGGGCCGGCGCTCTCCGCGAGCGCCGGCCCCTTCGTCGTACCTGTCGGGCCTCCTCCGGGGGCGGCCTCAGACCACCTGGTGCAGCCAGCGCACCGGCGCGCCCTCGCCCGCGTACCGGAACGGCTCCAGCTCGTCGTCCCAGGGCTTGCCGAGCAGCCGGGCGATCTCGGCCTCCAGGTCGGCCCCCTCGCTGCGGGCGCGCAGCAGGACGGCGCGCAGCCGGTCCTCGGGGATCAGGATGTCGCCGTGGATGCCCGTGACGGCGTGGAAGATGCCGAGCGAGGGCGTGCTGCTGTACCGCTCCCCCTCCGCCGTGGCGCAGGGCTCGCTGGTCACCTCGTACCGCATCAGCTGCCACCCGCGCAGCGCGGAGGCGAGCTTCGAAGCCGTACCGGGCTCCCCCTGCCAGGAGAGCTCGGCACGCCAATGCCCGGGTGCGGCCGGCTGGCGGATCCAGTCCAGGCTCACCCGCACACCGAGCACCCCCGCGACGGCCCACTCGACGTGCGGGCACAGCGCGCGGGGCGCGGAGTGGATGTACAGAACTCCACGTGTCGTCACCGGGACCTCCAGGCTGTGGACGAGGGTCGCCTTCCCCAGCTGCCTCGTGCCTGCAGTTGACCCGCAGTTACTCACGTTAGCCGACATTAAGCTACTAAATTGAGCAAAACGGACAGGCTTTCGCTCAATGCTAGTCGAATCCTCAACGAGGTCTACCCCTCGGCCGGATCTCTCCCCCGAACGGCCCCATCGCCGGCGGGACCACCGTACCGCGCGGCGCCGCAGGATGGATGACGCACTATCGGATCCGGCCGGAATACGGTAATGCGACCGGACCGCCCGCGCCCGGCCGCCAACCGTCCACGGCAAACCGCCCCGCCGCCCCGATCGGGGCGGCGGGGCGGTCGACTCCCTGACTGTGCGTCAGCCGCCCAGACGGACGACCATCTTGCCGGTGTTGACGCCGCGCAGCAGGTCGAGGAAGGCCCCGGCGGCGTTCTCGAAACCGTCCACCACGGTCTCCTCGGTGCGCAGTTCACCGGACGTCAGCCAGCCGCCCACCTCGGCGACGAACTGCGGCTGGAGCCCGGCGTGGTCGCGCACCAGCATGCCCTCCAGGCGCAGCCGCTTGCCGATGGCGAGCGCGAGGTTGCGCGGGGCGGCGGGCGCGGCGGTGTCGTTG
Organism: Streptomyces sp. LS1784; assembly: GCF_020103755.1. Lineage (GTDB taxonomy): Bacteria > Actinomycetota > Actinomycetes > Streptomycetales > Streptomycetaceae > Kitasatospora. The sequence goes on from NZ_JAHSQD010000366.1 coordinate 5,395, forward strand.
TACTGGGCGATCGCACCGCAGAGCACCGCGCGGCCGTGCACGTTCAGCGCGCCGATCGCGGCTTCCAGGTGGTCGCCGCCGACGTTGTCGAAGTAGAGGTCGATGCCCTCCGGGGCGGCCTCGGCGAGCTGCCGGGCGACCGGGGCGTCCTTGTAGTTGAAGGCCGCGTCGAAGCCGTACTCGTCCACCAGCTTGGCCACCTTCTCCGCCGAGCCGGCCGAACCGACCACCAGCGAGGCGCCCTTGAGCCTGGCGATCTGGCCGACCAGCGAGCCGACGGCACCGGCCGCGCCGGAGACGAAGACCTTGTCGCCCTCCTTGAGGCCGCCGACGGCGAGCAGGCCGGCGTAGGCGGTCAGGCCGGGCATGCCGAGCACGCCGAGGTAGGCGGAGAGCGGGGCGGCGGCCGGGTCGACCTTGACCGCGTGCCCGGCGTTCAGGGTGGCGTACTCGCGCCAGCCGAGCCCGTGCAGCACCGCGTCGCCCGGGGCGAAGCCCTCGGCCTCGGAGGCGATGACATGGCCGACCGCGCCGCCGTCCATGGCCTGGCCCAGCTGGAACGGCGGGACGTACGACTTCACGTCGTTCATCCGGCCCCTCATGTACGGGTCCACCGAGAGGTAGGCGTTGCGGACCAGGATCTCGCCCGGGCCCGGGGTCCGGACCGGGGCCTCGACCAGGGCGAAGTCGGCCGGCACCGGCCAGCCCTGCGGGCGGGCGGCGAGGTGCCATTCACGGGCGGTCGCGGGGGCGGCGGCCTGCTCTGCCATCGGGGGCGCTCCTTGCGGTTCAGGTGCGGTTCAGGTGCGGTTCAGGTGCATGAAAAGTTGAGCAACTGAAGTAACGATGGGCATGAAAGGTTCATCTTGTCAACTTTTCAGGTAGACTCTCGACCATGGACACCCAGTCGATCCAGGACGCCACGCCGCAGCCCGACGAGATCACCCGCGAGGTCGTCGACCTGATGGCCAACCTGGTCGCGCTGTTCCACCGCGAGTACGAGGACGCCGCCGCCGCCCGCTCGCTCACCGGCGCCCAGGCCAAGGTGCTCGCCCTGCTGCGGCGCGGACCGATGCCGATGCGCCAGATCGCCCAGACGCTCAGCTGCGAGCCGTCCAACATCACCGGCATCGTCGACCGGCTCGAATCCCGCGGCTTCGTCACCCGCGAGGCCGACCGGCAGGACCGCCGGGTCAAGCTGGTCGCCGCCACCGACACCGGCTCGGCCGCCTCCGAGGAGCTGCGCGAGTCGCTGAACTTCGCGCGCGAGCCGCTGGCCGCGCTCGGCCCGGAGGAGCGCACCGCCCTGCGCGACCTGCTCCGGCGGATGCTCGCGGGAGCCTCCGGCCCGGGTGCGTGACCAGCATCACAGGCTCCGGGGGCTGCTCGTTGGCCCCGGGGGGGTAACCGAACCGCCTTCCGGAACGTCTAACGTTCGAACATCGAACGCGAGAAACCTGAAGACGGGGGGCACGGAGGATGAGCAGCAGCACGCGTCGGCGCCGCTACCTGCGGACCGCCATCGGCCTGGCCGCCGTACTGGTGCTGTCGGTCGTGGGCGCCGGAGCCTGGTTCTACCACCGGCTGGACAACAACATCACCACCTTCGACTCGGGCGGCGTCGCCACCGAGCGCCCGCCGGCCCCCGTCCCGGCCAGCCCGGGCGCCTCCGTCCCCGTCAACGTGCTGCTGCTCGGCTCGGACACCCGCGACGGGGGCAACGACTCCCTGGGCGGCGGTGACGAGGGCGTCGGCCACTCGGACACCGCGATCCTGGTGCACATCTACGCCGACCACAAGCACGCCGTCGGCGTCTCGATACCCCGCGACACCCTGGTCACCATCCCGTCCTGCAAGCTGCCGAACGGCACCTGGACGGCGCCGAAGACCGACCAGATGTTCAACTCCGCCTTCACCGTGGGCCTGGCCGAGAACGGCAATCCGGCCTGCACCCAGAACACCGTCGAAAAGCTCACCGGGCTGCGGATCGACCACACCGTCGTGGTCGACTTCAAGGGCGCGGCCGCGATGTCGGACGCCGTGGGCGGCGTGGAGGCCTGTGTGCCCAACGACGTCAACGAGTACGGCATCCACCTCAAGAAGGGCCTCCAGAAGCTCTCCGGGCAGTCCGCGGTGGACTACCTGCGGACCCGCCACGGCATCGGCGACAACTCCGACATAGGCCGGATGAAGCGCCAGCAGGCCTTCCTCTCCTCGATGATCAAGAAGGTGCAGAGCCAGGGCTTCTCGCTGCCCACCCTGCTGCCGCTGGCCGACGCGGCCACCAAGTCGCTCACCGTGGACGAGGGGCTGGGCACCGCGATGAAGCTGGTGGACTTCGCCCGCTCGGTCCAGGACATCAAGCTCTCCGACGTCTCCTTCGTCACCGCCCCCTGGCGGTTCGCCGGCGACCGGGTGCGGCTGGTCCAGCCGGACGCCGACACCCTCTGGAAGCTGCTGCGCGAGGACCGCACCCTGGACGGGCAGAGCACCATCGGGACGGGCCAGGTGACCTCCTCCCCCACCGCCGACCCCGCCGCTGCGACCGCCCCGCTCACCCCGGAGCAGGCCGCGACGCCGATCACCGTGGTCAACGGGACCGGCACGCCCGGCGTGGCCGGCTCCGGCGCCGAGGCGCTCAAGGCGCGCGGCTTCCAGAACATCACGCTCGGCGCCAACGCCCCAGGGCAGCGGGCCACCCGGGTCGCCTACGACCCCGCGCTGAAGGCCGCCGCCGACCAGGTCGCCGCGCTCTTCCCCGGCGCCAAGGTCATCGAGTCCCCCGGCTCGGAGGCGATCACCGTCACCATCGGCCCCGACGAGCGGACGGCGGCTACCCGGATCGACTCGGTGACCGCCCCGAGCCCGGCGCCCGGCGTCCCGGCCGGTGCCGCGGCGGGCAGCACCCCCGGTGCCACCCCGGGCGGCATCCCCACCGGCATAGCGGAGAACACCCGCAACGCCGACACCGACCCGTGCGCCGACCTGACCTTCGGCTGACCACCCGGCCCGCGGCCCGCGGCCGGCGGCCGGCGGCTGACCCACGGCCGACCGGCCGCTACTCCGGATCCGGCAGCCCGGTGACGACGG
>NZ_JAHSQD010000367.1 GCF_020103755.1 Streptomyces sp. LS1784
GCCCGGCGGCGGGGTGCGCGGTGAAGCCGTCGGGGGCGGCGCCGCGGGCGACCAACCAGGTGGCGAGCGCGGGTGCGCCGGGCAGTGCGAGCAGGCAGCCGCTGACGGCGGCGGCGAGGGCGACGACGGCGGCCTCGCCGGTGATCAGCCAGACGATCTGCCGGGGTGTGGCGCCGACGGCGCGCAGCATCGCGATCTCCTGGCGGCGCTGGGCGACGGCGAAGGCGAAGGTCCCGGCGACGACGAAGACGGCGACGAAGGCGGTCATCGCGGCGGTGAACTGGAGCACCTTGTGCAGCGAGGGCGCACCGAGCGGGGAGTCGTCGCCGGCGGTGTCGTTCAGCAGGCTGCCGGTGGTGGCGACGAGCAGGACGCCGAGGGTGAGGGCGACGTAGGAGCCGGCGAAGGCGGCCCTGCGCCGCCGCAGGCTCGCGGCGGCGACCGGCAGCAGGGTGGCGAGCGAGGTCATGCCGCCGTCTCCAGGGCGGTCATCCGCTCGGCGACCTGCTGGGCGGTGGGGTGGGACAGGTCGTCGACGATCCGGCCGTCGGCGAGGAAGAGCACGCGGTCGGCGTGGGCGGCGGCGACCGGGTCGTGGGTGACCATGACGGTGCTCTGACCCTCGCGGTCGACGAGGTCGCGCAGCAGGGCGAGGACGTCCCGGCTGCTCGTGGAGTCGATGGCGCCGGTCGGCTCGTCGGCGAACAGCATCCACGGCCGGGTGATCAGTGCGCGGGCGATCGCGACGCGCTGCTGCTGGCCGCCGGAGAGCTGGGAGGGCAGGTGCCGGGCGCGCTCGCCGAGGCCGACCTGGGCGAGGGCGCGGTGCACCTCGGCGCGGTCGGGGCGGCGGCCGGCCAGTCGCAGCGGCAGGCCGACGTTCTGTTCGGCGGTGAGCGAGCCGACCAGGTTGAAGGCCTGGAAGACGAAGCCGATCCGCTGCCGGCGCAGTACCGTCAGCTCGGTCTCGCCGAGCCCGGCGAGGTCGGTCCCGTCCAGGGTGACCCGGCCGCTGTCGGGCCGGTCGAGGCCGGCGCAGCACTGCAGCAGGGTGCTCTTGCCGGAGCCGGAGGGCCCCATGACGGCGGTGAAGCCGCCGCGGGCGAAATCGACGTTCACCCCTCTGAGTGCCCGTACGGCCTCCGGTCCGGTTCCGTAGGTGCGGTGTACGTCGACGAGGCGCAGCACGGCCCCGTCCTCCCCCGTGATCTTCACGGTAGCCACACCTACCACGGGCTCCGCGCTCCGGACCAGGTGGCTTGGGGGAATCGTTACGCCGTCAGCCGGCGGGCCTCGGCCTGGACTTCGGCGTCCAGCTCCGCCCTGGTCCTGGTGCCGCAGTCGAGGGTGCCGTACTCGTCGTCGAGGCACGCGAGCGGGTCGGCCGGGTCGAATTCGTGCCCGAACCGCCTGTGGACCCGGTGGGTCAGGTCCTGCGGCCCGTACTCGCCGGCCAGCAGCCGGGCGGCGAGCGCCCGCAGGACGGCCTGCTTGCCGGGCACGCCGCCGGGCGGGTGGAAGGCCAGTCCGAACTCGGCGAGCGCGGGCGGCAGCAGGTCCGGCACCAGGCCGGACGCCTCCCCGTTCGGGCAGGCGGCGAGGGCGGTGAGGGCCTCTCCGTCGAAGCCGGCGACGAGCGCGGCGCAGGCGGTGTCGACCACCTCGACGGCGGTCAGTTCCCCGGCGCTCCACAGCAGGGCCGCGTCCCGCAGCCGTTCGGCGGCCGGGTCGGTGCACACTGTCGGCACCGGGCGGACCAGGAAGGCGTCGACCGGGTCCTCGTGCTCCGGCCGGAAGCCGTGCCGCTCGTACAGGCGGCGGGCGGCGCTGCCCTGCAGGACGTTCAGGCGGACGGGTTCGCCCGCCGCGTCGGCCTCGGCGAGGAGGTGCCGCAGGACGGCGGTGCCGAGGCCGTGGCCCTGGTGGCCGGGGCGGAGGTAGAAGTGCTCCAGCAGGCGACCGCCCTGTTCGGCGGGGCGGACGGTGACGGAGCCGGCGAACGCGCGGCCGACCAGCACGATCGAGGTGTGCCCGGGTGAGAAGCCGTCGCGCAGCCGTTGGCGGACCCGGTGCCCGTCGTAGCGGCCGAGCCGTTCGAGGTCGGCCCGCATGACCTCGGCCCGCAGCTCGGCGACGGCTTCGACGTCGGCGGTCGTGGCGGGGCGCAGGCTCCAGTCGGCATAGGTGCTCACGAACCGCAGTCTGACAGCCACGCCACCGCGCTGGCCAAGGATTTTGTCAGGACACGGGCCGGGAGTCGGCCCAGACGCCCTCGAACTCCTCGCGGTAGACCTCCAGCAGTCCCGGCTCGGTGCCGCCGGGCTGCTGGCCGGCGCCGCCGCGCAGCACCAGGGCCGGGGACTCCATGCCGCGGGCGCGGCGCAGGTAGGGCTGGATGACGCCGAGGTCGCGGCCCTGCCGGCGGCCGCCCGCCTGGCCGGTCGTGCGGGGGCCCTCGACCAGGTAGGCGGTGAAGCGCGGGGTCTCGTCGAAGACCCGGATCTCGAAGCCGCCCTGGTCCCGCAGCCGGGCCCGGACCCGCCGCACGTGCATGATGTTCATCTCGATGGAGCGCGACAGCTCGCTGCGCCCGAGGCCGAGTTCGCGTTCGCGGCGGCGCACCGCGCTGCTCGCCGGGTTGAGGAAGAGCAGCCGCACCCGGCAGCCCTCGCCGGCGAGGCGCACCAGGCGTTTGCCGGTGTAGTTCTGGCAGAGCATGCCGAGGCCGATGCCGAGCGCGTCCAGGCGCCGGGCGCCGTCCAGCAGGTCCTCCACCGGCAGGTCGCGCTGGAGCCGGACGCGGTCGGCGTGCACCGCGACGACGTCCGCGTACCGGCCGGCCACCAGGGACTCGACCACGTCGGCGGGCACGCCGCCGGCGCCGCCGTCCAGCACGGCCAGCAGCCGGGCGGCGGCCCGCTCGGTCTGGGCCAGCACGGTCTGGGTGAGCACCCGGTTGCGGGAGACCACGTGCCGGGCCACTTCCAGTTCGTCGAGCGCCAGCTCGATCTCGCGCCGGTCGGCCAGGTACGGCTCGAAGCAGGGCCAGTGCTGCACCATCAGCTCGCGCAGCTGGGGCAGGGTGAGGAAGACCAGCGGGTCGTCGTCGGCCGGGTCGAGCAGGTAGCCCTTGCGGCGGCTGACCTCGCGCACGGCCCCGGCGCGGTGGGCCCACTCCTCGCCGGCCGGCCCGGCGGCGGCGGTGACCCAGTCCTCTCCGTGGGCGGGGGCGTAGATCGGGTGCAGCACCTCGTCGACCAGGGCGCGCAGCCGCTGTTCGACCAGGTTGAGCCAGACGTAGGCGCGGCCGGACAGCCGGACCCGCTGGTAGGCGTCCTCCCACTCGGCGACCGACCAGGCCAGTGCGGGTATCTCGACCGGGCCGCCCTGGGCGGGCACCAGGGCCCGGCCGGTCAGGGTGGGGCGCATGACCACCGTGGGCGCCTCGCTGCGGGCCGCGCCCCGGTCGGGGCCGCCGGGCCCGGAGCCACGGCCGCCGGCGGGGAACACCATGCGCCACCTCGTCTGGTTGCTGCGGCTGACCCCCGCGGGCGCGGGGACCGTCGAATTCCTGGCGGCCCGCCCGGGCGGCGGGACGATCAAGGGTACTGCCCGCCGCGAGCCGCTCGCAGCCGGATGCCCGGGGGCCCTCCCGCACCATCCGCCGCGTTCTTCACACGAATGCCCGACGGACGCTCATTCGGCCCAACCCGGGCCGGATCTCCCGGCCGCCGGGGACGCGCTCGGGGAGTATGCGCTGTGCCGTGCGTCACGGCGCGCGGTCACGCACATGCCCGGCCGCCCGGCCGGGAAGAGAGCGTCCGGGTCCGGGCAGGCGGTCGGGCCGTTGTCGGACTACATGCCAGTTTCCGTCGGCAGTAAGGGAGTTGAGCAGTCATGCAGGTCTGGCCCGGTGCGCCCTACCCGCTCGGCGCCACCTACGACGGGGCCGGCACCAACTTCGCGGTGTTCTCGGAGAGCGCCGACCGGATCGAGCTGTGCCTGATCGCCGAGGACGGCTCCGAGACGGCCGTCGAACTGCGCGAGACGGACGCCTTCGTGCGGCACGCCTACCTCCCGGGCGTCCAGCCCGGCCAGCGCTACGGCTTCCGCGTGCACGGCCCGTACAACCCGGGCCTGGGGCAGCGGCACAACAGCGCCAAGCTGCTGCTGGACCCGTACGCCAAGGCGATGAGCGGGCACATCGACTGGGACGAGTCGGTCTACGGCTACCACTTCGGCGCGCCCGAGCGCCGCAACGACCTGGACTCCGCCCCGCACACCATGCACTCGGTGGTGATCAACCCGTACTTCGACTGGGGCACCGACCGCCCGCCGCGCACCGACTACCACCGCACCGTCATCTACGAGGCCCACGTCAAGGGCCTCACCCGGCTGCACCCGGGCATCCCCGAGGAGATCCGCGGCAGCTACGCGGGCCTGGCCCACCCGGCGGTGATCGAGCACCTGGCCAAACTCGGCGTCACCGCGATCGAGCTGATGCCGGTGCACCAGTTCGTCCGCGACCACCGGCTGCGGGACCTGGGCCTGGCCAACTACTGGGGCTACAACACCGTCGGCTTCTTCGCCCCGCACTCCTCCTACTCCTCCACCGGCGACCGCGGCCAGCAGGTGCAGGAGTTCAAGTCCATGGTCAAGGCGCTGCACGCGGCCGGGATCGAGGTGATCCTGGACGTCGTCTACAACCACACCGCCGAGGGCAACCACCTGGGGCCGACGCTGTCGCTGCGCGGCCTGGACAACGTCTCCTACTACCGCCTCGCCCAGGACCAGCGCTTCTACGAGGACACCACCGGCACCGGCAACAGCCTGCTGATGCGCAGCCCGCACGTGCTCCAGCTGATCATGGACTCGCTGCGCTACTGGGTCACCGAGATGCACGTGGACGGCTTCCGCTTCGACCTCGCCGCCACCCTCGCCCGGCAGTTCCACGAGGTGGACCGGCTCTCCTCCTTCTTCGACCTGGTCCAGCAGGACCCGGTGGTCTCCCAGGCCAAGCTGATCGCCGAGCCCTGGGACCTCGGCGAGGGCGGCTACCAGGTGGGCAACTTCCCACCGCTGTGGACGGAGTGGAACGGCATGTACCGGGACACCGTGCGCGACCTGTGGCGCGGCGAGAACGCGGCCCTCGCCGAGTTCGGCTCCCGGCTCACCGGCTCCTCCGACCTCTACCAGGACGACGGCCGCCGCCCGATCGCCTCGATCAACTTCGTGACCTGCCACGACGGTTTCACCCTGCGCGACCTGGTCTCGTACAACGAGAAGCACAACCAGGCCAACGGCGAGGACAACCGGGACGGCGAGTCCTTCAACCGCTCCTGGAACTGCGGCGTCGAGGGCCCCGCCGCCGACCCGGCCGTCGAGGCGCTACGGGAGCGCCAGCAGCGCAACTTCATCGCCACCCTGATGCTCTCCCAGGGCGTGCCGATGCTCTCGCACGGCGACGAGCTCGGCCGCACCCAGCTGGGCAACAACAACGCCTACTGCCAGGACAACGAGCTCACCTGGGTGCACTGGCCCGAGGGCGACGGGCCGCAGGCGCGGCTGCTGGAGTTCACCCAGGGGATGATCTGGCTGCGCCGCGACCACCCGGTGTTCCGGCGGCGGCGTTTCTTCCACGGCCGGCCGGTGTCCGGGCGGTCGGGTGCGGGCACCCACGGTCCGGGCGCGCGGGGCGCGGCCGCGCCGTCCACCGGCGGGTTCGACGACCTGACCGACATCGCCTGGTTCACCCCGGCCGGGGAGGAGATGACCAAGCGCAACTGGGGCGCCAGCTACGCCAAGTCGCTGACCGTCTTCCTCAACGGCTACGCGATCTCCGAACCGGACCGGCGCGGCGGCCGGATCGTCGACGACTCCTTCCTGCTGATGTTCAACGCCCACTTCGAACCGCTGGAGTTCACCGTGCCCGCCGACCACGGGCAGGAGTGGCAGGTCGTGGTCGACACCGCGCAGCCCCGGCTGCCCGCCCCGGGCACGGGCGCCCGGGTCAAGGCCGGGGACGCCCTGTGGCTCACCGACCGCTCGCTGATGGTGCTGCAACGGCCCGCCTAGGGGGGCGCGCAGGATCTTCGGACGGCCGGGGGCGGTCACCTGTTCGGGTCAGCAGCGGGTCTTGGCGGCGGGCTCCCCCGGGTACCTATGGAGCTATGACCCCCGCCGCCGAGCCCGCGCAGCCCCGCCCGGCCGCCACCGTCCCCTCGTCGTCGTACCGTCTCCAGCTCCAGCCCGGCTTCACCCTCCGCGACGCCACCGCCGCCGTCCCCTACCTGGCCGCGCTCGGCGTCTCCCACCTGCACCTGTCCCCGCTGCTGGAGGCCGTCCCCGGCTCCACCCACGGCTACGACACCGTCGACCACGCCCGGATCAGCGAGCAGCTCGGCGGCGAGCCGGCGCTGCGCGAGCTGGCCGCCGCCGCGCACCGCCACGGCCTGCGGCTGATCGCCGACGTGGTGCCCAACCACATGGCCGTGCCCGCCCCCGAACGGCTCAACCGGCCGCTGTGGCAGGTGCTGCGCGACGGTCCCGACTCGCCGTACGCGCACTGGTTCGACATCGACTGGACCGCCCAGGCGGGCCCCGTCGACGCGCCCGGGCGCGGACGGGTGCTGCTGCCGCTGCTCGGCGACCGGCTCGGCGCCGTACTGGACCAGCTCACCGTGGACGCCGGCACACTGCGCTACCACGAGCACGAACTGCCGCTGCGCCCCGGCACCGAGGAGCTGCCGCTGCCCGAGCTGCTCGCCCGCCAGTGGTACCGGCTGGCCTGGTGGCGGCTGGCCCGCACCGAGCTCAACTACCGGCGCTTCTTCACCGTCAACGAGCTGATCGCGCTGCGGGCCGAGGACCCGGAGGTGTTCGCCGCCACCCACGCCGTCCTGCTCGCGCTGCACGCCGACGGCGTCCTGGACGGCTTCCGGATCGACCACCCGGACGGGCTCGCCGACCCACGCGGCTACCTGCGGCGCCTGGCAGCGGCCACCGGCGGGGCGTCGGGGACCACCGGCGGGGCGTCGGGGACCACCGGCGGGGCGTACGTCGTGGTCGAGAAGATCCTCACCGGCGACGAGCGGCTGCCCGAGGACTGGCCGGTGGCCGGCACCACCGGCTACGACGCGCTGCGCCGGATCGACGGCGTGCTCACCGACCACGCGGGCGCCTGCCGGCTGGCCGGGGCCTACGAGGCCTTCCGGCACGGCGGCCCGGTCCGGGACCTCTGCGAGGACCCGCACCCCGCGATCGCCGCCGCCCGGCGCGGCCGGGCCGACATGACCGGGCCGGACGGCGAACTCGCCGCCGAGGTCGAGCGACTGGTGCGGATCGCGCTGCGGATCGGCGCCGCCGAGCCCGCGCACGCCGACCACTCGCCCGGGCAGCTGCGCGCGTCGCTCGGCCGGCTGCTCACCGGCTACCCGGCGTACCGGCCGTACGCCCGGCCCGGCGAGGTGCCCTCGACGGCGTCCGTGGAGCAGCTGCGGGCGGCCCTGGACGGTTCCGCCGACGCGACCGACCGGCTGGTCGCCGCGCTCGCGCTCGGCGAGCTGGGCCGCGGCGCGGACAAGGACGAGTTCTGCGCGCGCTTCGCCCAGACCGCCGCCGCGGTGGCCGCCAAGGGCGTCGAGGACACCGCCTTCTACCGCTGGAACGCGCTGCCCGGCCTCAACGAGGTCGGCGGCGAGCCCGCCCGGCCCGGACTGCACCCGGAGGAGTTCCACGACTGGTGCCGCTACCTGGAGCGCACCTGGCCGCACAGCATGACGGTGCTCTCCACCCACGACACCAAGCGCAGCGCCGACGCCCGGGCCCGGCTCGCCGTGCTCGCCGAGCGGCCGGACGCCTGGGCCGCCGAGGTCGCCTCCTGGTCCACCGCCGCGGGCCCCGGCTTCGACCGGGACGCCGACTGGCTGCTCTGGCACACCCTGGTCGCCGCCTGGCCGATCGACCCGGACCGGCTGGTCGCCGCCCTGCTCAAGGCCGCCCGCGAGGCCAAGCTGCGCACCTCCTGGACCACCCCCGACCCGCGCTACGAGCAGGCCCTGGAACAGCGCGCCCGCTCGGTCTACGGCAACCCGGGGCTGCTCCCCCGGATCGAGGGCGCCGTGCACGCCCTCGCCCCGTACGCCCGCGCCAACACCCTGGCCGCCGCTCTGCTGCACCTCACCGTGCCGGGCGTGCCGGACCTGTACCAGGGCAGCGAGGAGCCGCTGTACACCCTGGTGGACCCGGACAACCGGGGCGTGGTGGACCTCGGTGCGCTCGCCGTGCGGCTCACCGACGCGGCCGCGCCGCGCCCCGGCGACCTCGCCCGCGAGAAGCTGCACCTCACCACCACCGCGCTGCACCTGCGCCGCGCCCGCCCGCTCGGCGCCTACCGGCCGTTGCACGCCGTCGGCCGCTCCGGCGACCACCTGCTGGCCTTCGCCCGGGGGGACGACGTGGTCACCGCCGT
>NZ_JAHSQD010000368.1 GCF_020103755.1 Streptomyces sp. LS1784
CCTCGGCGGCCAGCACGAGGCCGCGGTAGCCGCGGGCCAGGCCGGTCAGCGACACGGCCAGCAGCGGCGCGCCGCAGCCGTCCACCCCGGCGTGCGCGGCGGTCTCGCCGGTGCCCTCCTCCAGGGCCTCGCGGGCCAGCCGCTGGATCGGGTGGTCCGGGTCGAGGTAGCCGTCGGCGTCCCAGCCGTTGGCCGCGCAGGCGGCCAGCCATCCGGCGTGCTTGCCGGAGCAGTCCATCAGGATCGGGGCGCGTCCGCCGCCGGCGGCGAGCAGCAGCTCCGCCTCGGTCTCGTCCAGCGGCAGGTCGGCCGGGGTGCGCAGGGCCGACTCGTCGAGCCCGGCGGAGCCGAGGATGCTCCGCACGCCATCGAGGTGAAACGATTCTGCAGAGTGGCTGGAGGCCGCCAGCGCCAGCAGCTCGCCCTCGATCGCCAGCCCGGCCCGCAGCGTGGCCACCGCCTGGAACGGCTTGGCGGTCGACCGCGGGAAGACCGGGGCGTCCGGGTCGCCGAGCGCGAACTCGACCGAGCCGTCGGCCGCGAGCAGCACCAAGGAGCCGTGGTGGCGGCCCTCGACGAAACCGGAGCGCACGACCTCGGCGAGAACGGGCGCGGTGGCGGGCAGGGACATGGCGAATGAGCCTTCCGGGGCGAGGGTGGGCCGGGAGCGAGCCGGGCCCCACCGCCCACGGCGACTCACCCGGTCAGAGCGGCCCTCCTGCGAGCAGGTCGTCGACCCGTGCTTCCCCATCACGGTACCTGCGGGTGATCTCGGCACTGCAACCGTCGGCCGTGCGCAGCAGCCGCCGGCGCCGTCCGGACACCTCGCGCTCGTGCGCCCGCAGCCGCTCCAGGGCGGCCAGCAGCTCCTCGGCCGGGTGCGCCGCCAGGTCGGCGAGCTGGACGTCGCCCATCAGCGCGTCCGCCTCCAGCCGGGACTCCTGGGTGCGCGGCGGGCCGAGGGTGACGTGCCGGGCCGAGCGCCGCACGGTGGAGGGCGCGTCGGTCAGGATGGCCGGCAGCCGGTCCAGCAGGTCGCCGGGGGCCAGGTCGGGGCCGGACGGGCCGGGCTCACGGACCGGGCCCACGCCGGGCCGCCGGTCGAGTTCGGCGCGCAGGATGTCCATCCGCCCGTGCAGCAGCCGCCGCAGGTAGGACAGGTCGGCCTCCTGCTCCAGGGTCTCCCGGCGCAGCACCCGCAACTGGTCCAGGCCCAGCCGCTCCAGGTCGGGCTCGTACTCCGCACCCACCGCCGGACCGTCCGGATCCCCGGGGGCCCGCACCACCGGCTCGGACCGGTCCCGCGCCGCGCTGCTCGCGTCCATCACCCATCCACCTGACGTCGTCCGATCCCGCCCGCTCGTGGCACCCCGCCCTGCCACCGGTCCGGCCCGTCCCCCGACGCGCCGCGCGCCCCGTCCACCGGCACGCCCGGGAGCCCCGGAGGTTCCGGTCCCCGGCGGCGCACCGCCCACCGGGGCGGCACCGCCGGAACGCCTGACCCATCGACTCGACCACCCGGCCGAACCCCGGCCCGACGCGGCGGACCTCCTGGCGCCCCGGACCCTTCGTACGGTCCACCAGCGTGCCACCCCGCCCGGCGCACGCGCACTGCCCGTGCACCCGAACGGCCCCCTGGCGAACAGGGGTGGCTGATATGACCGGCCCTTTCCCCAGGGAGAACGGCGCCCGATCCGGCGCAGGCACACACCGCCGGGCGTGCACTACCCCCGCATGCGCCCCTGGTGTGCGCCCTGAGGAGGCCGCCGCGGCATGAAGGGAAGGGTGCTGCGCGGCCCGGGTGCGGCGGATGCCCGGGGAGAGCCCGGGGGCCCTCCGGGGGCCGTACGGCGCTCCGGCACAATGGCGGCATGCGAGCAGTGGTGCAGCGAGTGACCGAGGCCCGGGTGACCGTGGCCGGTGAGACCGTGGGCGCGATCGAGGGGCCCGGGCTCTGCGTCCTGGTCGGCGTCACCCACGACGACACCCCCGCCAAGGCCGCCCAGCTGGCCCGCAAGCTCTGGACGCTGCGGCTGCTGCCCGCGAACGACGAGGGCGTCGAGCAGAGCTGCTCGGACCTCGGCGCCCCGCTGCTGGTGATCAGCCAGTTCACGCTGTACGGCGACGCCCGCAAGGGCCGTCGCCCCACCTGGAACGCCGCCGCCCCCGGCCCGGTCGCCGAGCCGCTGGTGGACGAGGTGGTGGCGCAACTGCGCGCGCTGGGCGCCAAGGTGGAGACGGGCCGGTTCGGCGCCGACATGCAGGTGGCGCTGGTGAACGACGGCCCGTTCACCGTCCTCGTCGAGGTCTGAGCGGCCCCTACTGCGGGACGATCACGTCCTGGGTGCCCGGCACCGTCCCGGCCAGCAGCACGGCTTCCACCGGCACGTTCCGCTTGACGATCGCCAGCGCGATCGGCCCCAGCTCGTGGTGCCGGGCCGAGGAGGTCACGAAGCCCAGCGCCCGCCCGTCCGGGTCGGTCGCCAGCCGCACCTCGGTGCCGTGCGGGGGCAGCGTCTCCTCGGTGCCGTCCAGGTGCAGGAAGACCAGCCGGCGCGGCGGGCGGCCCAGGTTGTGCACCCGGGCGACCGTCTCCTGGCCGCGGTAGCAGCCCTTCTGGAGGTGGACGGCGGTGCGCAGCCAGTCCACCTCGTGCGGGATGGTCCGGTGGTCGGTCTCGAAGCCCAGCCGGGGCCGGTGGCCCTCGATCCGCAGCGCCTCGTACGCCCAGACCCCGGCCGCCGGGCCGAACCCGTCGGTGAACCGCTCCAGCTCGCCGCGCGGCACGAACAGGTCACGCCCGTACGGGAGTTCGCGGACGGCGGCGGCACCCTCGACGGACGCGGTGGAACCGGCCGGAAGGTGGACCACGGCGTACTCGGCGGTCGCGTCGGCGACCTCCACCCGGTAGAAGAACCTCATGCTCTCCAGGTAGGCCACCAGCGCCTCCTGGGTGCCCGGCTCGACGTGCGCCCAGGTGGTGGTGCCGTCGTCCACCAGGTAGAGCGCGTGCTCCACGTGCCCGTGCGGGGAGAGCACCAGCGCCTCGGTGGCCTGCTGTGGCGGCAGCTCGCTGACGTGCTGGGTGAGCAGCAGGTGCAGCCAGGAGAGCCGGTCCGGGCCGGTCACGGTGACCACGCCGCGGTGCGAGAGGTCGACGAAGCCGGCGCCCTGCGACAGGTTGCGTTGCTCGCGGAAGATGTCGCCGTAGTGGGCGGCGACACCCTCGTCGGCCCCCTCGGCGGGGACGGCTCCGGGCAGGGAAAGCAGCGGGCTCTTCACACCGGTCATACCGGCCAGCTTACGACCGGTCCCCGACGAGCTTGGCGGTGCAGTCGGCGCAGCGGCCGAAGATGGCGAAGTGCTTGAGGTCGGTGTCGAAACCGTGCCGCTCGCGCAGGCTGTCGATCAGCGGCTGGGCGATCTCGGTGCCGGTCTCGGTGACCTTCTCGCAGTCCCGGCAGACCAGGTGCAGGTGGTGGTGGCGGCCGGCCAGGTGGTAGGTCGGGGCGCCGTGGCCGAGGTGGGCGTGCGAGACCAGGCCCAGCTCCTCCAGCAGCTCCAGGGTCCGGTAGACGGTGGAGATGTTGATGCCGCTGGCCGTCCTGCGGACGTGGCAGAGGATGTCGTCGGGGGTGGCGTGGTCGAGCTCGTCGACGGCCTCCAGCACGAGCTGCCGCTGTGGAGTGAGCCGGTACCCGCGTTCGCGCAGGTCGGCCTTCCAGTCGCCGGAGAGCTGCCAGTCGGTGGTGCCGGTGTCCGCCACGGTGCCGTCCCTGCCAATGGTCGGGGGTCCTGATGCAAGTGTAGGGACCGGCCGCGGGCCGGTCCCTACCCCGTGCGCGGAAGTGCCGGCCGTCCGATCACTCGGGGCCGGTCACTTCGAGCCGGTCACTTGAAGAAGGCGATGCCGTCGTCCGGCAGGTCGTTGATGTCCTTGATCAGCTGGGCCGGGCTGAGCACCTTCTTCAGCTGCGCGGACATGTACGGGCGCAGCGGCACGTTCGGGGCGGCCTTCTCGCCGACCCAGAGCAGCTCACCGTTGACGAAGCCGTACAGCCGCTTGCCGCCCGAGTACTCCGGCGAGCCCTCGATCCGGGCCACCGCGTCGGTGGAGACGTCGACCTGCGGCTTGCCGTCGGCCAGTTCGCCGTACCAGATCTCGACCGTGCCGTCGTCGCGGACGGAGGAGATCTCGATCCCCCGGGCACCGCTGGTGCCGTCCGGGTTGCTGGTGATGCGCCAGAACGCGTGCTCGTTCTCCAGCGGACGGACCTTCTCGCCCTCGTTGTTCAGCACCCAGGTGCGGGAGCGGAACTCCAGGAACGGGCGGCCGTCGTGGCGGATCACGATCTCCTGGCCGAAGTTGCACTTCTCCGCGCCCGGGAAGTCGAAGACGCCCGCGCCCTCCCAGGTGCCGAGGAGGAAGGCGAGCGGGACGACGTCCTTGTGAAGGTCAGAGGGGATCTCGATCATGTTCCTGGTCGCTGTTCTCGTCGGTGTGGGACTGCCTCAACCGTACGGCAGACTCAGCGCTGGCCCTGGTACAGCTTCATCACCGAGAAGATGGCGAACCAGGTGATCAGCACGGCCATGAGGGCCAGCAGACCGTCGAAGAAGATTTCCAGACCGGACACGGGGGGCTCCCAGGCGGCGACAGTGTGGTGGATTTTGCTCCGCTCACTCTATCCGCCGGTCTCCGGCCGGTCGCGGTGAGCCCCACCACGTCGCCGTTCGCGCCGTTCTCCTGCGACTGCTTGCGGCTGCTCAAGCTTTGCCCAAGGGTTCCGGGGATGCCGGACGGCGGGGGTGTCGGCACCTCTAAGGTGGCGCCATGCCGAAGAAACTCGTCATCAAGGTCACCGCAGGGGCGGACGCGCCGGAGCGGTGCTCGCAGGCGTTCACGGTGGCGGCGGTGGCCGTCGCCAGCGGAATCGAGGTCTCGCTCTGGCTGACCGGGGAGTCCTCCTGGTTCGCGCTGCCGGGCCGGGCGGCGGAGTTCGAACTCCCGCACGCGGCTCCGCTGCCGGACCTGCTGGAGTCGATCCTGGCGGCCGGCTCGGTGACGCTGTGCACCCAGTGCGCGGCCCGGCGCGGGATCGAGCAGAAGGACACCGTCGAGGGTGTCCGGATCGCGGGCGCCCAGGTCTTCGTCAGCGAGATCATGGCGGACGGCGTCCAGGCCCTCGTGTACTGACGCCTCTCGCGCCCTGACGTCCTAGGGACGCTGCTCGTGGTCGGGGCGGTCCCGGTCGTGGCCGGGGTCGTCCCACCTGGGGTCGTCCCAGCGCGGGTCGTTCCACCAGTCGTCGTCCGGGTCCCGCTTGTTGGCGAACACCGCGGCGGCGGGCGGGATGACCATCGCGACCACGCACATGCCGATCGCCGCCCCGACCGAGAAGAAGCGCACCACGCCCCAGGCCATGACGAACAGGCCCAGGCACACACCCATCATGGCGTAGTAGAAGCGACGCCGCCGCCTTGCCTGCACCCCTCCACGGTACGGCCGAGGGCCCCTGCGCGGCAGGGGCCCTCGGGGTGGTCCGGACTGGTTCCGGCTCCGGTCAGACCGCGATCGCGACCTCGACGGCGGTGCCCTGGGAGGCCACCACCTGACGGTCCACGGTCTGGCCCGGCACCAGCGCGCGCAGGGTCCACTTGCCCGGGCGGGCGAAGAACCGGAACTGGCCGGTCGCCGAGGTGGGCACCTCGGCCGTGAACTCGCCGCCCTCGTCCAGCAGCCGGACGTAGCCGTTGACCGGCTCACCGTCGCGGGTCACCGAACCCTGGATGATCGTCTCGTTCGCCACGTCAACTCCTGCCAGGTCCGGGCCGCCGGCCTTCGCACCGCACATGTCTGTTCTTCCCTTCTGACTTACGGGTCGAGCCGGGGGCTCAGTTGCTGCCGAGCTCGATCGGCACGCCGACCAGGCTGCCGTACTCGGTCCACGAGCCGTCGTAGTTCTTGACGTTCTCCTGGCCGAGCAGCTCGTGCAGCACGAACCAGGTGAGCGCGGAGCGCTCGCCGATGCGGCAGTAGGCGATGGTGTCCTTCGCCAGGTCGATGCCCTCGGCCTCGTACAGCGCCTTGAGCTCGTCGTCGCTCTTGAAGGTGCCGTCGTCGTTGGCGTTCTTGGCCCACGGGATGTTGCGGGCGCTCGGCACGTGGCCGGGGCGCTGCGACTGCTCCTGCGGGAGGTGGGCCGGGGCGAGCAGCTTGCCGGAGAACTCGTCGGGCGAGCGCACGTCGACCAGGTTCAGGTTGCCGATGGCGGCGATCACGTCGTCGCGGAAGGCGCGGATCGAGGAGTCGGCGGCCTGCGCCTTGTACTCGGTGGCGGGGCGGGCCGGCACCTCGGCGACCAGGTCGCGGGAGTCCAGCTCCCACTTCTTGCGGCCGCCGTCCAGCAGGCGGACGTCGCCGTGGCCGTACAGCTTGAAGTACCAGTAGGCGTACGAAGCGAACCAGTTGTTGTTGCCGCCGTACAGGACGACGGTGTCGTCGTTGGCGATGCCCTTGGCGCTGAGCAGCACCTCGAAGCCGGCCTGGTCGATGAAGTCGCGGCGGACCGGGTCCTGGAGGTCCTGCTTCCAGTCGATCCGGACGGCGTTGCGGATGTGGTTCTTTTCGTACGCGGAGGTGTCCTCGTCGACCTCGACGATGACGACCTTCGGGTCGTCCAGGTGGGCCTGGACCCAGTCGGCGTCGACCAGGACGTCGCTGCGGCTCATGGTGGTGTTCTCCATCCGAGGGCGGTTGTGCGGAAGGTGCTGGTCAGGAGGGTGCTGCAAGGGTGCCCGGGTGGGTGCGGTCCGAAATCCAGTCCGAATACCGGGACGAGAGGGCGGACCGGTGCGACCGGGCAGGAAACTGCGGAGTACATCGGCGACCGCCCGCCACACAGCCGGGCGCGGTCACCGGGAAGATCGGCGGCGGGCGTCAACTGCCCTGCCGGGACGCCGAATCAGCGCATTCGACACAGACAGGCGGCCACGCGGCACAGGTCTACCGCCCGCCGCTTCGTGAGATCCGTCTGTCGCTTCATGCCGACGATGCTAGGGACACCGGAGGCCCGCTGTCATCAGCGTATCGAATAGCGGGATCAAAACAACCGAATGCTGGGATTTGGCCCCGGCCCGGCCTCAAGGGGCCCGGCCGGAGACCCGCCGGCGGCACGCACGGGGCGGAAACGGCACCGCTCCGCGGTCCGCGCTGGACAGCGCGTCTCGCGGAGCGGAACGATTCGGCAGGGCCGGGAACGGGTCGGCCGGTGGCCCGGGGCGGGACCGGCGAAGGGCCGGGGATCAGCCCAGGAGCTTGACGCCCTTGCCGTCGAAGGTCAGCTGGAGGCCCTCCGGCAGCGGCGTCACGCCGCCGTCCCCGCCCTCCCCGCCCTCCTTGTCAGCCAGCTTCAGCCCGGCCGGCAGCGAGTCCAGGGTGAAACTCATCGGCTCGACCTGCTGGTTGGTGACGCCGGCCACCACCCCCGCCAGCGAGCTCAGCCGGAAGCCGTCCACCGTGACGGTGTTCCCCTTGTTGTGCACGCTGCCCTCGCCGATCGCGATCGGCCCCAGCGAGGCCTTGACCTTGCCCGGACCGGCGTAGGACAGGGTCAGCCGGGAGTTGCCACCCACCGGCAGCTTCGCCCCGTGCAGCAGCTGGGAGGCGGGTGGCAGCAGCTGCGCGAGGTCCGGGTAGGAGATCACCCCGCTGCCGGTCCCGCTGTCCACCGTGGCACTGCTCATGCTGTCGCCGACCTCGACACCGGAGAGCCGGGCCTTGAACGAGTGCAGCGCCACCTGGTGGCTGCCGTCGCCGACGCTCAGGCCGTCGGAGGAGATCCGGACGTCGTCCAGCTTCATCGACAGCACCTGGGTGAGGAAGGGGAAGCCCCCGATCGAGACGTCCGGGCGCTGGCTCATCCGGCCGCTCTTCACGATCCGGTCGGCGGCCTCGTCCTCGGCCACGCCCACCGCGATCCGGTCGGCGCCCAGCAGCAGGCCGGAGAGCACCGCCAGGCCGATCGTGGCCTTCAGCCATCCGCGCATCGTGTCCCCCGTCGTCGCCGGTCGCCGTCGTCGTTCGCCGCTGTGGTCGTTCGCAGTGGGTCGCTCACCGTTCCGTGGCGGACGCAGGACACGTCCGCCCTCGCACGACCGTACGACGTCCCGCCCCGGAACATGGTTCCGGGGCGGGCCATCCGTCCGAAGCGGCCTGGACGGAAGGGTCAGGCCAGCAGATCGGTGGCGATCCACATCAGCGGCGCGGCCACCGCCAGCGGCAGCGCCACGCCCGCCGTCATGTGCACGAAGCGGGACGGGAAGTCGTACGCCGCGACCCGGCGGCCGACCAGCGCGCCCAGCCCGGCCAGCGCGCCGAGCGCCACCGGCGCCCCGACCAGCAGGCCCAGTGCCACC
>NZ_JAHSQD010000369.1 GCF_020103755.1 Streptomyces sp. LS1784
CGCCCGCTCCGCCGCCCCGGGGCGCGGCAAGCGCCCGTCCGGCACGTCCGCAGCGCGCCCGTCCCGCCCACGCCGTCCACCCGCGCAGCGCGGCGTCACCGTGGTGACGACCATGACCCCGTCCGTGGTGATCTTCGCGATGATCGTGAGTACGGTTGTGCGGGTGGTTGTGCGGGCACAGGTTCACGCCCTGAGCGTGGACGCCAGCCTCCTCAGGGCCTACGGTGGCACATCAACTGCCTTGCAGTCACAGCCGTCCCACACCGGCTGACCAGCTGCGACGCGCTCGCACCTACGACTCTCCCGCCACTGCGCAGCACCGCCCCGCCGGCCCCCGCCCGGCCGTCCCGCCGCCGCGCCCGACGCCGGTCGCCACCGGAACCGGCCTGGCGGCGGCGGGTTCCGGGCATTCCATCGGATTGGTCACCCAGCGCACCTAGGGCCTACCGTAGAGTGAGCACAGATGATCGACCGCCAGAAACCCATCTCCCTTTCCGAGAAGCCGAGATGACCAACCGTCACGAGAGTTCAGCCGAGCCGCCCCCGGGGCCCGGCGAGCCGGCGGACGTACCACTGGAGTTCACCGCGTTCTGCGAACTCCACCGCCCCCGGTACCTCAGCTACGCGCGCGTGTGGCTGACCGAGCACAGCGCCGCGGCCATCGCCGTCCAGCAGGCCTTCGCGGAAATCGCGGTGAACTGGCGGGAGTTGATGGGCAGCTCCAACCCGACCGCGCACGCCTGGGAGATCCTGCGCGGCACCGTCGCCGAACACACCCGCCAGGTGACCGCCGACCCGGACCGCCACCCGGCCGACGACGACCTGGCGATCCTGCACTACGTCGTCGGCCTCGCCGCCCCCGAGATCGCCGACGTCATCGGCACCGACGCCGCCAGCGTCGCCGGACGGCTGCGCCGCACCATGCTGCGGGAGGCCTCCGGCTGGTGACCCCGCAGCCCGGCCCTTCCGGGGACGGCCCTTCCGGGGACGGCCGTTCCGGGGGCGGCCCTTCCGGGGAGGGCCTCAGGCCCGCTCGCCCGTCACGTCGAACAGATGGTGCACCGGGTCGTGGATCAGGTACCGGGAGAACGACTCGACCGTGAACCGCGCCCCGTCGCTGCGGTTCCCGGTCCGCCCCCACTGCGCGCCGGCCACCCGCTCGAAGGCCGCGGCAAGCGTCTCGGCGGCCTCCTCCAGCTCCCCGGCCACCACCCGCGGGTCCTGCTCGCCGTAGCGCTCGGCGACGGCCGTCTCGTCCTGGTCCCAGTTGGGGAACAGCGGGCCGTCCTGGTCCAGCATCAGGTTCAGCCGGACGTGGAACAGCCGGAAGACGTCCCGGACGTGGCACGCGTACTCCAGGTCCGACCACACCCCCGGGGCCGGCCGCCCGCGCAGCCCGTCCGCGTCCCCCGCCAGCACCGTCAACCAGCCCTCCGCATTGGCCCGGACCATCCCGGCGACGTCCTCCCGGACCACCTTCGGGGTGTCCAACCCGCAGTCGGGGCAGGGGCGTTCCAGCACCCAGGTCCAGTCCTTGGTGTCCGGGACGATCCCGTCGGTGGTGGTGGTGGCGGCGATCGGCGCGTTCTCGACCGGCGTGCTCTCAGGAGTGCTCATGGGCCCAGCATCTCCGCCGCCCGGGGACCCCCACCAGCGGCAATGACGCCAGCCGTCGCCGAAATGCTGCCACCCCCGGCGCACTCACCCGGCGCAGTCCCCCATCACGCGCCCCCATCTCCGCGCGCACACCAGCCCGGTGCACGCCCGCACACCACCCGCCACCCACCACCCGCCGGGCCGAAAATGCATGGACGAACCGGAAACCGACCGTCCACCCTGACTACCATGACCGCCGACGCCGCCGATCGCACCGATCTCGCCGCCCTCGCCGTGAAGCCCACCCTGCACGGCCCCACCATCCGGCTCGTCCCCCTCGACGAACGGCACACCGACCCGATGTGGGAACTCTGCGCCGACGAGGCGACCAACCGGCTCACCGGCACCCGCACCGTCTTCACCCGCGACCGGATCCACCAGTGGTGCACCACCCGCCCCGAACAGCCCGACCGCCTCGACCTCGCCGTCGAAGACCCCGCCACCGGTCGCTTCCTCGGCGAGACCGCCCTCACCGACGTCGACCCGGACAACTCCTCAGCCAGCTTCCGGATCGCCCTCGCCCCGGACTGCACCGGCCGCGGCATCGGCACCGAGACCACCCTCCTGGTCCTGCGCCACGCCTTCGAGACCATCCGCCTCAACCGCGTCCACCTCGAAGTCTTCGAGTACAACGAACGCGCCGCCCACTCCTACCGCAAGTCCGGCTTCACCCTCGAAGGCCGCGCCCGCCAGGCCCACCACTGGGACGACCGCTACTGGGACGTCCTCCAGATGGCCGCCCTACGCGACGAATGGCTCGCCACTCACTGATACGGCCCCCCGCGCGGCGGCTGCTGATACGGCCCCGGCCCGTACGCCCCGGCCGCCGGCCGCCGCCGCCGTGCCCGCACGACGAACACCACGACGACGCCGATCACCACTGCCAAACCACCGGCCGCCGCCCCCACGACAACCCCCATCCCGTTCCCGCTGCTCCCCCCACCATCCGCCCCGGGGGCGACAGCCTCCTCCGACGCCCCGTCCGTCGGATCGTCCACCGGCGGCGCCCCCTGCGACTCCTTCCGCCCCGCCAAGGGATTCTCCCGAGGCCCGTTGTCCACGACAGGATTCGCCTCCAACGCCTTCGCCGGCGCCAGAACCCCGTACCCGTACCGGTCATTCGGCACCGCAGACCCGTCAACCGGAGGAGTGGCCGTCTTGATCATCCGATTGACCACCTGCCCAGCCGACAGGTTCGGGTACTTGGCCCTGATCAACGCCGCAGTGGCGGACACGTAGGCAGTGGAATCCGAGGTGCCGTTGGCCACTCCGTACCCTGCCGAGGACTTCGCACTCGCCCGGTAGACCTCCGCTCCGGGAGCTGTCAGCGTGGTCTCCGGTCCGTACGTCGACTTCTCCCACAAGTGTCCCTGCCGGTCCACCGCACCAACCGCCACCACACCCGGAAACGCCGCCGGGTATTCAACCGGCGCAGCCTGTTGTCCGCTGTTCCCGTTGGACGCGACGAGGACCACATCGTGGTCGACGGCGTACTTGACCGCCGCCCTGGTCTCCTGATCGGTCCCCGAGTAGCCGCCAAGCGACATGTTGATCACCTTGGCACCGCGGTCCACTGCGAACCGGATGCCTCTTGCCAGACCGCTCTGCGCCACGGCGTCCGTGGAGCTCCAGCTCACCCTCACTGGAAGGACCTTGGCCTTGGGCGCCAAGCCCATGATTCCCGCATTGTCACCATGTCCATGGCCTGCGATGAGGCTGGCCATCCCGGTGCCATGGCCGTCCTTGTCGACCGTGCCATCGCTGCCCTCACCACTGAAGTCGGCGCCGGGCAGGATCTGACCAACCAGATCCTGATGGTCCTTCATCACGCCGCTGTCGATGACGGCGACGGTGACACCATCGCCCTGCGACACCGGCCACAGCGCACTGTCGGCTCGGTAGCTGGCCAGCACCCATTGGGCGTCACGGGTGCCGTCCGCACAGGCCGGCCCCACCCCGATCGCAGCGACCAGGCCGCCTGCTGTCAGCGCGGCCACCCCACGCCCAAGCCGCCATTCTCCCAAGGCCGGTCACCCCACTCAGCACGGCGGTAGCCCCTGTGGTCCACAAACCACGAGGGCCCCGATCGAATCACCTGGTCTCCTGAAGAACCAGGGTCATTTCACCACGTTCGGATTGGCGGAATCCCCTGACGCCCAGGTCTCCTCGTCCTCCACCAGGAAGTCCGGCCGCTTTCGAGCCTTCTCCTTGTCCTTGGCGCGCCCGTGAGCCCCGCCGAACGGGACTGCGGACCCCGAGGATGCTCCAGAGGCAGCGGTCGACTCCGTCCGAGGCCGGTTGCGCTGCCCCAAGCCGGAACCGCCCTCGGTGAAGGCCCTCTTGCCGCCAGGAGCCGCTTCACCCGCAGACGCCTTGCCCCCTGGTACCGCGCGCCCGCCGTCGCCGACTACGGTGCCGCCCGTTCGGCCGGCTCCGGGGCCGACCGGGCCAGGGCTGCCTCCGTGGATACCCTCAGCGCCCCGCGCAGAGCCGCCACGAACATCGCCCGGCGCTCCCCGCTGGTCATTCCGGCCGGTCGTCCCCCGCTCGACGAGTGTCTGCTTCTCTCGCCCGCCGGCGAACAGGCCGGGCATCGGTTCTCCCTTACCGGGCCCGAGCCACGTGGGGCCAGCACCGGCCTGTGGCCCAGACGCGGTGGGGGCCGGCGTGCCCGTGACACCGACCGGTGACGGCCCAGCCGCTGTGGGCTTCGAAACGGTGTTCACTCCGTCGACGGCGGTTCCCGCGCCGTAGTTGGCCGCCTCCGGCTTCCCTGACGCCTTGGCCGTTCCGCCCTTGATCCCGGGTTCCGGCGGAATCGGCGTGCTTCCTGAGGCTGACGACGACTTAGGAGCGACACCGCCGTTGCTCACGCTACGGGTCCGGGGCGCTGTCGGGGCATCCACCGGCCTGCTGAAGGACCCTCCGACCGAATGCACGTTGCCTGCGCCCATGCCGGTCATCACACCGCCCACTGCAACGAACGCACTCTGATCACCGGCCGCCTGGTCGGAGAAGTCGTCCCGTCCCCCGGGTTTCACCGGTGGCTTCTTCGGGTCGTACGGCGGCGGGGACTTCAGGGCCGGGGTGGCGATGCGGTAGTGCATGGCGAGGGTTTGCATGATGGCGGCCGCTTCGGCCTTCTTGCGGTCGGCGAGGGGGATGTGTTCGTCGTCGTCGCCGAAGAAGGCGTCGCCGACGGTGTCCTTGACCTTGTCCCAGTTGCCGGGTTCCTCGGGCATGTCGCGCTTGGCCTTGGCCATGGCCTCGGAGGTGTTGTGGAGGATGTTGGCCGCGTCGTTGGCATAGGCGGCGGCGTTGTTGATGCTGGCGGCCAGGGCGAGCATGCGGTTGTGGAAGGCGTCGCTGGTGGTGCCTTCCCAGGAGGTGGCGGCTTCGGTGCTGGCCTTGGTGAGGGTCAGGCGGATCTGCTTGAGGGTGTCGGCGGCCCTGCGCCAGGGGTCGCCGGCGGCCATCACCGCGCCGGGGTCGAGGGCCTGCGCCATCTTCCGGAGCTGGGCGTGGCTGTACTTGGTGAAGTCGGTGTAGACCACGGGCGGTCGGCCTCCGTTCGGGTCCGGGCGGGCGGCGGTCAGACGGTGGCGTTGCCACGGTTGGAGGGGGTGTGGTTCTGCTGGGCCGCGGCCTGGCTGCTCGCGGAGGGGTGGGCGACGGACCAGCCGTCCTCGCCGAGCTTGAGTTTGGCGGCGGTGTGCTGGTCCTGCTCCTCGTAGTTGGTGGCGGTGAGGTCGGCCTTCTGCTGGGCCTCGTTCACGGCTTCCTGGAGCTGGTTGAGGACGTCGCGCAGCGCGTCCCGCATGGTGCCGTAGCGGCCGTGGATCTCGGTGGCCTCGGCGAAGGCCCCGAAGGCGTTCTTGCCGATGCCGCTGCGGCCGTACGCGTCGGTGCCGTCGGCGTGCTTCTGGAAGTCGGCGAGCAGCAGCCGTACTTGGCCGGCGAAGGTGCGGAGCTGTTCGACCTCGATGCGGTAGCCCTGTCCGGCTCCGCCGGTAGAACCGGTACCGGTGGTCCCTGATCCCATTTCGGCGCCTCCCCCGTGCGTCCGTCCCTGGCGGTCGGGGCCGGGCCCCGGTGTCTCATGTCTAACACACCGGGCCCGAATCCCGCCCGGGGCATGGTCAGTTCGCGGTCGTCCCGGTCCGCTGGGCGTCTGCGAGGGCGCGCCGGCAGAGGGAGTCCGCGTGCCTGGTGGTTTCGGGGAGGCGGTAGTGACGGGCGAGGTCGAGGGTGGTGCGGACGGCGGTGTCGAGGCCGGTCCGGTGTCCGACGGAGACGAAGACGGGCTTCACGCCGGCCCTGGTGCGTACGGCGCGGCCGACCTCCTCGCCGGTGGCGGGGTCGGTGAGCGGGGTCCAGGAGCCGCGTGCCGCGCCGGGTTCGTGGTGGTCGAAGGTGAAGGGGGTCTTGGCGACGCCGAGGGTGCGCAGCCCGGTGAGGACGCCGAGGTGGCTGGCGAGGCCGAGGCGGCGGGGGTGGGCGAGGCCGTAGCCGTCGCAGACGACGGTGTCGGGGGTGCGGGTGAGTGCGGCCAACGCGTCCAGGACGGCGGGGAGTTCGCGGAAGGCGAGCAGCCCGGGGACGTACGGGAAGGCGATCCGGCCGACGGCGGTGGCCTGTTCCATCACGTCCAGGGTGTCCCGGTCGAGCAGGACGGCCGCGGCGGCGACGAGGTCGCGGTCGTCGTCGTAGGCGACGTCCACGCCCGCGATCAACCGGCCGGGCCCCTCGTCGTCGCGCCCTTCGTCGTCGTGGGCCTGGACGAGCGGGCGCAGCCGCTCCTGTTCGGCGAGCGCCTCGGCCTCGGTGGTGGGCCAGTCGGCGGGGATGGGCATGGTCGGTTCCCCCGGGTGTGGTGGTGTGCGGTGGTGCGTGGTGTCGACATGGTTCCGGTTCACCGTACCGACCGGGCCGGACGACCCCGGGATGAGACCGTGCGCCCCCTGTGCCCCCGCGCCCGGCGTCTAGCCTGGACGTACCCGCTTCCCCCGCGGGGTAGGACCACCGGAACCGTCACCACTCCCGCCCGTTTCCCCCGACGTGCGAAGGACCTCTGCCATGCCGCGCCCCTCCGTCGCCCAGGCCTGCCTCGGCTCGTTCACCGTCGTCGCCACCACGGTGGCACTGCTGGCCGTCTCGGGCGCCTCGGGCGTGCTGGCGGTCTCGGTGCTGGTGGGGTTCGCACTGGCGCTCGGCACCGTGGTGACGCTGCTCTCGATGTCAGCCGCCGCGGCCGGGGCCGGAGCCGTGGAGGCGGGCCCCGCGGACCCGGCCGGGGCGGCCGGACCCGCTCCGGCCGCTGCCGGACACGCGTACGCCCGGCAGCGCTGATCCGCCGCCGGGCGCAGGCGCGTCCCGCGTCGCCGCTCAGACCTCCGTGGTGACGACCACGGTCTTCGCGGCCTTGTCGTGCAGGCACTGCCGGTAGGGCGTGTCGAAGACGCCGAAGAGTCCGTCGATGATCCACCAGAGCGCGGCGCAGCAGAGCACGGCCGGGACGATGAAGACCGCGGCGCGGGTCCAGGCGGCGGACTGGGTGGGCTTGTTCCCGTCGACGAGCATGGCGACGCGGATCTTCATCGCCTTCTTGCCGAGGGTCTGGCCGTCCCGGCTGAGCATCAGGGCCTCGTAGACGAAGTAGATGGTGCAGCCGAGCCAGAACGCCTCGGTGGAGCCGTTGCGCGCGCCGAGGTCGACGAAGGGCCCCACGATGATCACGGCGACGGCCTGCACCAGGACGTAGTCGATCAGCCGGGCGAGGATCCGCCTGGGCCAGGTGCCGATCGGCGGCATGCCGGGGACGGGGCCTGCGCCGGGGGTGCCGTACGCGCCGGGGCCGTAGCCGGGCGGCGGCTGGTCGTACGGAGGCCGGCCGTACGGGTTCCGGTAGGGGTCCTGACCGGGGGTCGGGCCGCCGCTCCCGCCGTAGGTGCCCTGGTAGGCGCCGGGGCCGCCGGACGTGTCGCTGGACGGGGTCGGGCCCGACGGCTCGCCTTCCGGCGTGCCGCCGCCCGGCTGCGGGGGCTGCTTGTCGAAGGAGGGCTTGCCGCCCCCCTCCGGCTGGGGGCCTGAGGGGTCGTGGGTGCTCATGCCCCCGAGTAGAACATCGCACATTCTGGATGTTCGGGACATTTTGTCCGTTTTGCACGGGCCCTGCGGGCCTCAGCCGCGCACCACCCGGGTACGGGCCGCGCGGTCCTGCCAGCCCCGCCGCGCCGTACGGTCGAACACCGGCCAGACCAGGCCGAGCAGCAGCACCGCACCCAGTTGCCGCACGGCCCACCGGAGCAGTGAACGGCCGAGGCTCAGCCGGGTCCGGGTGGCCGGGGCGGCGGCGTCCACCACGCGGATCCGGGCCAGCCGCTTGCCGAAGGTCTGGCCGGTGCGGGCGACCGGCAGCACCTCGTAGAGCAGGCTGACGAACAGCAGGATGCCGATCAGCACGGCGATCTTGCCCAGCACCACGTCGTCCACCAGCCAGACCTGGACCTGGCGCCGAGTGAGGGCGCTGGCCATCCGGGCCTGGTCGAGCTTCCGGTGGAGGTGGTCGGAGACCGAGCGGCCGAGCGGAATCCCGGCGGCGACCGCGACCACCAGCAGCACGGCGGTGTCCACCGTCCGCGCCGCCAGCCGACGGCCGAGACCGGCCGGCCCGGCGACCCGGGCGACCCGGGCGGTCCGGGCCGCCCGGGAGGGCGCGGGGGCGGGGCC
>NZ_JAHSQD010000037.1:0-28393 GCF_020103755.1 Streptomyces sp. LS1784
GGCGAGCAGGCGCGCGCCCCGCTCCGGCCACTGCGGGCCGTGGACCGCGGCGGCGGCCGCCTCCAGCTCCGTCAGGAAGGACCGGGCATCGGGGTACCGGACCTCCGGCGCCTCGGCCAGGGCCCGTGCCACCACCCGGCGCACCGGCTCGGGCAGGTTCTCGGGCGGTGCTGCGGCGGGTGCGGGGCGCCGACCGGTCAGGCACTCGACGAACACCAGTGCGGCGGAGTACCCGTCGAAGGCGGGCGAGGCGGGCGCGCCGAGTCGCAACTCGGGGGCGCGGTACGCCGCGTCCGGCTCCGCCGGATCGGAGGGCGGGCGGCCGGTGTTGAGCAGCCGGCAGTGCCCGGTGAGGTCCACCAGGACGTCGCTCGGCCGGTACCTCCCGTGCGGCACGCCCTGCTCGTGGGCGGCGGCCAGCCCGAGCAGTGAGTCGCGCAGCACCGCGAGCGCGGCCTCGGGCGGGAGCGGACGGACGGCCAGGAGCACCTGCAGACTCGCGCCCTCCACCGCGGCCATGACCACGGCGCCGCCCGTGCCGTCCGGTGAGGGGAGCAGCTGGTCGATCCTGACCAGGTTCGGGTGCCGCAGCGCGGTGCCGCCGGCGGGCGGTGCGAGGGAGTACTTGATCACGGCGAGCTCACCGGAGGCGTCCGAGCGGACCAGCACGACCTGGTTCCGACCGGAACCGAGTGGCCGGATCTCCGTCCACCCCGGTACCCGCCATCCGGGCACCGGCTGACCCGACGACGACCGGTCCTGGTCCGAACCCTCCGGCATGCCCGCTCCCCGAATAGGCGGCATTTCGTGGCCACTCAGCGTAGGGCTGACGGAACTCCGTTGTACATGGGGCCGAGTTGACGATCAATCAGATCCGATGAGAGCCGCTGGGGCCGGTGCGGGACGAGCGGTGGCTGCGGCAGGCGAACCGTTCTGTGACAGCTGGTTATTCCCCTGGGGAGCGGCGATTTTCGGCCACCTTCGACGACGTGCGGTCCGGGCCGCGCCGCCGCCCGGATCGGCCTCCGCCGACGCTCGGCCGGGGAATCCACTGGCCACGCGTCAGATCGCCGGAAGTGAGGCTGGCCTAACCCGCGCCGCGACCGGATCGAAGGGCGCTGTCCACTTCGGGGTAGCGGCCGGATCCGGCGCTCCGTCGGCTCCTTGACAGGTGCTCGCCGATCCGGTGAAGCTCATCGTGGTAACCGGCACGATTCCCATTGTTCTCCCCCTCCACTTCGGCCCTTTCCGCGAGGCGATCCCCCGGCGGTGCCTTCGTCCGGGGGAGAGTGGGAGATGAGGGCGGGCGCAGGCTCCCCGTCGGTCCGGACCATCGATCCGACCGTCGAATCCGGAGTCGCATCCGGAGCCGAATTCCGTACCACGGCGCCGGAATCCCGGATCCCCCGACGGCGTCGCACCGGTCGGCCCGCCCGCCCCCGCCGAGGACCCGTGCGCCAACCCGTCGCCTCCGTACCACCGCACGGAAGGAACAGCCATGTCGCAGAGGACCTGGGACAACCAACCGCGCCCGGCCCGGCTGGAGGAGCGCCTGGACGACGACGTCGTCCGATGTCATCTCAGCCCCCGGAACTGCCGGATACGCCCCGGCCAGCACGGATTCTGCATGGTCCGGGCCAACCGGGACGGCCGTCTGGTGACCCTGAACTACGGGCGCTCCGTCCACGCCACCGAGGAGACCATCGAGACCGAGGCGGTGTTCCACTACGCGCCCGGCGCCCGGATCCTCTCCATGGGCAACGTCGGCTGCATGCTGAACTGCGACTACTGCCACAACTGGAAGACGTCGCAGGCGCGCCACGTGGAGGACAAGGACGTCTACCACTACACGCCCGAGGAAGTCGTGGACATCGCCGTCCGGCACGGCATCAAGGTCATCTCCTGGACCTACAACGACCCGGTGGTGTGGCACGAGTTCGTGGTCGAGACGGCGGCCCTCGCCAAGGCGGCCGGAATCGTCAACCTCTACAAGTCCGCGTTCTTCATCAGCGGCGAGGCGATCGAGGAACTGATCCCGGTCATCGACATCTTCTCGGTGTCGATCAAGTCCCTGGACCCGAAGTACTACCGGAAGATCACCAAGGGGTGGCTGGAACCGGTCCTGGAGGGCACCGAGCAGGTGTTCCGGGCCGGCAAGCACGTCGAGGTCTCCACGCTGATGGTCACCGACCTCAGCGACGACGAGACGACCGCCCGGGAGATGGCGACCTTCGTCGGCGAGCGGCTCAGCCCCGACGTGCCCACGCACTTCGTGCGCTTCCACCCGGACTACAAGATGACCGACACCATCCGCACCCCGGTCGACCGGCTGGAACGGGCCCGCAAGATCGCCCTGGACATGGGGCTGAACCACGTCTACCTGGGGAACGTGTACGACACCGAGTCGACCAACACCTGGTGCCACCGGTGCGGCCAGCTCCAGATCACCCGGTACGGCCTCAACGCCGACCTGGTCGGCCTGGACGGGGACGGCGCCTGCGTCGGGTGCGGTGCCCGCGCTCCGATCGTCCTGCTGCCCGACGCCCGGTCGCGGACCCGGGTGCCGGAACTCCCCGCCGAGGGCCTGGACCTGGCCCGCTTCGACTGGCATGGCGACGTCCGCGCCCTGCACGTCCAGGTGCGCAACACCTCCGACGCGCCGGTGCGGGCTTACCACCGCCGCTACGGCGACCCGGCCGCGGAGCAGTCGTGGCAGGTCATCGACCTGGCCCCGCAGGAGAGCTTCCGGTACATCGCCGCCAAGAGCACGGCGGGCGAGGTCGGCGTCCAGGTGGCCGTCCCCTCGCAGTGCACCTCCAGCCTCCACCAGGTCTTCGACCGCGCCCACTTCCCGACCGTGGAGGCCTCCGCCGGGACGCTGAACGAGGACGTCTCGCCGCTGCCCCTCTTCCAGCCCCGCACCAGGTCATGACGGGCCCCGCGCACGCGACGGAACAGGGTGCGATGCGGCATGGAACCGACTACCGCGTCCTGCCGTTCAGCGACGATACCTCGGCCGTCCTGATCACCGGGAGCCACCGGCTGCTGCTCGCCCCGGCGGACACCGCCGAGCGGTTGGCGGCCGGCGTGGAGAACCTGCTGCTCGACGAGCGACGGGCGTGGGAGAGGCTGCAGGCCGGCGCCGAATCCGGTCGCGAGGCCAACCGCGTCCGCCTCCGGGAGGGCGCGCTGTCGGACGGCGCCGACTTCGCGGTCAACGTCAACCTGACGAACGTGTGCAACCTCGCCTGCACCTACTGCTTCGCCGAGGGCGGCGACTACGGCCGCATCACCGAGGCCATGGGCGAGCACTCGATCGCCTGGATCTTCGACTTCATCGACCGCTACGCCGCGCCCGGGCAGCGGGTCCGCTTCGAGTTCTTCGGCGGGGAGCCGCTGGCCAACTTCGAGGTGATCCGCAGGATCTGCGAGCGCGCCCGCGACCTCACCGCACGCACGGGCACCGAGTTCGTCCACCGGATCTCGACCAACCTCACCCTGATGCCCCAGGGCATCGAGGAGCTCTTCCGGGACTACGGCTTCATCGTCTCGGTCTCGATCGACGGCGGCCGCGAGGTCCAGGACGCCAACCGCCCGTCCAAGAACGGGAAGGGGTCCTACGACCGGATCATCCGCAACCTGTTCCGGCTGCGCGAGGCCTGCGGCGACGACGTCACCCTGGTCGCGCGGATGACCATCGCGACCGCGGAGCCCAGCCTCACCGACAACGTGCTCGACCTCTGGAACCTCGACCTCTTCGACTACTTCCAGATCTATCCGGGCGTCTACCCCGTGGACCAGGGCACCACGGTGCCCATCGCCCTCACCCTGGGGGACCGCAAGCTCTCCGAGCCCAAGGGCATCCAGTACATCAACCACTTCCTCCAGCCCGGCATCGTGGAGCAGTTCAAGGACTTCCTGGTGCACTACCCGCGGCTGTTCGCCGCCGACAACCGGTTCAAGGGCGTGCTGGAGTACGAGCGCACGGTACAGATGATCACCGAGGGGTCGGCGGCGCTGGCGTTCTGCTCGGGCGGCCGGACGTACTACACCCACTCCCCCGACGGCAGCATCAGCCCCTGCCACCGCCTGGTCGGCGACCAGGGCTTCGACGTGGGCACCGGGGCCGAGGGCCTCACCCGGGACCACCCCGAGTGGCGGCGCACCGTCGACGAGCACCGGGTGTGCGGGGCCTGCTGGGCCCGCTACCTGTGCGGCGGGGGCTGCCGGCAGGAGAACCACGTGGCGTCCGGCGACGTGAACGAGCTCAACACCGAGTCCTGCCAGTACCAGCTGATGCTCGCCGAAGAGGTCGTCAAGATGCTGGCGAGGTCCGCCGCCGACTACCGCGAGCGGTCGCGGACGCGCTACGACGACCTCTTCGTCTCCTGCGGACGCCCAGTGGTCCCCAACGACCGGCCGGCCCTCGACGAGGCCGCCGACGTCCGACCGTTCCAGGTCCTCTGCTGACGGGCTCCGGCCCCGGATCCGTCACCCACCACGCCAGGCCGGCCCCGACGAAGGAGCGACCGCAGATGGCCGAGAAGATCATCCGGCGGAACATCCACACCTATCCGTTCAAATACCGGCACCACGAGTACGACGAGTACTTCCGCCCCGAGAACGCGGTGCTGTACCTGCACGTCCCGTTCTGCATCACCAAGTGCGGATTCTGCGACTACACGGTCTACATCAACCGGAACGAGAAGCAATTCGCCCAGTACGTCGACGCGCTGGAGCGCGAGGTCCGCGCGTTCGCCGCCAATCGCGCCTTCCCCGCGTTCCGGGTCGACGCGGTGTACTTCGGCGGCGGCACGCCGGGCATCCTCACCGGCGACCAGACGGCACGGCTGCTGGACGTCTGCCGGGAGTCTTTCGCATTCAACGAAGGCGCGGAGATCGGCCTGGAATTCGACCCCTCGACGGTCGACGAGGCCAAGATCGCGCGCATGCGGGAGGCCGGGTTCACCCGGCTCAGCGTCGGCGTCCAGGCCTTCGACGACCGACTGCTGGCGATCTGCAACCGCTCGCACGACCGCGCCACCGCGGAACGGGCCTTCCGCACCGTCGTCGACGGCGGATTCACCCACACCAACATCGACCTGATCTTCCCGCTCCCGGACCAGTCCGTGGACGACTGGAAGCGCAGCGTGGACCGCGCCATCGAACTCGAACCGGCCTGCATCACGGCCTACGGCCTGGAGATCTGGCCGAAGACGGCGTTCCACTCGCTCATCACGTCCGGCAAGATGGCGCTCCCCACGGCCCAGGACGAGCGGCGCATGTACGAGTACGCCATCGACGCCCTGGAGGCGGCGGGGTTCGTCCGGCGCAGCTCGACCGGCTACTTCCACCCCGACCGCTGCGCCGACTACTCGCGCTTCCTGGAGTACTACTGGCGGACCTGGCCCATGATCGGATTCGGTGTCTCGTCGAAGAGCGTGATCCACGACCGGCTGTTCGTCAACGTCAAGCCGCTGAAAAAGTACTACGAGATGGTGGAAGGCGGTCAGATCCCGCTGGATTTCGCCACCTACCTCACCAAGGAACAGGAGATGCGCCGCGTCATGATCCGCGGCCTCAAGATGTGCGAGGTCAACCGGCCGGATTTCCGGCAACGGTTCGGCGTCACCATGGAGACGGTCTTCGGACCGGAAATCGAACAGCTCATCGACAAGGGCTGGCTGGAGCCGCGCGGTACGGACGTGTACGCCCTGACCAGGCTCGGCCAGTTGTTGTCGACCAATGTGTACGAGCTGTTCTACGCGCCCGAAGACCTGAGCCCGGCCGAAGGCGATGAGGTACGGTTCGGCATATCGGAACTCGTCGAATGACCTGATCGGCGGGTGTTGTGACGAGAGGGCAGAGCGAATTGTCGCGCACGTGCTCGCACCAGGACTTAGGTCGGATCGGAATGACCCCGGGGACCTGCGGGGGCGGACGGTGAACATCCTCCCCGCGTGGTTCGCCGGGCTCAGCCTCGGCTTCCTGGTCGCTCTGCCCCTCGGCCCCATCGGCCTGCTGTGCGTGCGCAGCGTCCTGCGCGACGGCTTCCCGATCGGCTGGGCGATCGGCCTGGGCGCGGCACTGGTGGACGTCACCTACGCCGGCCTGGGCCTGGCCGGAGTCGGCAGGCTGCTGGACGTCCCGGCGCTGCGGACGGCTCTCGGCCTGGCCGGGGCGGCGGTGCTGGTGTACATCGGCGCGCGCTCGCTGCGTTCCGCCTTCCAGGTCAAGACCGCCGCCGAGGACGAGCGGAACCCGGAGGCGGTCCGCCCGCTGACGGCGTTCCGTACCGCGCTGGCGGCCACCGCCTCCAACCCGGCGACGATCGGCTACTGGGCCGCCGCCTTCGCCGCGGCCACGGCGGCGAACGTCACCGGGACGCTGCCCGCCTCGGTCTCCATGCTCGTCGGCGTCGGCTGCGGCACGCTGCTGTGGTTCACCCTGCTGAGCACCGGCGTGCTGGTGTTCCGCCGACGGTTCAGCGCCCGGCTGCTGAAGGGAGTCGACCTGGTCGCCGGGGTCGGCGTCATTCTCTTCGGCGGTTTCCTCGCCTACCAGTCGCTCGCCTGAACCCGCTCCCCGCCTCCGGGGTGATCGCGGGCCGGGCGCCCGCTCCCCTGGAGGAACCCATGACCACCCGCCATCCCCTCGGCACCGCACCGGACGGGCACCCGCGCCGGCTGGGCGAGTTACTGCCCCGGGCCCTGGTGTACCTGGCCGGCTGCCTGGTCTTCTCGCTGGGCGCCCACTGCTTCATCCAGTCGAACCTGGGCACCGATCCGCTCGACGTCTTCTCGCTCGGGGTGCTCAGACACCTGCCGCTCACCATCGGGATCTGCCAGGCGGCCGTCGCGGTGGTGTGCATCGGGGTGTGGGCGCTGTGGAACCGCAAGCGCCCGGTGGTCTCGCCCTTCGTGACCTTCTTCCTGTGCGGCAGCCTGATCGACCTCTTCCAATGGCTGCGGCCGGTGGCCTGGTTGGGGCTGCGGAGCTACCCGCTGATGCTGCTCGGCGCGCTGCTGTGCGCGTACGCGTCGGCGCTGATCATCATGAGCGGCTTCGGGATCCGCGCCATCGACCTGCTGGCGATCACCATCCGGCAGCGCCGGACCTGGCCCTTCTGGTGCGCGAAGGGACTGATCGAGGGCGTGCTGCTGCTCTCCGGATGGCTGCTGGGCGGGCCGGTGGGCGTGGGCACGGTGGCCTTCCTGGTCTTCGTGGACCTGCTCATCGAACCCTTCGTACGGTTCAACCGGCGCTTCCTCGACATCGCGGACCACGGCTTCGCGGTCGCCCTGGCGGCGCCCTGAGCCGGGCGGCACCACCAACGAACCGGCCCCCGCTGGCAGTTGCCCGCGAGGGCCGGGTTCGCGTTCGCTGCCGGGATCAGGCCTGAGCGCCGGTGCGGCGGTTGCGGACCAGGGCGGTCGCGCTGCCGCCGACCAGCAACAGGCATTGCAGGTCGAACCCCTGGTCATCGCTTGATGAGCGGGTCTAGCATTCCCGGCACGGCGGCCCCACCACAGCACCACCGGGCCACCGAGCAGAGCAGCTGCGCCACGCCCCCGGCGCTGCTGGCCTCCCATCGGCCGGGCCCTCACGGAACGCACCCCCGTCATTCCCCGGGCCCGGCCGCCTGCGCTCGGAGCCGGTCAGCGTCATCCGATCAGGTGAACCCCGCCGTCACCGCCCGCCGAGGTGTCGGAACCGGCCGGGTGGCAGGCCGCGCTGTCGGGGTAGATGCACACGTACCCGCGGGGGCACGCGACCCTGTCCAGAGGCTGTGTGGCGGCCGGTTCGAATGCGACCGAGGGTGGCCAGGGCGGGGGAGGGGCCGGTGAGCACCGCGGCCAGGGCCACGACCGTGCCGGTGAGCGCCAACGTCGTACGAGCACGCATGGTGGGCATCTGCTGTTCCCTTCGGTGGCTCTGCGTGCGGCGGAGTGATGCTGTGTCGGCGGGGGAGGAGCGCTGGTCGGGGCGGGCGGCCCGCACATCGCGGGAAGGCCCGTACGGGGGTCTGTGTGGCCGGATCGTTTCTGCATGCGGCTGGCCTTCGGGCTGCACTCGAACGAGTGAGGTGGTGGTGCTCTGCCAGCGCAGGGGCAAGGGCGTTCCCGGAGCACGCCCCCGTACGGCGGCGGCCACCACCGCGCCCTGCCGGTCGTGGCCACCACCTTGCCGATGCTGCGCCGGTTCGGTGCCGGCCCGGCGATCTGGGCCCGGTTCGGCCGGGGCGGCTGGCACACCCTCACCGAGGCGCTCGACAACCCGGACGGCGACCGGCTGCTCGCCGTCGAGCAGGCCGAGGCCGATCGGGCCCGCCGGGCGCGGGATGGGAGCGACGCCGTCCGGCCTGCGCCCCCTGTTCGGCGAAGTTCACGGACGAGCGGTGGGCCGAGGAGGAACGGGGCTGGAACGACGACGGACTGTGTGCCGACTGCCGCCAGGCCGCTGCCGAAGCCGCGGTGGCCGAGGCGAAGCGGCGCGGCCCCTGGTGGCGCCGTTCCTGACGTTGCCTTACCCCGGCGCAGGTCGCTGACCTGCGCCGGGGAGTCTCGGCACCCCTGCAGACGTGGGGTGAGATGACCCAGGGCGAGCCTTGCCGGGTTGTGTCAGCTGCTGGTGTGCGGAGGTAGTAGGAGTTCTGCGAGCAGGCCGCCGCCGGAGGCGGGGGAGAGCCGGGCGGTGCCGTTGTGGAGTTCGGCGACCCAGCGGACGATGGCGAGGCCCGTGCCGGTTCCCTTGCTATCGGATCCGGTGACGCTGCGTTCGAAGACCCGTGTACGGTCCTTGGCCGGTACGCCGGGGCCGTGGTCCCGCACGGCGATGCGGCCGGGGGCGACGCTCACCTCGACTGGGGTGCCGCCGCCGTGCCGCAGCGCGTTCTCGACGAGGTTGCGGACGGCCTGGGCGAGCAGTTCGGGGTCGCCGTTCACGATGGTGGCCTCGGTGATGACGGTGACGCCGGCGCTGTCCGGTAGTTCCTCGATGGTCTGTTCGACCAGCTGGTCGAGTCGCAGCAGGGTGAGCTCGATCTCCTGGGTGCCGGCCTCGACGCGGGCCCGGGCCAGCAGGCCGGTGACCAGTCGGCCCAGGCGGTCGATGAGGCGGACCGCTTCGTCGAGGGCGGCGGGCGCCCGGGTGGGGGAGGTGCTGCCGCTTTCGACCACCAGGCGCAGGGTGGCCAGCGGGGTGCGAAGCTCGTGTGCGGCTTCGGCGAGGAACTGTTCCTGCTGGTCGAGTCCGCGCAGTGCGGGTCGCATGGCCCGTCCGGACAGGAGGTGCCCGATGGCGGCGGCGGCCAGTACCAGGGCCGCGCAGCCAAGGGTGAGCCAGCGGACGAGGCGGTCGTGGGCGGCCTGGCTCTGCGCGGGGTCGGCTCCGACCAGCACGGCGGCGCCGATCCTGTCGCCGTCCCAGACGGGGGCGGCGGCCCACTGGATCTCCCGGCCGCCGGCCTCGGTGGCGACGAAGACGGTCTCCTGGTCGTGCTCGACCTGTTTCCAGATGTCGTCCAGCCCGGACTGGTCGGGAAGAGCGGCGCGCGCGGTGGGCGCGTGACGGATCTGGGGCCGGCCGGGCGCGGCTGCCTGGATGACGGCGAACCGCTCCGCGCTCAGGGCCAGGTCGTCCTCCGCCAGGGCGTCGAGGTGCAGGACGCCGTCGTCATAGTAGAGCGTGCGGGCGAGGCCGTCGGCCCGCCGGCTGACCTCGCTGTCGAGATCGTTTGTGCGGGACTGGGCGTCGGTGCGTACGGCCAGGACGGAGAGGACCAGCAGGCACAGGGCGGTGGTTGCGGCGAAGAGCAGGGTCGTTGCCCACCGGACGCGGTGCAGGCGTGCGATTGCGGGACTGGGCGGCATCACAGGTCCGCGGCCGGATCTGCGAGCCGGTATCCGGCGCCGCGCACGGTCAGGATGAGCTCGGGCGGGCCCAGTTTGCGGCGCAGCTGGCCTATGAGGACGTCGACGACGTTGGAGAGCGGTTCGGTCTGCTCGTCCCAGCAGCGTTCGATGAGTTCGGTGCGAGTGACCACCTCTCCGGCGCGCAGCATCAGGACTTCCAGGACCGCGAACTCCTTGGCGGTGAGGGTGAGCAGTACACCGTCGCGCCGTACCCTGCGGCGTGGCAGGTCGAGCTCCAGGGTGCCGACGCGCAGTTCCGGCAGCCGCGCGGGCTGACCGCGACGGCACAGGGTGCGGACACGGGCATTGAGCTCGGCGAAGGCGAAGGGTTTGACGAGGTAGTCGTCGGCGCCGTGCTCGAACCCGGCCACGCGGTCGCTGACCGCGTCGAGGGCGGTGAGCAGCAGGACGGGAAGGGTGGAGCCGGCCTTGCGCTGGGCGGCCAGGAGCGTGAGGGCGTCCCCGTCGGGCAGGGTGCGGTCGGCGACCAGGCAGTCATAGGTGTTGACCGCGAGTTTGAAGTCGGCGTCGGCGAGATCGGTGGCGAAGTCGACGGCGAAGCCGGCCTCACGCAGACCGCGGGTGATCACGGGGCCGAGCTCGGGGTCGTCCTCGAGGACAAGTACGCGCATGGCGGGCGAGCCTACTGTGGTCGAAAAGGACACGAACGTCGGGGTGGTCGTGATTGGGGCGGTATGCCTGCAGCAGCGGGAACTCGCGCAGGCGGCGCCGGGGTCCCGTACCTGCCTCATGTTCGTCTCATGGACCCGCTGACAGTCTGCGGGCATGGCAAAGAACCGTATGCGTAAGCGCGTCATCGGCATGACCGCTGCCGGCCTGGCAGCCACCGTTGTCGCGGTCTACTGTGTCCAGTCCGCGCAGGGCGCGGACTCCCTGGCTGCGGGTGCTCCGCGGGCGGTGGTGCGCGTCGACCAGGTCGGCTACACGCCCGGCGAGGCCAAGCAGGCCTACCTGATGACCTCCGTCTCCGCGTCCAAGGCGTCCTTCCGGGTCCTCGACGCCTCCGGGAAGGAGGTCCTGAAAGGCAAGGTCGGCTCGTCTGCCGGAGGCTGGAACGGCACGTACAACGCCGTCCACACCCTGGACCTGTCTCCTCTGACCGAACCCGGTGACTACCGGGTCGAGGTGTCCGGGCCCGTCACCGCCGTCTCCCCGACGTTCCGCATCGCCGCGGCGGACGACCTCTTCGGCAAGCTCATCCAGGACAACGTCCGTTTCTTCCAGGCCCAGCGCGACGGCGCCGACGTAGTCCCCACGGAACTGCGCCGCAAGCCGTCCCACCTGGCGGACCGCCAGGCCACGGTCTACGACACCCCCGCCTACGCCGACGACGAGACGGTGCTGACCGCGCCCCTCAAGCGTGTCGCGGGCCCGATCGACGTCTCGGGCGGCTGGAACGACGCCGGCGACTTCCTCAAGTTCACCCACACCGCCTCCTACTCCACCGCGAGTCTCCTGCTCGCGCACCGCACGACCCCCGTCGGCGGGCAGGAGCTGGCCGCCGAGGCACGGCACGGGCTGGACTGGCTCGGCAAGATGTGGGACGACAAGTCGCGCACCCTCTACGTCCAGGTCGGGCTCGGCAAGGGCGACACCGCCGACGGCAGCGGCAAGATCCGCTCCGACCACGACGTGTGGCGCCTGCCGGAAGCCGATGACGCCCTCGACGTGAAGCCCGGTGACCCCGACTACCTGATCAAGCACCGGCCGGTCTTCCGCGCGGCACCGCCCGGCAAACCGATCAGCCCGAACCTCGCCGGGCGCGTCGCCGCCACCTTCGCCCTGGCCGCCCAGCTCGACGCCGCCGAGAACCCCGAACGGGCCCACGAGGAACTCGAGAAGGCAGCACACATCTACGCCCTCGCCGACACCAACCCCGGCGACCAACTGGTCACTGCCTTCCCGCACGGCTTCTACCCCGAGGCGTCCTGGCAGGACGACATGGAATTCGGCGCCGCCGAGCTCGCCCTCGCCGCCAAGGCCCTGGGGGACAAGCGCACGACCGACTGGACCAGGCAGGCCGGACACTGGGCCAAGCAGTACATCACCTCGGACAGCCTTGGCACCCTCGGGCTCGGCGACGTCAGCGCCCTCGCCCACGCCGACCTCGCCCACCTGCTCGACGACGGCGCCGCCCGCACCGAAGTGACACACGACCAGCTCGCCGCCGACCTCAAGCGCCAGCTCGACGACGGCAGCGCCCGCGCGGCCCACGACCCCTTCGGGGCCGGCGCCGTCTACACCGACTTCGACTCCGTGCCCCACACCTTCGGCCTGGCCGCCACCGCCCGGCTCTACCACCAGGTCACTGGAGACTCCCGCTACGACGCGTTCGCCACCCAGCAGCGCAACTGGGCCCTGGGCGCCAACGCGTGGGGATCCTCCTTCGTCATCGGCGCCGGAACCACCTTCCCGCACTGCCCCGAACACCAGGCCGCCAACCTCGCCGGTGACCTCAACGGGGACGGCGACATCCTCTTCGGCGGCGTCGTCAACGGCCCCAACGCGGCAGACAAGCTCAAGGACCTCAACTCCTTCCCCACCATGCGCACGTGCCCGACCAACCAGGGCAACCCCTTCGCCGCGTTCGACGGCCGCGGCGCCGGCTTCATGGACCACGTCGGCGCCTGGCAGACCGTCGAATCCGCCGACGACTTCACCGCCACCGCCCTCCTCGCCTTCACCCTCGCCGCCGCACCCCAGGACACCAACAGCAAGCCCAACTGACAGCACAAGGCCCGCAGCAGCGTCGGCACGCTGGTGGAGAAACCGGCACCACACGCCCGACCTGACCACGGGGCCCGGGGCAAGAAATTCTTGCCCCGGCCCCGTCGTAGGGCGTGTGCCGCTTGTCTGCGTGTGCGCACTCTTGACAACCGATCTCCAGGACGCGTCCGGAGGTGTCCACGAGCAGTTCTCGGCGGTGTTCGAGGCCGCCGTGTGCGTCAGCGTAGGCGTTGACGCGCGGGTAGAAGCGGGCGAACAGCGGGTGCCGTGTCCGGGGTGGCATCGCACCTCCTGGCGGTGGCGGAGGCGTGCCCTGGCATCGAAGGCTGGGCGGCCGCTTCCCAGTGTGCGCCGCGGGTGGTTGCTCGTCGGCCTGTACGGGCGGATGGCTGACCCGTATCCGGTCGGTTGAACGCTCGGTTTGCGGGAACCGTACCCATGGGGGCGCGGCCTTTGCGAGCGACAGAGAAGGAGCGGCGGGCGGGGGAGCCGCGTGATCCCCGGAGTCGTGATGATCTCTCGCACGGTCCGAACCGCACTGGTGGGGACTGCGGCAGCCTGTGCTGTGGCCAACGCGGTCGTCCACCTGGTTCTGGTGCCCTCGCATCTGGAGGAGTGCTTCTACATCGGTGTCCTGTTCGTGGTCGGGAGCGCGGTGATGCTGGTTGTGGCGGTCGCGCTGGTGGCTCTGCGACGGCCGGCCGTCGCCTGGCTCGCCGGGGCGGTGACCAGCGTCGGCATGATCGCCGGGTTCCTGTTGTCCCGTACGGTCGGACTCCCGGATTACCACGAGGACGGCTGGGAACTTCCGTACGGTCCGATTTCCCTGGTCGTGGAGGCGCTCTTCGTCGTCACCTTCGTGGTCTGGCTGAGCAGGGCCGGCACTGCGCCGGCCGTCGGCGAACACCCCAGGACGGCTGGGTGCGGGAGTGTGAACGCTGGGCAGTCACGGTGATCGGGGCAGGCAGCCCCTCTCGCGATCGGCTCGGTCCGCCGAGGTGTCCTGTTCTGGTCCAGCTCCCGTCGGCGGGCTGGTGGCCTGCTCGCCCCTTGTATCGCCCATGACGCCATCTCCACGCTCGCGGCTGCTGAGCACCCGTCGACCAGCTGGCTCGGCATCGTGCTGTCCGTCTCCTCGCTGATAGTGATGCCGTTGCTGGGCCGGGCCAAGCGCTGCCTGGGGAAGGTGCTCGACTCCGGGGCCACCACCGGTGAGGGCACCCAGAACCTGCTGTGCGCCTACTTGGCCGCCGCCGTCCTCGTCGGCCTTCTCGCCAACACGCTGTTCGGTCTGTGGTGGCTCGACCCGGTCATCGGCCTGCTGGTGGCCGGGCTCGCGGTCCGCGAGGGCATCGAGGCATGGCGTGGTGAGGAGTGCGGCTGCTGAACCAGAGCAGCAACAAGAGGCGACGGCGGTCACCGATGGCCGGGGCCGCGCGTTCCCACGGGGTGACACGGCCAAGCAGCGCAGTCCGTCCGTTGCTCCGAACGCGGCAACGCGCGTCGGAACACCCGTCGCTCTGCGCTTGACAGGCCTGGGCGGCGAGTGGAGCCGGACAGAACTCCGGCGGCCGAATCTCCTGCGATCGGTCAGCGCAGCAGGTCGGTGATCTCGGCGACGGCCTGGCGGGCGGTGCGGCCGACGCCGATGAGGGTGGCGGAGGCGGGGCCGGTCCAGTCGCCGTAGCCGAGGAGGTGGATGCGTGGGTCGGAGGCGGCGCGGGTGCCGGCGGTGGCGATCCGGCCTCGTTCGCCGGTGCGCAGGCCGAGTGGGGCGAGGTGGGCGAGGGCGGGGCGGAAGCCGGTGCACCAGATGATGGTGTCCGCCGGCCAGACCTCGCCGTCCGGCCAGTGTGGGCCGGTGGGGGTGAGGGCGGTGAACATGGGGTGGTCGGTGAGGAGTCCGGCGTCGCGGGCTGCGCGTACGGGTTCGGTGGCGACGATGTCGCCGAGGTCGGAGATGCGTGGGCCGCCATCGGTGACGCGGCGGGTGGCGATCTCGAAGAGGGCGCGGCCGTCGATCTCGTCGGGCAGGAGGCGGGCGGGGCGGCGGGTGACCCAGCGGACGGCGGCCGCGTGCCCGATCAGGTCGGCGGCGATCTGGGCGCCGGAGTTGCCGCCGCCGACCACGACGACGCGCTGGTCGGTGAAGTCGGTGGCCCGGTGGTAGCCGGTGGTGTGGAGCTGCTGGCCGGTGAACAGTTCACGTCCGGGGACGGCGGGGACGAAGGGGCGGGTCCAGGACCCGGTCGCGCTGATCAGCGCACGGGTGTGCCAGGTGCCGTCGCCGGTGTGGACGAGCAGGCCCCCGCCACAGGTCTCCGTCACCTCGGTGACGGAGACCGGGCGGTGGACGGGGAACTCGTAGCGCTTCTCGTACTCGGCCAGGTACCGGGCGACGTGATCGGCGTCCGGCCACTCGGTTCCGGCCTGGCCTGGCATGGGACGGCCGGGCAGCGACGAGTAGGCGGCGGGGGAGAACAGGCGCAGGCTCTCCCAGTAGTGCTGCCACGCGCCGCCCGGCGCTTCGGCGGCGTCCAGGATTGCGAAGTCGAGTCCGGCGCGTCGCAGGTAGTAGCCGGCGGCGAGCCCGGCCTGGCCGCCGCCGACTACCACCACATCGGTCGTTTCCGTCACGAAGGGATCCCCGCGCCGGATTCCACGGGTGCTGTGCAGGGCGGGCACAGGATCTGGCGGACCACCGTCTTGTCGGCCGGGCCGAGTACGGGCCCGCGCCGCAGTGCCGCGGCCTCGGTGCGGGCGTGGTCGGCGCAAACGCCGGCGCCGCAGCCGCGGCAGACTCCGACGGCGGTGCCGGTCGTGTCTGCTGAACGGCACTCCAGGCAGTGCATGGGGGTCAGGATTCCTTTGCTGCGGTGATGACGGCGGTCGGGGCGAATCGCTTGCGCCAGGCCAGGGAGACGTAGACGAGGGCGATGAGGACGGGCACCTCGATGAGGGGGCCGACGACGCCGGACAGGGCCTGGCCGGAGGTGACGCCGAAGGTGGCGATGGCCACGGCGATGGCGAGTTCGAAGTTGTTCCCGGCGGCGGTGAAGGCCAGGGTGGCGGTGCGGTCGTAGGCGAGGCCGACGGCCTTGCCGAGGGCGAAGGTGCCGAACCACATGATTGCGAAGTAGGCGAGCAGCGGCAGCGCGATGCGGGCGACGTCGCCGGGCTGGTTGGTGATGGTCTTCCCCTGGAGGGCGAAGAGGATCACGATCGTGAACAGCAGGCCGTACAGGGCCCAGGGGCCGATCGTCGGCAGGAACTTCTGCTCGTAGGTTTCGCGGCCGAGCTTCTTCTCGCCGAGGCGGCGGGTGAGGAAGCCGGCGACGAGCGGGATGCCGAGGAAGATCAGCACATTGACGACGATCTTGGCGACGGAGAAGTGCAGGCCGTCCTGGGCGAGGCCCAGCCAGCCGGGCAGGATGTCGAGGTAGAACCAGCCGAGCAGGCCGAACGCGACGACCTGGAACACGGAGTTGAGGGCGACCAGGACGGCCGCGGCCTCGCGGTCGCCGCAGGCGAGGTCGTTCCAGATGATGACCATGGCGATGCAGCGGGCGAGTCCGACGATGATCAGGCCGGTGCGGTACTCGGGGAGGTCGGGCAGGAGGAGCCAGGCCAGGGCGAACATCACC
Source organism: Streptomyces sp. LS1784 (assembly GCF_020103755.1). Lineage (GTDB taxonomy): Bacteria > Actinomycetota > Actinomycetes > Streptomycetales > Streptomycetaceae > Kitasatospora. The sequence goes on from NZ_JAHSQD010000037.1 coordinate 16,307, forward strand.
GCGGGGCCGAGAACCCAGTTGATCACCAGGGAGGAGGCCATGAGCTTCTTGTCGCCGGTGACGGTGTGCAGGCGGTCGTAGCGGACCTTGGCGAGCACCGGGTACATCATGACCAGTAGGCCGAGGCCGATGGGCAGCGAGACGCCGCCGACCTCGACCTTGGCGAGGGCGTCGTTCAGGCCGGGGATGAGGCGGCCGAGGCCGAGTCCGAGGCCCATGGCGAGCAGGATCCACAGTGCGAGGAAGCGGTCCAGGAAGGAGAGCTTGCCGACCAGTCCGGCCTCGGGGTGGTCCGGGGGAGCGGTGGTCTTGGCGAGGGTCACGGGCAGGCCCTCTTCGAGTCGGTGTTGGCGCGGGCGGTGGCGGCGAGGTCGCCGAGGAGACCGGCGAGGCCGTCCAGGGCGTCCGCGCGGAGCTTGTAGTAGGTGAAGCGGCCGCAGGGCTCGGTGTCGACCAGTCCGGCCTCGCGAAGGATCTTGAGGTGGTTGGACAGGTTGGTCTGCCGGGCGCCGGTCTCCTCGACCAGGTGGCTGGTGCAGAGGGCTTCGCGGGCGAGCAGGGTGAGGATCCGCATCCTCAGCGGGTCGGCCACGGCTTTCAGCACGTCCACCGGGCTATTCGTATCACTCTCTACTGACATCACCATGTAGTGATACGTTAGTCGATGTCGGCGGCACTTCCAAGCCCGCTGCCGAGTCCGCCCGTCAAGCGGCCAGCGGGTGCCGCCGCTGCAAGGACTGTTGCGCCGCCGGGGATTGGGTACGGGCGTCTCGTTCATCCGGCACGGACGTTCGTGCTCGGCGTGTGGCTGGGCTGCCGCGGTCGCCCGGGATTGGACACGGGGGCGCGGCGGGACGGGGCATCTTGATGAACCGGCCGGTGTGGGTGGGTGTCGACGATGGCACACGTCGTGTGAGCGGCAGGGCGAGCCGGCCTTTGCCGCAGAAGGGGGCAGCGCGTCGGTCGGGGGCTCTTGAACGCCCGCCCGCTACGGCCCTGAATGCTGTGCCGATGGTGCTGCTGCCCCCGGAAGGCCGACTGCGTGCGTCCTCTCAAGGGCGGGTGTCAGCTGTGGCGGATCGGATTCAGGGCCGGCACTCGAAGACTCCCTGTACCAAGCCGCTTCTGCGGACGGGTGTCCGTCTGTCGAGTGCCGGCTCCGGGGGGTGAGGTCAGCCCTGGGCGCGGCTCAGGATCCAGACGCCGTAGGTGTCGTTCGCGGGGTGCAGCTGGTAGGTGCCTGCGCGCAGGTCGACGCGCAGTCCGGCGGCGGTCAGGTCCGCTTCGAACTCCGCCGCCGTGTAGGTCCGGGCGTGCGGCGGCGGGTCCTGGAGGTGGAAGCCGACCAGGATCCGGCCGTTCTCGCCGAGTACGTCGCGCATCGCGCCCAGCGCCCTGTGTTCCGTGCCCTCGGCGAGGTAGACGATGACGTTGCCGACGCAGACGACCAGGTCGAACGGGCCGTCGTCGGGGCCGAGGTCGAGGATGTCGCGTTCCTCGATCGGCAGCCCGGGGTAGGTCTCCCGGGCCTGGCGGACCAGAGCCTCGTCGGGCTCGATCGCGACCACGTCGTGCCCCCGTTGCAGGAGTGCGGCGGCCACCCGGCCCATGCCGGCGCCGGCGTCGAGCACTCGGGCACCGCGCGGCAGGAGCGTGTCGGCGAGCCGGGCCTCGCCGTCGACGTCCTCGCCGGCGGAGATGAGTTCGGCGAAGCGCTTGCCGAAGTTTCCGCTCTGTCCCGCCTCCTGCCAGCGGGTTCGCCGCGTCGTCATCGGTATGGGCTTTCCGTGTGGCAGCGTGATCCTGTCCATGTCCCGAATCCTAGGGCGATGCCGCTGATGCGGGTCGTGGCCACTGAGGCGCCTGCCATGGGCCCTGGCACGGGCGGTTCCGATCGCTCGTCGGACGGCTTGTGGTGCATCGCTCCCGATCCGCCGAACGGAGTGTCCGCGACGGACGAAGACGCGACGCCGCCGACCGTCTACTGGGCGAGCGCCCCGAGTGGCGCACCGGGCCCAGCCGACCTGCTCGCCGCCTGCCTGCTCAAGAACGTCGAACGCTCCAGTCGGCTGCTGCCCTTCCGCTACCACCGTGCCGAGGTCGACGTGCAGGTCCGCCGCCAGGACACCCCGCCCCGCTTCACCGCCCTCACCTACGAGCTGCGGCTGGTCACTGACGAGCCTCAACGCCGGATCGACCTGCTGCACCAGAACCTGCGCCGGTTCGGCACCGTCTACAACACCCTGGCCGCCGTGTGTGACGTCGACGGCACCGTCGTGCCCATCGCCCTGCCCGCTGAGTGAACGCGCGCCCGGGGGATCCGGGCAGCCCACTGCCCGCAGTGATGAGGATCGTTGACCCAGCTTCGGGGGCAGACCTGTTCTTGGTGGACCTGCCATAGCAGGCGGTGGTCGCGATCAGCGAGGATGCCTGTCGTGACCATCGACACGGACCTCGTACCACAGCGTCCGACGCACTCAACGGTCCTGGTGTTCGGGGCCGGTGCCGTCATCGGCGTGCTGGGCGGGATGATCGGCCTGGGCGGCGCGGAGTTCCGCCTGCCGCTGCTGGTCGGCCTGTTCGGGTTCGCGGCGCTCTCGGCGGTCATCCTGAACAAGGCGATGAGCCTGGTCGTCGTGCTGACCGCGCTGCCCGCCCGGCTCGCCGCGGTGCCGGCCTCGCAGGTGGCCGCGCACTGGCCGGTGGCGGTCAACCTGCTCGCCGGAAGCCTGCTGGGCGCCTGGGCCGGAGCGAGCTGGGCGATACGGATGCGCAGCGCCACCCTCTACAAGGTGCTGGCCGCGCTGATGGTGCTCATGGCTGCTGCTCTGCTGGTCACGCACACCACCACCCTGGGCACGCTCGACCTCCCGCCATGGGCCCGGGTGCCCGGCGGGGTGGTCGCCGGGTTCGGCATCGGGGTGGTCGCGGCGATCATGGGCGTGGCCGGCGGCGAGCTGCTGATCCCGACGATCGTGCTGCTGTTCGCGCTCGACATCAAGACCGCCGGGAGCCTGTCCCTGCTGGTGTCGTTGCCCACCATGTTGGTGGCCTTCGCCCGCTACAGCCGCGACGGCAGCTTCGCCGTCCTCGGCGCCAACCTGCGCTTCACCGCCGTGATGGCCGCAGGCTCCATCGTCGGCGCGGTGCTGGGCGGCCTGCTCCTCGGGGTGTTTCCCGACGTGCTCCTCATCCCCGCGTTGGCGGTGATCCTGCTCGTCTCCGCCGTCAAGCTCGCGCGACACGGCTGAGTCCGTGTGGCCGACGCCCGGCAAGCCGATGCATGCACAGACAGGCGGGGAACCCGAGGCTGTCCAGGGCTTCGGGCGCGAGCGTCCACCCTCGCCATTCACATCACTATCGACTGACATCACCATGCGGTGATACGTTTGTCGATGTTGGCGGCTCTTCCGAGCCGACCGCCGAGTCCTGCAGCGCAACCGGTCTGCGGACACCGCAACTGCCGCAAGGCCGTGCCGTAGGCACGACCGCCTCCGCCCGGTCGTGTTGTGCGGCACCCGTCTCCGAGGAAGAGCGAGATGACCACCTCCCCCGCAGCCTCCGTGCTGTTCGTCTGCGTCCACAACGCCGGCCGCTCCCAGATGGCCGCCGGCTTCCTCGCCCACCTCGCGGGCGACCGCGTCGAGGTCCGCTCCGCCGGCTCCATGCCGGGCGACCAGGTCAACCCGTCCGCCGTCGCCGCCATGGCCGAGGTCGGCATCGACATCTCGGACCAGAAGCCGAAGATCCTCACCACCGAGGCCGTCCAGGCGTCGGACTACGTGATCACCATGGGCTGCGGCGACGCCTGCCCGTACTTCCCCGGCAAGAAGTACCTCGACTGGAAGCTGGAGGACCCGGCGGGCCAGGGCGTCGAAGCCGTCCGCCCGATCCGCGACGAGATCAAGGCCCTGATCGAGAACCTGATCGCCGAGATCGACGCCAAGCAGCTGGAGGGCTGACCGCATGGGCGACGTCCGTAACGTGATCATCATCGGTTCCGGCCCGGCCGGGTACACGGCTGCGCTCTACACGGCCCGTGCCTCCCTCAAGCCGCTGGTCTTCGAGGGGGCCGTCACCGCCGGTGGTGCGCTGATGAACACCACCGAGGTCGAGAACTTCCCGGGTTTCCGGGACGGCATCATGGCCCCGAGCTGATGGACAACACGCGGGCCCAGGCCGAGCGCTTCGGCGCCGAGCTGATCCCCGACGACATCGTCGCGGTCGACCTCACCGGTGACATCAAGACCGTCACCGACTCCGAGGGCAACGTGCACAAGGCGCGTGCCGTGATCGTCACCACCGGCTCCCAGCACCGCAAGCTCGGCCTGCCGAACGAGGACAAGCTCTCCGGCCGTGGCGTCTCCTCGGGCCGCGACTGGAGGTGGACTGGTCCCGGTGCGCAGGGCACGGCCTGTGTGCCGTCGTGGCGCCCGGGCTGGTTCGGCTCGGCCCGCACGGCTACCCCGCGTCGACCTCGATGCCCGTCGCGCCGTGGCAGCAGCACGCTGCGCGCCGGGTGGTGAGCCAGTGCCCCGCTCTGGCGTTGCGGCTGGACCGGCGCGGCTGAGGTGACGGGTGGTCAGCCCGCCGCCGACAGGGCTTCGGTCGGGTGCAGCCGGGCGGCGCGGTCGGCCGGGTAGAGGCCTGCCAGGAGCCCGATGAGCAGGGTCGCGCCGAGCCCTCCGACGGGTGCCCACAGCGGGATCACCGTGGTCCATCCCTGGGCCGTCGCGAAGCCGGCCGTGGCCAGTGCGCCGAGAACCGTGCCCGCTGCCCCGCCCATAGCTGACAGCAGCAGCGCCTCGGTGAGGAACTGGAGGCGGATGTGGCCGCGGGTCGCGCCCAGTGAGCGACGCAGGCCGATCTCGGCCCGGCGTTCGAGTACCGAGATCACCATGGTGTTGGCGATGCCGACCCCACCGACCAGCAGCGCCACCGTGCCCAGTCCCAGCATGAGGGTGGTCAGGCCCTTGTCGGCGGCGGCCTTCGCGGCGAGCGCGTCAGAGGGGCGGGAGACCCTGACCGTGCCCTCGTTGCCGGGGTTGACGGTACGGGCGAGCACCGCGCGTACCGCCTCCACCGAGGCGTCGCTGGAGCGTTCGAAGACCGTGGTGGGGTGGCCGTCGAAGCCGAAGTACCGTTCGGCGGTGGGGAATCCGACGAGCGCGACCCGGTCGAGGGTCGGGACCAGCTCGACGGGTTCGAGGATGCCGACGATGACGAACTGCCGGTCGTTCATCATGATCGTCTCGCCGGGGGCGGTGATTCCCAGTCGTTCGGCGGCGATCGCACCCAGCACGGTGACCGGCAGCCCTTCACCGGTGCCGTCGAGCCAGACGCCCCGGGCTGTGCGGGCGCCGAGGGCCTCCAGCAGATCGGTACGGGCGGCCTGGGCGGTGACCCCTGCGGTCTGCTCCTCGGGGACGACCGCGCTGCGGCGGATACGGACGTCGAGGTCGGCGGTCGCGGTCGCGTGCTGGACCGCACCGATCCGCTCGACCATGGCGGTGGCCGTCTTCGGGAGTTTCACCTCCTGGCCGAGCGCGTCCTTCCCGGCCTCGGCGGTGAGCAGGTTGGTGCCCAGCCGGTCGAGCCGTTCCATCAGGTCGGCGCGGCTGGAGGTGGACAGACCGACCACGGCGACCATGGTCGCGATGCCGATGGCGATACCGAGCGCGGAGAGCACGACCCGGGCACGCCGGGCGCGCAGACCGACGGCCCCGACCCGGAGGATGTCGAGCGCGTTCACCGGGTGGCTCCCCGCTCGTCGGCGACGATCTCACCGTCGCGGAAGCGGATCCGCCGTGGCAGCGACGCGGCGATCTCGTTGTCGTGGGTGATCACGCAGATCGTCGTTCCGGCCGCGTTGAGCTCGTGGATGAGCTCCATGACGAGCTCGCCCGACGCCGTGTCCAGCGCACCGGTCGGCTCGTCGGCGAGCAGTAGCGCGGGTTCGCCGACCACCGCACGGGCGATGGCCACCCGCTGCTTCTCTCCGCCGGAGAGCTGGTGGGGGCGGTGGTCCAGCCGGTGTCCCAGGCGTACTCGTTCCAGCGCGGCCCGGGCCCGGGCGCGCCGTTCCCGTAGCGGAACTCCCGTGTAGAGCAGCCCGTCGGCGACGTTGTCCACCGCGTTTCGCCCGGCCGCCAGGTGGAAGTGCTGGAAGACGAAGCCGATCCGGCGGGCACGCAGCGCCGAGAGCCGGCTGTCGGAGAGTGCGGCGACCTCCTGCCCGGCGACCCGTACGGTGCCGGAGGTCGGACGGTCGAGGGTGCCGATCAGGTTGAGGAGGGTGGACTTCCCGGAACCGGAGGGCCCCACGATCGCGACGAGTTCGCCCTGGTCGATCCTGAGGTCGACACCGCGCAGGGCGTGCACCTCGCCGGGGTAGGTCCGGACCGCGCCCATCAGTTCGACCACGGGGGTGGTCGGGGGCAGGGTCACCGTTTCGGCCTGGGGTGGGGTCACTGCTTCGCCACCCCGACCTTCATGCCCGCCCGGAGTTCCTCGCCCTGGACCTCGATCCGGCCGTCGGCGGTCATCCCGGTGGTGACCCGTACGGTCCTCACGGTGTCGCCCTGGACCACCTGGAGTCCGTAGCCGCCGTTCTCCCCGCGCAGGGCGACGACCGCTTCGACGGGAACGGTGAGGACGTCCCGGTGCGCCTCGCTGACGAACTTCACCGTCGCCGTGGCCGTCGCCGGCCCGCCCTCGGACGTACTGGGCGAGCCGTCCAGGGTGATCTCGACGGTGATCCCGTCACCGTTCCTGCCCGGAGCGGAGGGCTCGGCGGTCTCGGGGCGGACCGTTCCTGAGACCTTGCCCGGGAGTGTGGTTCCGTCTGCCAGGGTGACCTCGACCCTGGTGTCGGGGGCGGTCAGCGGGGCGTCGCCCTGGTCGAGCCGGGCTCGCACGACGGGCCGGACGGACGCGACGGTGAGGATCGCCTTGTCCGGGCCGACCCGGTCGGCGAGCGCCGCGTCGGCCGTGACCACCTTGAGCCGTTCGGGCTGGAAGACCACGTCTCCTCTGCCGACCGTGCCGGTCGTCTCGCGGTTCAGCGACTTCTGCCAGCGTTTGACGGCCGCCTCGGTGGCCTGGTCGAAGTGGACGTCGATGTGGAGGCCGGCCCCGAAGCCCAGGTCGCGCAGGTTGCGTTCCAGCTGGAGCACATCCGAACCGCTGTCGCCCGTCTTCAGATCGCGGTACATCGGCACCTGTCCGTACAGCAGGGTGACCGGCCGGTCGTCGAGCCGGTACAGCTCCTGGCCCGCGCTGACCGTGCTGCCGGGCTTCGCCGCGACGGTGACGGTGCCCTCGACGGCCGCCTTCACCGTCCGCCGCCCGGCGAAGTCCAGCTGCCCGTCGACGTTCTTGCTGCGGACGAGGTCGGTACGGGTGATCTCGGTGGTGGCGGGCGGCAACCGGTCCTTCCCGGTACCCGTGCCGGTGGTTCGGTGGCCGGTCGTTCCGGCGCCCACCGCCACCACACCGGCCAGTGCGGCCGTGGTCGCGACCGTGGCGAGCAGGAGCCCTCTGGAGCGCTTCACTGCATGCCGTCCAGGCCGTCGAGCAGCTTGTCCTTGCAGGCCTGGCGGGCTTGCTTGTAGGCGGCGGAGCCGCGATCGAGCGAGGGGTTGACCGGATCGGGTTCGCCGCCGGGCAGGACGTTGCCGTGAGACATGGTCGGGTTGGTGAACCGGGACACGCCGTTCTCGCGCATGCACTTGGCGTGCGCGAGCATCGACTCGAAGTCCTTCTGGGCGTCCCGCTTGGGCTCCAGGTTCATCGCGGCCATCATCTCGGGCGCGCAGACGCCGTTCCTGCCACCCTTCTGCTCCTCCCCGTGGCCGCTCGGGTCGGCGATCTCGGCGATCCTGCTCCAGTCCAGGTGGCCGCTGAGCTTGGGATCGGGGAACTCCTTGACCCCGCCCTTGGTGCGCATGCACCGGACGTAGGTCAGCTGGGCGTCGTAGAAGGCGCTCTTGCCGCCGTTGCCGGGCCCGGCGGTCGTCGGCGCCGGGCTGCCGGCGGAGGCGGTGGTGGTCTCCGGGGCCTCGGCGATGCCGTCCGCCTTGCCGCCGCCCCCCTCGCCGCAGGCGGCTACGAGGGCGAGGACGGGGAGGACGGCGAGGACGGCCAGACGCGGCCGGATGCTTCTCGTGTTCATGGCGACCACTGTCGGCGTGGCACATGGTGAGCCATGCATGAGCACATGATGGGAAGGTAACAATGCCTGACGAGCTTCGATCGGCTGCCCGGACCGGCACTGAAGCGGACAAATCTCACCCATAATCGTCACCATGCCGCATGTTCTGCTGATCGAGGACGACGCCTCCGTACGCGACGGAATGGAGCTCGTCCTGCGCCGCCACCGGTACGAGGTCGATGTCGCGGCCAGTGGCGAGGAGGCCCTCGCACTGCTGGACGGGCCGGACGGCGGGCGAATAGAGCTGGCAGTGGTGGACCTCATGCTCCCCGGATTCGACGGCTTCGAGGTCTGCCGGCGGATCCGGGCGCGATCCACCATGCCGCTGATCATGCTGACCGCGCGCGGCGACGACCACGACGTGGTGACCGGCCTGGAGGCGGGCGCCGACGACTACGTGGTCAAGCCGGTAACGGCCCCGGTGCTGGAGGCCCGGATCAGGGCGGCGCTGCGGCGGGCCGATCCCGCGCTCCGGACCGGGCAGCGGCCCCGTGTCGAGGAGCATGCGGGCCTGGGCCTCGACCGCGCCGCGCTGACCGTCACCAAGTACGGCGCGCCGATCGCCCTGCCGCCCGTCGAACTGCGGCTGCTGCTGCAGCTCTCGGCGTCGGCGGGCCAGGTGTTCAGCCGGGAGCAGTTGCTCGAATCCGTGTGGGAGCACGGCTTCCTGGGCGACTCGCGCCTGGTGGACGCGGCCGTGGCACGGCTACGGGTCAAGATCGAGGACGTCCCGGCGAGACCGCGCTACATCCAGACGGTCCGGGGCTTCGGCTACCGCTTCGGACCGCTGTGAGGGTGTTCGCGGGCCTGCGGACCAGGCTGCTGGCCGCCTTCGTGCTCATCGCGCTGGGCAGCGCGGCCACGGCGACCGCGCTGGCGTACCGCGACGCGCGTACCGCCGTACTGCAACGCGCTCAGGACACCACGACGGCGGACTTCCGCTCACGGGTGAGCGAGGTCGCAGCGGAGTTCGACGTGCCGCCGGACCAATCCTCACTCACCGTGTTCGCCGACCGGGTGGCGCAGGGACTGCGAGGCGGGACGAAGGTGGTGGCGGTGTACGGGGAACTGACCGGGACCTCGGACACGCGGACCGACCCGTCGCGGATCCCCCCGGAACTGCGGACCGCGGTTCACGAGGGCGCGAAGCTGAAGCTCCAGCGGACCAGCCGGCAGGGCGAGCCGTACCTGGTGGTCGGCACACCGGTCACCTTCACCGAGGACGGACGGGCATCCGGTCTGGAGGCGTTCGCGATCACCTCGCTGCGGGCCGAACGGGACGACACGGCCGCACTCCTGAGGAACGTCAGCCGGGGCCTGTGGCCGGCCCTGCTGGTAGCGGTGGCCCTGGCGCTGCTGGCGGCCCGGACCGTACTGCGGCCGGTGCGCGTTCTCTCGCGCGCCACCCGAGACCTGGCGACCGGCCGGCTCACCAGCCGCGCGGTGGTCCAGGGCAGGGATGAACTCGCAGATCTGGCAAGGACGTTCAACGCCACCGCGAGCGCGCTCCAGGCCTCGGACCGGGAGCTGCGCGAACAGGAGGCCAAAGCCCGGCGCTTCGTCGCGGACGTCTCGCACGAACTGCGCACCCCACTGGCGGCGATGACGATGGTGACGACGGTACTGGACGAGGAAGCGGCCGCGGGACACCTGCCGCCGGACGCCGCGACGGCGGCCCGGACAGTGAGCGCGGAGACCGCGCGGCTTGCCCGGCTGGTGGAGGATCTGATGGAGATCTCCCGGTTCGACGCCAAAGCGGCCCGACTGAACGCGACGGAGACCGACCTGGCCGCCGCCGTGCGCGCCTCGCTGGCACTGCGCGGCTGGACCCCCGAGGTCCACACCGAACTCCCTTCCGACGCACGGGCGGTGGTCGACCGGCGGCGGATCGACCTGGTGGTGGCGAACCTGGTCGGCAACGCACTACGGCACGGCGCACCGCCGGTCGAGCTGGTGCTGACCTCCGACGGCGGCGAGGTGACGCTGTCGGTCCGGGATCACGGCCCCGGGCTGGCACCCGACGTTCTCCCGCACGTCTTCGACCGCTTCTACAAAGCGGATTCGGCCCGCACCCGGTCACAGGGAAGCGGTCTCGGCATGGCGATCGCACTGGAGAACGCGCGGCTGCACGGCGGCACGATCGAGGTGTCCAACGCCCCGGACGGCGGCGCGGTCTTCATCCTGCGCCTGCCCCGTACGGGAACCGCCGAATGAGCGGATCATGCCGAATCCGGGCCGCGCTCACCGCAGGGGCGCTGCTCCTGCTCGCCGGATGCGGCATACCGTCCACCGGGGTCCCGCCCACCGGAGTGCTGGACGGCGGCCCGGCGGCCTCCGGCCTGACCACGGGGCTACGCCTCTACTTCGTCGGCGACGACGGATTGCGCGGGGTGGCCCGGCCCGGCGTCCGGGTGCAGCAGCTCGATGACGTGTTCAAGCTGCTCGCCGAAGGGCCTTCCCCCGCGGAGCAACGCGCCGGACTCACCACTGTGGTGTGGGCCGGCCCGTACACGGCCAAGGGCGACGGGCGGCAGGTGACCGTCCGCGCGCCTGGGATCTCCTTCGAGCCGGGGCGCGACCAGAAGGCGAACGGCCAACTGGTGTGCAGCCTCGCTCGGGCCCAGTCGCTACTGGCCGACGGCGTTCGGCCGAACGACGTACAGGTGACGCTCGTCGGATCCGGCCGGTCGGTCGGGCCCTTCCCGTGCTCGTACTACCTCGGCGGGTGAAGTCGCTGCGGTGGCCGCCCGGCCGAACGGCCCCCGGCTCTCCCGAGCGCACCGTCGGGCGAGCGGCCAAGCGGTGCCGACGTCAGTACTGCGTTGACTTGCCAGGCGGTTCGAGAACGGAGCCGGATGTCGTTCTCGTTCGGGTTGGCTCTTGTGGAACCGTCGCCGGTGTCGAAGCCCCATCGGGAATCGGTTCACCGCGCGGAGGCTGTCGGCGCCGCAGTGCTTGACGATCGCCTTGGTGGGAGCCGGCGCGGGACTGCGCGGACGAGCGGAGCAGGGCAGGGACGACGGGGGAGCCCTCACCTTGGCCGCCGGCTCCAGGGCGCCGACCTGCCTGACGTTCTGCCCGGCCCTCCGGTGATTCGCGCATGCATATTGTGCGGCTGGGTGGCAGCGTGGATGCCTCAAGATCCGGATGCGCGCGGACGGCCTGGATGCATGAGATGGACAGCCACGCCCTTGGGAACACGACACCGGGCGGACCGGGGGAACACCGGTCCGCCCGGGGTCGGCTGCGCTCGCGGCTGTGGGTGCGCAGTGTCGCCGGGCAGGTGTTCCTGTGGATGCTGGTCGTGGTGGTGCTGCTGGTCGGCGCCGCGCTGACGGCACTCATCCTGCAGGCCCGGAGCTATGCCACGAGTGATGCCGAGAACCGCACACGCGCCGCGGCCATCACCTTGGCGCAGGCCCCTACAGTGGCGGCTGCTCTCGACAGTGCCGATCCGACCACGGTGCTGCAGCCGCTGGCCGTGGACGTGCAGAAGAGCGGCGGCTTCGACTACGTCGTGATTTTCGGCACCAACGGGATCCGCTACGCCTCCACCGACCATCCCGAGCTGATCGGACAGCACGTCTACGGCTCCTACCAGGGGGCCCTGAAGGGGCCGGTCACCACGACCGAGACCACACCGCTGGGACATGACATGGACACCGTCGCGCCGGTTTCCAGGCAGGATGGTTCGGTCGCCGGCCTGGTCTCGGTGGGCCACTCCGTCAAGAACGCAACCAGCGCGGCGGCCCGACAGCTGCCGGTCCTGGTCGGCGGCGCGGTGGCCGCGGTCGCTGTGGGTACGGGCGGGGCGGTGCTGGTGCGGCGGCGGCTGCGCCGCCAGACGCACGGGCTGGGCCCGGCCGAGATGACGC
>NZ_JAHSQD010000037.1:28403-30624 GCF_020103755.1 Streptomyces sp. LS1784
ACTCACGGTTTATGTCAGGGTTTGTCCGGTTTGTCGGTCACTGGCTGAACTCGCGCCGATGCTCTGAGTGCAGACGATTCCCCCGGGCTGAGGCCCGCGTCACACCGAATGCGCGCCCCGCACGCGCTGTCGGCGCGGCCCTTCGCTCGTTGGACAGGCACTCCGGTTCCGGGGGCGCCGACCTGCCCTGCGGTGCGTTCGGCCGTCCAGCGGCCTCGCGCGTGCACATGTGCGGGCGGGGTGGCAGCGTGGAGGGGTCATGATCCGGATGCGCGGGGACGGCCTGGATGCACGGAGTGGACAGCCACGCCCATGGGGGTGCGGAACCGGGCGGACCGGGGAAACACCGGTCCGCCCGGGGTGGGCCGCGCTCGCGGCCGTGGGTGCGCAGTGTCGCCGGGCAGGTGTTCCTGTGGATGCTGGTCGTGGTCGTGCTGCTGGTCACCGCGGCGCTGACGGCACTCATCCTGCAGGCCCGGAGGTACGCCGCGAGTGATTCCGAGAACCGCACACGCGCCGCGGCCATCACCTTGGCGCAGGTCCCCACGGTGGTGAACGCGCTGGACAGCGCCGACCCGACCGCGGTGCTGCAGCCGCTGGCCCTGGACATCACGGAAAAGGGCGGCTTCGACTACGTCGTGATCGCCAGCCCCGAGGGGATCCGCTACGCCCAGACCGCCCAGCCCGAGCTGATCGGACAGCGCCTCATCGGCCCGTACCAGCTGGCCCTCAAGGGGCCGATCACCATCAGCTTCACCGCGCCCATCGGACGGGTCGTGGAGAGCAGCGCGCCGGTCACCAGGCCGGACGGTTCGGTCGCCGGCCTGGTCCAGGTCGGCTACACCATCGCGCACGCGGGCAATACGGTCAGCCAGCAGCTGCCGGTCCTGGTCGGCGGCGCGGTGGCCGCGGTCGCTGTGGGTACGGGCGGGGCGGTGCTGGTGCGGCGGCGGCTGCGCCGCCAGACGCACGGGCTGGGCCCGGCCGAGATGACGCGGATGTACGAGCACCACGACGCGGTGCTGCACGCGGTCCGCGAGGGTGTGCTGATCGTCGGTGGGGACGGGCGGGCGCTGCTGGCGAACGACGAGGCCCGGCGGCTGCTGGAGCTGCCGCCGGAGGTGGAGGGACGGCCGGTCGCCGAGCTCGGGCTCGATCCCGGGCTGGCCGAGCTGCTGGCGTCCGGGCGGGCCGCCACCGACGAGGTCCACCCGGCCGAGGACCGGCTGCTCGCCGTCAACAACCGCCCCACCGCGCCGTACGGCGGCGGGCCCGGCAGCGTCGCGACCATCCGGGACACCACCGAGCTGCGGGCGCTGGCCGGGCAGGCCGAGGCGGCCCGGGCCCGGCTGAAGCTGCTCTACGACGCGGGTGCACGAGTCGGCACCACCCTGGACGTGGTGCGCACCGCGCAGGAGCTGGCGGATGCGGCGATTCCCCGGTTCGCGGACTTCGCCACGGTCGAGCTGGCCGAGGCGGTGCTGCGCGGTGACGAGCCGCTGCCGGGCACGGGCACGGCGGGAGGCCCGCGGATCCGCCGCGTGGCCGCCGGCGGCGTCCGCGAGGACCGGCCGTTGCTCCCGGTGGGCTCGCAGATCAGCCCGCTGCCCGGCACACCGGAGGCCACCGCCCTGGAGAGCGGGCACGCCACGCTGATGGCCGACCTGCACCATGAGCGAGCCTGGCGGGAGCGCGACCCGCAGAGCGCCGAGCGGATCCTCGCCCACGGGGTCCACTCGCTGATCTCGGTGCCGCTGCGGGCACGCGGCCTGGCCCTGGGCACGGTCACCTTCTGGCGCGCGGACCGGTCCGAGCCGTTCGGGCCGGAGGACGTCGCCTTCGCCGAGGAACTGGTCGCCCGCGCGGCGATGTGCATCGACAACGCCCGCCGCTACACCCGCGAGTACCGGATGGCCGAGACACTGCAGCGCAGCCTGCTGCCCCGCGGGCTGCCCGAGCAGAGCGCCCTGGAAGCGGCCTACCGCTACCGGCCGGCACAGCGGGGAGTCGGCGGGGACTGGTTCGACGTCATCCCGCTGCCCGGCTTCCGCGTGGCGCTGGTCGTCGGCGACGTCGTCGGCCACGGCCTGCACGCCGCCGCCACCATGGGCCGACTGCGCACGGCCGTGCTCAACTTCTCCGCCCTCGACCTGCCCCCGGACGAGCTGATCGCCCGCCTCGACGAACTGGTCACCCACCTCGACCACGGCGGGGCCACCGA
>NZ_JAHSQD010000370.1 GCF_020103755.1 Streptomyces sp. LS1784
CGGGAGGAGGCGCTGGCACTGGCCACGCCGCACTCGGCGCTGCTCGCCCCGGCGGCCGACGCGCCGGACCCGGCGGCGGACGACTCGCTCGCGCTGCTGTTCCTCTGCTGCCACCCGGCGCTGTCCGTGCCGAGCCGGATCGCGCTGACCCTGCGCGCCGTCGGCGGCCTGACGACCGCGCAGATCGCGGCCGCGTTCCTGGTGCCGGAGGCGACGATGGCACAGCGGATCAGCCGCGCGAAGCAGACGCTGAAGGCGGCGGCCGGGGCGGACGGCGGACGGTTGGCGCTGCCGGAGGGGGAGAGCGGCGCCGCGCGGCTGGGCGAGGTGCGGCACGTGCTGTACCTGGTGTTCAACGAGGGCTACACGGTGAGCGGCGGCGAGGAGCTGACCGCGCCGCGGCTGTCCGTCGAGGCGATCCGACTGACCCGGCTGCTGCTGCGGCTCGCCCCCGGGGACGCCGAGACGGCGGGGCTGCTCGCGCTGATGCTGCTCACCGACGCCCGCCGGCCGGCCCGCACCGGGGCGCACGGCGGGCTGGTGCCGCTGGAGGAGCAGGACCGCGGCCGCTGGGACCGGGAACTGATGGACGAGGGGCTGGAGTTGATCGCCTCGGTGCTGCCGCGCGGGCAGGCCGGACCGTACCAGGTGCAGGCCGCGATCGCCGCGGTGCACGGGGAGGCGGCGACGGCACGGGAGACCGACTGGCCGCAGGTCCTGGTGCTGTACGACCTGCTGCTGCGCCTCGACCCGAACCCGATGGTCGCGCTCAACCGGGCGGTCGCGGTCGCGATGGTGTACGGGCCGGCGGCCGGGCTCGGGCTCGTCGCGGAGCTGGCCGCGGACAAGCGCCTGGCCCGCCACCACCGGCTGCTCGCCGTCCGGGCCCACCTGCTCGACCGGCTCGGCACGGACCCGGCGGGCGCCGCCCACGCGTACCGGGAAGCGGCGGCCCGTACGGCCAGTGCGCCGGAGCGCCGTCACCTGGTGGCCCGGGCGCAGCGGGTGGAGCGGGCGGTGGGCGGAGGGGCGACCTGGTAGGTGGCGGGGTCGAGAGCGGGTTCAGACGGTGTCCA
This sequence comes from Streptomyces sp. LS1784, assembly GCF_020103755.1. GTDB lineage: Bacteria > Actinomycetota > Actinomycetes > Streptomycetales > Streptomycetaceae > Kitasatospora. The sequence goes on from NZ_JAHSQD010000370.1 coordinate 1,077, forward strand.
GGAGGCTTCCCCGTCCGGTGGGAGGGGCCCATCATGGGCTCCCGGTCCCGGCAGAACCGCCCCGACACCGTTCCAGGGCCGCCCTCAGGAGGCAGAAGAGATGACGATCCCACCCCCCGTTCGGATCCAGGCCGCCGTCGTCCGTGCCGCGTACGCCCTGCCCGAGGGTCTGCGGCGGGCCATCGCGGGCAAGCCGGTGGTCCGCGACGGGCAGACGCTCGCGCTGGACGCGCAGTTGATACTCAAGCTCCAGCGGCTGTCCAAGGCGGCCCTGGTGATGCCGGGCGGGGTCGGGCCGTCGCGGGCCGCGATGGAGTACGCGCGGCACCTGGTGGGCGGGCCGGAGAACCGTGCGGTGGCCGCGCGGAGCGTCGGCATCCCGCAGGAGCACGGCGAGCTGCCCGCGACGCTGTACGCCCCGGACGGGCTGGCGGAGGGCTCCGGCCTGCTGGTCTACCTGCACGGCGGTGGCTGGGTGGTCGGCAGCCGGGCCAGCCACGACCACGTCGCCCGCTTCCTCGCTTGGCGGGCGCGGGTGCGGGTGCTGTCGGTGGAGTACCGGCTGGCGCCCGAGCACGTGTTCCCGGCGGCGGCCGAGGACGCGTTGGCCGCGTTCGACTACGCCTTCGCGAAGGCGGCGGACCTGGGCGCGGCTCCGGAACGGATCGCGGTCGGCGGGGACAGCGCCGGCGGCAACCTGGCCGCCGTCGCCGCCCGGGAGGCGGTCCGGCGGGGCGGCCCCGCTCCGGTGTTCCAGCTGCTGCTGTACCCGGCGACCGACGCCTCGACCCGGCGCCCCTCGCGCGGGCTGTTCGCCGACGGGTTCTTCCTGACCAGCGCGGACATGGACTGGTGCGCCGACCGGTACGCGCCCGCGCCCACCGACCGCACCGACCCGCGGCTGTCGCCGCTGCTCGCCGAGGACCTGACCGGCCTGCCGCCCGCGTACATCGGCACCGCGGGCTTCGACCCGCTGCGCGACGAGGGCGAGGCGTACGCGCGGGCGCTGGAGGAGGCGGGTGTCGCGGTGCGGCTGAGCCGACAGCCGGACCTCATCCACGGGTACGCCAACTACATCGGCATCGGCCGCCGTTTCCGGGAGGCGACGGCCGAGGCGGCGGAGGCGCTGCGGCAGGCGATCGGCGGGTGACGAACGGGGCGGGAGTGGAGGGGCGGGACCCTGCGGACGGGTCCCGCCCTTCGCCGTGTCGCGGGGCGGACAGGGGCGCGGGCCCTACCGCCGCGCGCCGGATCGCTGCTGCGCAGGGGGTTCTCGGCGACCGGCTCTTATTGTACTGTCCGTCTAATAAGCGGGTGAGCGGGAACCCGCAGGGGCAGGCACCTGGAGGCAGCCATGGCTCTCACCCGGCAGACGGAGCACGGTCACACCAAGGCTGACGACGACGTCTCGAAGCGGCTGCTGGAGTCGGCCGCCACCCTCTCCTTCGACCCCTCGACCGAGATCGACTGGGACGCCCCCCTCCCGGAGGACCACTACGGTCTCAACCCGGAGTGGAGCACCCTCTACGGCACCCGGCTCTGGGACGAGATGACCGAGCGGCAGCGGGTCACGCTCACCCGGCACGAGGTCTGCTCGATCATGAACACCGGCATCTGGTTCGAGATGATCCTCCAGCAGATGGTGCTGCGCGACCAGTACCTCAAGAACCCCGCCAACGCCGAGTTCCAGTTCGCGCTCACCGAGATCGCCGACGAGTGCCGCCACTCGATCATGTTCGCCCGCGCCTGTCAGAAGATGGGCGTTCCCGCCTACCGGCCGAACACGGTGATCGCCCAGGCCGGGCGCGCGTTCAAGGCGCTCGCCAAGGGCGAACTCGCCTACGGCGGAATCCTGGTGGCCGAAGAGGTGCTCGACGTCATGCAGCGCGACTGGATGCGCGGCGAGAACGTGCTGGAGATCGTCCGCGGCACCTCCCGGATCCACGTGGTCGAGGAGTCCCGGCACATGAAGTTCGCCCGGCAGGAGGTCCGCGAGCGGATGCGCCACGCGAGCCCGGCCCGCCGGCGCGCCTCGGCCACCGGCATCGCCGTCGGCGCGTACGTCATCGTCACCAGCATGGTGCACCCGGGCGTGTACAGGGCCGCCGGGCTCGACGTGCAGCGGGCGCTCGCCGAGGTGCGGGCCAACGAGCACCGCAAGGCGATGATGCGCACCAGCTCCCGGCACCTGATGGCCTTCCTCGCCGAGACCGGGCTGCTCACCAGCCGCTCGGCGGCCGTCTACCGCCGGGTGCACATGCTCTGACGGACCGGCAGGAGAGGTTCCGGCGGACCGCCGGGACCCGTCCGTCTCCCATCCCCCCACGCGCAGCGAGGACCCCACCCCGGCCATGGCCTACGCGATCACCCAGACCTGCTGCAACGACGCCTCGTGCGTGTCCGTCTGCCCGGTCAACTGCATCCACCCGACCCCGGACGAGCCGGAGTTCGGCACCACCGACATGCTGTACATCGACCCGCGGGCGTGCATCGACTGCGGCGCCTGCGCGGACGCCTGCCCGGTGGACGCGGTGTTCCCGGTCGACCGGCTGCGCGGGCCGGACACCGTGTTCGGCGACCTCAACCGCGACTGGTTCCGCGACCACCCCAACGACCACGCCTGGGGCGCACCCAGCTTCCCGCGCAGCCTGCCGGGGGAGCTCGGCGCGCTGCGGATCGCCGTCGTCGGCACCGGCCCCTCCGCCGGGTACACGGCGCAGGAACTGCTGCGCAGCACCAGCGCCGAGATCACCATGATCGACCGGCTGCCGGTCACCGGAGGCCTGCTGCGGCACGGCGTCGCGCCCGACCACCAGTCCACCAAGCGGATCGCGGAGAGCTTCGCGAGCGTCTTCCACGACCCGCGGCTGCGGATGCACCTCAACGTGGAGATCGGCACGGACGTCACCCACCAGGAGCTCGCCGCGCACCACCACGCGGTGGTGTACGCGGTCGGGGCGGCCGCCGACCGCCGGCTCGGCATCCCCGGCGAGGACCTGCCGGGCAGTCTGCCCGCGACCGCCTTCGTCGGCTGGTACAACGCCGAACCGACCGTACCGGCCGACGCGGTGGAGCTGTCGGCGGAGCGCGTCGTGGTGGTCGGCAACGGCAACGTCGCGGTGGACATCGCCCGCATCCTGCTCACCGACCCCGACCGGCTCGCCGCCACCGACATCGCCGACCACGCCCTGGCCGCGCTGCGCCGCAGCCGGGTCCGGGAGGTCGTGCTGCTCGCCCGGCGCGGGCCCGGGCAGGCGGCGTGGACCAGGGCGGAGTTCCTGGCGCTGCGGCAGCTGCCGGGCGTCGAGGTGGTGGTGGAGGACCACCCGGAGGTGCGGGCGGCGATCGAGGCGGCGGTTTCCCGCACGCAGTCGCAGGCGGGCCCGGGGACGCAGGCCGGGCCGGAGTCGCGGGCGGCACTGCTTGCGGGGCTGCCGCTGGTGCCGTACGACGGGGCCGCGGAGCCCGGACCGGGGCGGCGGATCGTGCTGCGGTTCCTGTCGGCGCCGGTCGAGCTGTCCGGGGACGGGCGGGTCGAGGCGCTGACCGTCGAGCGGACCACCCTGGCGGCGGACGGCCGGGTCGAGGGCACCGGGGCGGAGGACGTGCTGCGGGCCGGCCTGGTGGTGCGCTCCATCGGGCACCGGGGCGTGCCGCTGCCCGGGCTGCCGTTCGACGAGCGGGCCGGGACGGTCGCGCACCGGGACGGGCGGGTCGTCGACCCGGCGACCGGCCGGCCGCTGCCGGGCACGTACGTGGTGGGCTGGGCCAAGCGGGGGCCGTCCGGCGGGATCGGTGCCAACCGGGCCTGCGCGCGGGAGACCGTGGACGCGCTGCTGGACGACGCGGCCGCCCGTACGCTGCCCGTCCCGGGGCCGGGGCGCAAGGACTTCGAACGGCTGGTGCGCCGTCGGCGGCCGGACGTGGTCGGGCTGCGGGAGCTGCGGGCGGTGGACCGGGCGGAACGCGAGCGGGGCGAGGCCGAGGGGCGGCCCCGGGTGAAGCTCGCCACCGTGCCGGAGCTGCTGGCGGCGGGGCGGCGGCGGTAGCGGGGGAGGGTAGAACGTGCGCAGGAAGTCGGGTGGGCCGACTTCCTGCGCACCCGGCCGCTCCCCGTACGGGGTTGACCTGCGGCGTGCCGGTTGACGGGGCCGTGTCCCGGTGCGCGTGGGGTGCGTTGGGTGGGCGTGAGTGGTTTTGGGAGGCTGCCGGTACCGGAACGACGACAGCCGGGTGAGGAAACGATCCTGCATGGCATCCCGAGCGGGGCGGAGCAGCCTTCGGCGCCCGGTCCACCCGGGGTGGCGCCCGGCCCGCCCGTGGCGGACCCCGGTCCACCCGGGGCGGTGCCCGGTCCACCCGGGACGGCGCCCGGTCCGGACGCGCCCATCTACGCCGAGCTGGCCCGGCGCTGGCAGGCCGAGGGGCGCTCCGTCCCCGGGCTGCCCGATCCGGTCTGGGAGTCGCTGGCCGCACCGACCGGGGCTCGACCGGCGGCGTCCGGCTCGGGCCGGAGCCCGGCATGGGGCTCGGAGTGGAACCCGGGGGCGGGCTCGGAGCGGAACCCGGGGTAGAACTGCCGCGCCCAGCGGCGGAACAGACGGTCAGCCGACGTCGCGGGCGGTGGTGCCCAGGGCCTCCAGGTTCCAGGTGAGGATCCGCCGGGGGTGCACCCGGATGACGTCCCGGCTGAACCGGTCGGGCGCCACCGGCGGGACGTCGACGGTGCGGACCTCGGCCCGGCCGCGGATCTCCACCCCACGGCCCCAGCCGCCCGCGACCGGATCGTCAGCGGGGGCCAGGTCGTCGATCAGGACGGAGACCTCGGGACGGTCCCGGGCGTTGCGGTACTTGCGGCTGCGGGCGTTGTCCGGTCCGCCGATGTCGATGGTGCCGTCCTCGTTGAGCCGGAAGCCCACCGGCCGGACCTGCGGGGAGCCGTCCGGGCCGATGGTGGCCAGGCGGGCCAGCGGCCGGCCGGCGAGGTACGCGCGCTCGCGCTCGGTGAAGAACATGCGGCCACGCTAGGACCTCAAGCTCCCTTCAGGTCAAGGACGTTCGACGGTGTGCCCGCGCTCCCGCCAGGAGCGCCTCAGCTCCGCCCAGCGTTGCGTCTGCTCCGGTGTCAGGGTGCCGCGGAGTTCGGCGAGCTTGAGGAGCTGGGCCTCGGCGTCGGCGCCCAGGGGCTGGGCCTCGGCGCGGTAGTGGTCGGTGAGCAGGGCGTCGAGTTCGGGGCGGATGAGGGCGGGGTCGAGGCGCTGGGCGAGCTTGGCCATGTTGCGGTAGGAGCCCTGGAGCAGGAAGGGGGGCTCGGTGCGGGTGAGGTCGTCCTGGGCGGCGGAGGCCAGGTAGGCGCGGTTGACGGCCAGGACGGTGGAGCGGAGGTGGAGCAGGCCGGCCAGGACGGCGGTCATCCGCTCGACCTCGGCGGCGGGCCAGGCGCCGGCCAGGGTGCCGCCGGGCAGGCCGCCGGCGCGGGCGAGCAGGGTGTCGAGGTCGGCGCGCTCGGCGGTGGCGAGCGGGGCCAGGTGGCGGCTGGCGGGCAGGGCGTTCTCGACGAAGCTGAGCGCGAAGAGGTCCTCGCGCCCGGCGACGGCGTCGCCGAGGTTCCACACGTCGGCGCGGTTGGCGAGCATGTCGGGCAGCCGGAAGAGGCGGCCGGACTCGGTGTACGGGTTGGCGGCCATCACGACGGCGAAGCGCTTGCCGCGCAGGTCCCACTCGCGGGCCTCGCCGTCCCAGACGCCGTCGATCCGGCGCTGGGCGTCGCACAGCGGGATGAAGCGCTGGAGGAACTCGGGCGAGGTGTGCTGGACGTCGTCCACGTAGAGCAGCACGTTGTCGCCCGCGTGCAGGGCGAAGTTGAGCTTCTCGACCTCGCGCCGGGAGGTGGCGTCGGGGGCCTCGGCCGGGTCCAGCGAGGTGACCCGGTGGCCGAGCGCGGGGCCGCTGACGGAGACCAGCAGCAGGCCGAGCCGTTCGGCGAGGTACTCGACCAGGGTGGTCTTGCCGTAGCCGGGCGGGGAGACCAGCAGCAGCAGGCCGCTGCGGTCGACCGGCCCGCCGGGCTCGGCCGTGCCGAGCTGCTTGGCGAGGTTGTCACCGACCAGCGGCAGGTACACCTGGTCGATCAGCCGGTTGCGGACGAAGCCGTTGAGCGGGGCGGGCCGGTACTGGTCGAGCCGCAGCCGGGCGTGCTCGGCGGCCAGCAGTTCGCCGCGCAGCCGCTGGTAGGCCCGGTGGCCGGGCACCTCGACCCGCTCGAACTCCCGGACCCGGGCGAGCAGGTCGTCCAGCCGCAGGTCGAGTGCGCCGCCCGCGAGCCGCGGGTGGTCACCGAGCAGCCCGGTGATCCGGGTGGCCACCGCCCCCTCGGCGGGCCGTCGCGGCAGGGACGGGCAGAGCAGCACGGCGGCGGCCTCGGCGAGGTCGGCCGGGTCGGCGTCGGCGGCACCCGACTCCAGCCAGGCGGTGGCGAGTTCGCGCCGCACGGGCAGGATCGACGACTCCTCGGGCAGGGCGGCCAGCGCCTCGGTGAGGCCGGCCGACTCGGGTGCGGCACGGAACTTGTCGAGCAGTGCGGCGGCGCCCGCCGAGTGGGCGAAGCTGGGCGCGGCGGCGGTCAGTTCGGCCACCAGGTAAGGGCCGGCGGGCTCCGCTCCCGGCGTGAAGTCCGCGACGGCGACGCTGAGTTCGGCGGCCAGCGCGTCCAGTGCGGCCTGCGCCGGGGCGCCTCCGAAGGCGTCCCGGGCCAGGCCCAGCGAGCGGGCCCGGGTGTGCCAGAGCAGCCGCTGCCGTTCGTCGGCGCCGTGCGCCCAGTACAGCTGAGCGGCCGCCCGGGCGCCCGCCGGATGGCGCAACAGCCCGGCCTCGGCTCCGAGTTCGAGCAGCGCGCGGAGCAGCAGCGCCGCGTCGTGGTCGTGCACGCCGCGCTGGTAGCCCTCGTCCGGTCGCTGCTCGGCGGCGCGCCGGACGTACTCCAGCAGGTCGCCGTCCGCGGACAGCGACCCGGCCTCGGCGGCCGGCAGCAGACTGGCCGCGAGGTACTCGGCGCGGTACAGCTGCGGGGTCTCCGAGGGCAGCGGGCGGTCCCAGTACCGCTCGGTGGCGGCGAAGGCCGGGTCGGTGACGGGGGAGCGGTAGTCGGTGCCGGTGAGGGTGAAGGCGGGGCGGCCGCGCCAGGGCACCAGGGCGAGTTCGGGGCGCTGGGTGGTGACGGCGAACAGGTGCCGGCCCAGCCGCAGGGTGCCGGGGCCGTCCCCGGCGAGTTCGGCGCGGTCGCGCAGCGCCCGGTGGGCGCGGCCGC
>NZ_JAHSQD010000371.1 GCF_020103755.1 Streptomyces sp. LS1784
GGCGAGCGCGCAGCCCTCGCCGAGCCCCTCCGCGGTGCCCTCGCCGGGCCTGTCCGTGGCTCCGGAGCCCGACCCGGCCCCGGCTACCGCTGAGCCCGAGCAACTCGGGGGCGGCGCCCCGACCGCCACCCGGAAGCCGACCGGGAAGGCCGCCGAGGCCACCCCCGCCGCCAAGCCCCAGGGGACGTCCGCGGGGAAGCCCAAGGCCCCGTCGGGGCGGGACCCGCAGGTGCCGCCACCCTGCCCCGAGTGCGAGGCCAAGGCGGGGGATCCCGACCCGCAGCACACGTGCATCCACGACGCGGCCGGCCGGTTCCTCACCTGCAGCCCCGTTCAGATCGGCACCCCGCTCCCGCGCCCGGGGCAGCCAGCCGCCACCCCCACCCCCGGCGGGCCCGACCACACCCACTGACACGGGACCGGCCGCCGGGGCAGGGCCCGGGCGCACGGACCACCCGTCGGGAAGTCCTTCGGAACCGGACCAGTCGGAAAGCGAGGCAGGAGCATGGCAGCCGTCATCGACAAAGTGGCCTGGATCCACACCGAGGGCGGGAAGGTGCTGAGCACGCGTACACGCGGCAAGGACGCCTGCTACCTGCCGGGCGGCAAGCGGGAGCCCGGGGAGAGCGACCTCGACACCCTGGTCCGGGAGGTCCGCGAGGAGCTCACGGTCGCCATCGCGCCGGAGTCCGCGGCACTCCTGGGCGTCTTCGAGGCCCAGGCCCACGGCCACCCGGACGGCGTCCTCGTCCGGATGACCTGTTACACCGCGGCGTACAAGGGGCGTCTGGAGGCGAGCAGCGAGATCGAGGAGGTGGTCTGGCTCACCTACGGCGACAGGCACCGCACCTCTCCCGTCGACCGGCTGATCTTCGACCACCTGCACGCGGTGGGCCTGCTGAGCTGACGCCGGGCACCCGGGCCCGATGCCGACGGGCGGTGCCCTCGCTGTCCTGGCGGGGCACTGCCATGTGATGCGGAAGGTTTCCAGGTGCCGCCACGCGGGCGCGAGGTGGTCGTTCTTCCGGACCGCACACGGCTGCCGCGTCCCGGTCGGTCAGATCAGGGAGGGGAACGCCCTGATCGGCCAGTGGTCGAGCCAGAACGCGGCGGTGGAGGGCTCGGGGAGGTCCATGGTGGAGCCGTCATGGGGCAGCAGCTCGGTGGGGGCGAGGTATCCCTCGCCGGGATCGAGCCGCAGTCGCAGGCAGCGCAGTGGATGCCCGGCGCGCACGTAGGCCCGGATGTCGTCGGTGTGCGGGTGGTGCGCCGGGTCGTCCCTGCCGAGGCGCCGGCAGATGGCCGACGCGTCGGTGTCGCCGATGAGGAGGTAGCGGGAGCCGGGGCCCGCGTTGAGGCACAGCCTGCGCCGGGACAGCCGACGGTGGGCGTACGGGAGCCTGTCCCAGTTGTCGAGATGGATGCCGAGCCGCTTTCCGTTCGCGGGGTTCACCGTGACGGTGAGGTCGCCTGCGGGGCTGGTGGTGTGGTTGGCGTACCGGGTGCGGGGCGAGGGGGTAAACGGAGGGCGGACGGTCCACCAGGGGCCGTGCGTGGTGGACAGCGTGCGCAGGGCTGGGAAGGCGACGAGTTCGACGGCCTCGGCTTCCGGTGCCTGGTGCGGTGCGCGCAGAAGGTCGGCCTCGGTGGGGCTGATGGGTGTCCACCGGCCGGTCGGGACCACAGCCCCGTCCTCGTGGGCCGGATGGTCGTGAGCGACCGCCAGGGTGGTGATCCGGCAGCGGTCGCGGAGCTTGACGTAGTCCGTGAAGACGATGAGCGGCCCCACGCAGGCTCTCCTTTCGGGGGTGGCGGTCAGCGGTGCTGCGGCAGGTCCTCGCTGTAGGTGACGTTCAGTTCGACGAGGAGGGCGTCGGTGAGCTGGTGCTGCTGGGCGCGGCTGATGACGGCTTTCCGCAGGTTGCCGACACCGCGGACGGTGGACAGGTCGCTGCCGCTCAGGTCGAGGTCCCTGTATGTGCCGGCCCCGAACCCGGTGGCGTGCAGCACGCAGTCGTGCATCACCACGCCGGTGAGGTCGCAGCCGGTGAAGGTGGCCTCGGTGAGCACGCACTGGTCGAAGACGAGCGGGCCGCTCGCGCGGACCTGGTCGAAGGTGGCGTAGTCGAGGCGGCAGTTGTCGAACAGGACGTTGTCCAGAACGGCGCCGGTGACGGCCGCGCCCATGAGCCTGCAGTCGCGGAACAGGGTGCGGGACGCCTTGCTGCCGCTCAGCTGGAGGGAGCCGAGGTCGCCGGCGGTGATCTGGACGGAGCTGAGCCGGACGTTCTCGACGGTGGTGCGCTGGGCGGTGACGTTGTGGAGGATGCCGTTGCGAAGGTCGGTCCCGGTGAGGTCGAGGTCCCGGACGTCCTGGTCGGTGTAGCGGAACTCGGTGACGGTACTGCCGGGCCTGGGCGGGGAGTTGATGACGCCCAGGTAGGGGTCGTCGTCCAGGTCCGGGAGGGTGACGGTGGTGCGGCCGTAGCGGCGGGTGGGCACGGGGTTCTCCGGTCGGTGGTCGGGTGCTGCCCGCTGCCCCGGGAGGCAGCGGGCAGCATCGGCGGGGGAGGACAGCAGCGTGCAGCCGGTGGTGTCAGCGGTTGGACCAGTCGGACCAGGACGGCCCGTTGTTCCAGTTGTCCCACGGGGCGCTCTGCCAGTTGTCCCAGGACGGGGCGTTGTTCCACGGGCCTCCGCCGCTGTTGTCCCAGGTCGGCTGGTTGCCCCACTCGATCGTGGGGGTCCCGTCCGGTGGGGTGACGGAGGTGATCAGATCTGCGACGGCGGGAGCGTCGGCGGCGGTGAGCTGTTCCAGAACGGTCACGTGGTTTGCTCCTTGCGTACGGTGTCGGCCAGTGCCAGGACCGGGGCCTGCTCGGTGACGCGGCAGTAGTCGGTCTCGGCGACGGCGAAGGTCCGGTGCTCGAAGTAGCGGTTCCCGGCCTGCGAGCCCCGGCAGTAGTCGAAGAACTCGCAGGTGGACTCGCACTCCTCCAGGCCGGTCAGGAACTCGCCCACGTAGTTCAGCCGGTGCGCCTGGCTCAGGATGGCGCTGATGGGCTGATCAAGGACGTTCCCGGCCCGGAAGTCGTTGTAGGCGGGCGCGGTGATGCCCGCCAGTTCGGGTGACAGCAGGAACACGTCGCCGTTCTTGGCGATGGTCGGCAACGGGTCGATGCGGCTCAGGTGCGCGCGGTCGACGCGCTGGGTGCGGCTCATCCGTAGGTAGCGGCCGAGGCGTTCCAGCTCCCGGACCGGGGCTGTGCCGCCCGGTTGACGGCGCGACCAGGCAAGGGCCTTGCGCCAGAACTCGACGGCCTGTTCGCGGGTGGGCGGGTGGCGTTTGGTGTTGACGCCCTCCAACTCCTCGATGTTGAGGCCGATACTGACCGGCCGGAGTGTGGCGAGGAAGTCGAGGAGCCGGTCGGGATGGGTGATGCTCTCCCGGCTGACGACGGCGATCAACGAGAACGGGACACCGCGGTGCTGTAACCGCTCGATTCCCTTCATGATCCGGTCGAAAGCCGGGCGGCCCTTGCGGTCGGTGCGCCGGGCCGTCAGGTCTGCGGGGCCGTCGATGCTGACGCCGACCCGGAACCCGTACTCGGTCAGGAGGTCGCACCACTCGTCATTGATCAGGGTGGCGTTCGTCTGGACGGCGTGCTCCAGCAGGCCCTTGCGGCGCAGTTCCTCGAACGGCTGGAGTAGTTCCGTGAAGCGCCGCCGCCCGAGTGCCAGCGGTTCTCCGGCGTGCCAGATCAGCCCGAGAGGTTTGCCGTGGTGGCCGTCCACCAGCCCGCTCGCCGACCGTGCGACGGCCTCGGCAACTGCCGTCGGCATGGGGGCCTTGTCGTCGCGGTCGGGCAGGTAGCAGTACGTGCAGTTCAGGTTGCAGAAGCCGGTCGGCTGGATCACCAGGTTTCGGGGAACGCGGTTGATCCGGTGCTGGTAGCGGCGCAGCAGGGCCACGTCCTGTCGGGTTGGCACGGTGTTCACGGTCGGTCCTCTCCGTTGGGCGTGATTCCGGCCGTGGGCCTGTCGCCAGCGGCTGTTCGGTGCGCAGGAAGTCGGTGGGGCCGACTTCCTGTGCAGGGCGCGTGGGTTCAGGTGTGGGTGGCTTGGGTGCGGCAGTGGGTGAGGGCGTATGTGATGCGGGTGTCGGGGGTGGGGGTGGTGGTGAGGAGTTCGCCGGCGGTGGTGAGGGCGGTCCAGTAGGTGGTGGGGTTCCCGGTGCGGGGGAGGGGGTGGGTGGCGGCGAGGGAGAGGTAGGCGGCGGTGAGGTTGCCGGTGGTGAACCAGCGCTGGAGGCCGTGGTGGTGGCCGGGGCGGATGCCGCCGAGGGCGTCGATGGCGGTGAGGAGGAGGTCGACGACGGCGAGTTCGGTGGGGGTGAGGGACTTGGGGATGTCGAAGACGCCGAGGGCTTCGAGGAGTTCGCCGGTGTCGGTTTCGGTGTTGGGGCGGGGGTTGGCGAGGAGGGCGTCGTAGCAATCGTTGAGGCGGCGGGTGGTTTCGGCGAGGGGGATGTCGAGGGCGAGGCAGACGGCGCGGGCGGAGGGGAAGGGGCGGCGGGTGCGGCGGGCGAGGAGGGCGTAGGTCGCGGCGGGGGTGCGGCCGCGGGAGAGGGCGTGGCGGGCGAGGGTGGCGAGGTGCATGGGTGGGGTGGCTTTCAGGCGAAGGTGGTGGCGGGGGCGATGTGGGCCCAGACGAACTTGCCGATGCCGCAGGGGCGGGAGGTGCAGCCCCAGCGCTCGGCGAGCTCGTTGACGAGGAACATCCCGCGGCCGTGCTCGTCGTCGGCGCTCGGGGTGTGGAGGGTCGGCCGTCCGGAGCCGGCGTCGTGGACTTCGAGACGCAGGCGGGAGTTGACGAGGGCGAAGCGGACTTCGATGTGCCGGTCATCGGGCGCGTCGGAGTGCTGGACGGCGTTGGCGAACAGCTCACCCAGCAGCAGCTCTGCGGTATCGCGGTAGCGGTCCCCGGAGGGCAGCCCGGAGAGATAGGCCCGGAGCAAGTAGCGGGCCAGGGGCGTGGATTCGTTCCGCGAGTCGAGGCGCGCGACGAATGTGCAGGGACGGTGGGTTTTGAGCATGAAGGCCTCGTCGAGAGCAGAGGGGGACGAACGAAGGGAGCGCGATTGTCGGTGAGACGTCGCTGTGCCGGGCTGGCAGTTCGCGAATACGTACCCGCCACCTCTGCGGGCCTTGAGTTCGATAACGATGCTGTCCGCGGCGGGGCCGCTTCTGATGACGGTCACGATCCACCTCCGAGGCGCGAGGGGTGTGCAACGACCGCCAACCGAACGAGATCGAGTAGGGCCTGGCGGGCGTAGGGACAGGGTTGGTCGGTCCCTGCTCACCATCCTCGCCATCGAAATGGACGCAGGGCCTGGTCCGGAGTCGGGCGGGGGTGCAGATGGCAGGTGTCACGTATTCAGCGTCGTCTGGCGGATCGTCACGTCCGATACTCTGCCGGTAATCTCACTGTGAGATGCATTGTTGAACGACTGGGAGCGACCTGTGGGAACCGCCCTGGAACCGATCAAACTGCCGGATCTCGCATGGCAGAACGCCGAGGTCCGCGACGCGCTCCGGCGCAGGGACGTGGCTGCGTTGTTCCGCTACGTCCAGCACCACAGCGGCGCGAGCCAGGCTCGGCTCGCGGTCCAGGTAGGAATGACCCAGAGCCGCGTGAACGAGATCATCAACGGTCGGCGAGAGGTCGTTCGCCTCGACGTGTTCGAGCGAATCGCGGACGGCCTTCAGATGCCCGACCCCGCACGCCGCCTACTCGGGCTGGCGTCACGAACTTCGGGGCAACGCACAGCTGGATCCGCGTTCGATCTTTCTGCGTTCCCCGAAGTGGTCAGGGTCTACAACGACCAGGCTGCCGCAACCGCCGAAATCCAGCGCGCGGCACGGTCCGCAGTTGAGCTGGACGTGCTGGCTGTACGTGGCCTGGGCCTCCTCGCCCTCCGCGACTCCCTGCTGCGTCAGCACCTCGATCGCAACGGTGACCCGGCGCCGCGCCTGCGTGTCCTTCTCCTCGATCCGGATTCGCCTGCGGCCGGGCAGCGCGCGGCTGAGATCGGAGAGTCGGCCGAGTCCCTCGCCAGTGGCATTCTCCTCGCCGAGGCCCGGCTCCGGGAGCTCGCCGATGTGGGCCACGTCGAGGTCTACCGGTACACCGCGGTGCCGGTCTGGCGGATCATCCGACTGGACAGCACTCTCTACGTGGGGGCATTCGATGCGGGCTGGGAGGGTCACGAGTCGGCAACGTATAAGGTGCTGCCCACTCCGTCCGGCCCGCTCTATCGGGGCTGGCAGAGGCAGTTCGAGGTGTTGCTGGACGGCGCTCAACGCGTGGTCTGAAGGAGGAACCGGCAATGGCGATCGAGGCGGAGCTCAAGGCCGTCGTACGCGACCCCGAACACGTCCTCGCGCGATTGGAGGAGTCGTACGGCGCCGGCCGCGCCGAGGTGTACCGCGACACGTACTATGACGCCCCGGACGGCAGCCTGATGGGCGCCGACCGCGAGCTGCGGATCCGCACCGTTCACGGGCCCGACGACACCCGCACCGTGCTCACGTACAAGGGTGCCCGGGTGGACGAGGCGTCCGGGTCGAAGTGGGAGGCCGAGACCCGGGTGGAGGACGCCGAGGCGGCACACGAGATCATCCGCGGCCTCGGCTTCACCCCGCGTATCCGGTTCGAGAAGCGGTGCCGCAACTACGCCTTCGAAAGCGACGGCCGGCGGTTCCTCGCCACGCTCGTCCGCGTCCCGGAGCTCGACGCGACATTCATCGAGGTCGAGACCGCTACGGCCGCCCAGGACGGCCTCGGAGCGGCGCTCGACGCCGTGCGGGCCGTACTGGCCGACCTCGGGGTCGACGAGGACGACCTGACAGCGGAGCTGTACACGGACGCGGTGGCCGCAGCTCGGGCCTGATCCCGCGGAGAGCGGCTGGGCGGTGTGGTGCCACGCCCGCGAGGGAGTGAGCACCCTCCTCACGTTCCCGGCCAATCTCCGCGATCCGGCCGAACCGATGCGACTGATGCCGCCGGGCGGCGGGATCAGTCGGTCAGCTACTTCCGGGCGTTGGTGCGGCGGGTGGGTTCCGCCGTCGTCGGGTCTTCGGGCCAGGGGTGGCGGGGGTAGCGCCCCCTGAGATCGGCGCGGACGGCGCGGTAGCCCTCGTGCCAGAAGCTCGCCAGATCGCCGGTGACGGCGGCGGGGCGGCCGGCGGGGGACAGCATGTGGATGGTCAGCGGTATGCGGCCGCCGGCCAGGGAAGGGGTCGCCGTCCAGCCGAAGAGTTCCTGCAACTTGACGGCCAGGACCGGGCGTTCGGTGGTGTAGTCGACTCGTATTTTCGAGCCCGACGGCACGGTGATGCGCTCGGGGGCGAGTTCGTCCAGGCGGCCGGCTTCGCCGGTGGCCCAGGGGAGGAGCCTCTGGAGGGCAGCCGTCGTATCGATCCGCGCGAGGTCGGTGCGGCGGCGGGCGCGGGAGAGTTCGGGCTCCAGCCATTCGTCGGCGCGTTCCAGCAAGGCGCCATCGCTGACGTCGGGCCAGGGGTCGCCGATGGCGGTGTGGAGGAAGGCCAGGCGTTCGCGGAGGTTGGACGGGAAGGCCAACAGGGTGCTCACTCCCTCGCGGGCGAGGCCCTCCAGCAAGGCGGCGCGGACGAGGGCCGGGTCGGGGCGGTTGAGGGGCTTCTCCGCGAGTTCGATCGAGCCCAGCGACTCGACCCGGCGGGAGACGACCTCGCCGCGGCGGGTGTCCCAGTGCACCTCCTCGCGGGCGGTGAGCAGCGCCGCTCCGGCGTCCAGGGCGGTGGCCTCGTCCAGCGCCGCCGCGTGCAGGACGCGCGCGGAGTGCGAGCCCGCCGGGCGGTCGGCGACGGCGACGGCGAGCCAGGGCAGGGCGCCCAGCGTGGTGCCGGGGGCGAGTTCGGCGGCCGTCCCGGAGGCCATCAGGTATGGGCTGCGCTCGCCGGGGGCGGGCCGCTCCACCCGGGCGCGGGCGATGCGTTCGGGGAAGGCCAGGGCGACGACGAGGCCGACGGCGGTGGCGTCGGGGAGGTCGGTGGCGGGCTCGTCGGAGGTGGCGCGCAGCAGTCGGCGTACCTCCTCGCGCCAGCGGCCGGCGTAGGGGTCGCGGGAGTTCCGTACGGTCCGCCAGACCGCGCCGAGGTCGTCGCCGAGCGCACGCGGTGGCTCCTCGGAGAGCAGCGCGACCACCTCGGCGGCCCGCCGCGCACCGACGGCCGCCGCGCCGTCGACCAGGG
>NZ_JAHSQD010000372.1 GCF_020103755.1 Streptomyces sp. LS1784
CGGCTGGCCTCGCTGCTGGACCGGCGCGGGGACGCGGACGCCGAGGCCGAGCACTGGTACGCGCTGGCGGCCGACGCCGGGCACCGCCGGGCGCAGGTGCGGATGGGTGTGCGGGCGGCCGAGCGCGGGGCGCTGGAGATCGCCGAGAGCCTGTACCGGCGGGCCGCCGAGGCGGGCAGCCGCAGCGCCGCGTTCAACCTCGGACTGCTGCTGGCCCGGCAGGACAGCGAGGCCGAGGCGATGCTCTGGTACACCCGGGCCGCCGACGCCGGGCACGGCCGGGCGGCGCTGCGCCTGGCGCTGCTCGCGCTGCGCCGCGGGGAGCCGACGCAGGCGGAGAACTGGTGCCGGCGGGCGATCGACTACGGGCCGGCCGAGGTGGCCGAACGGGCCGGTCGGCTCCTGGGCGCGCTGAACGCGGAGTTGAGCGCGTAGCCGGGCAATCGGTCGGCTACGCGCGGCAGTTCGGGCACAGGCCGCGGTAGGTGACCTCGGCGGCGGTGACGGTGAAGCCGAAGCGCTCGGCGGCGGGGAGGGCGGCGAGCGGGTCGCCCTGAGGGTGGACGTCGCGGATCGCGCCGCAGCCCGAGCAGACCAGGTGCTGGTGGGCGCGGTGCGCGTTGGGGTCGTAGCGCTTGGCGCGGCCGTCGGTGGCCACCTCCAGGACCTCGCCGAGGGCGACGAGTTCGCCGAGCGTGTTGTAGACGGTGGCGCGGCTGATCTCCGGCAGCCGGGCCGTCGCCCGGGCGTGCACCTCGTCCGCGGTGAGGTGGACGTGCTCGCCGTCCAGGACCTCGGCCACGACCCGGCGTTGCGAGGTCAGCCGCCAGCCTCTTCCGCGCAGTCTCTCCAGCAGGTCGCTCATGCCATCCAGAGTAGGTCACGCTCTGAGATTGGTTCCAGTGTTGACTTGGACGAAGTCCAAGTTAGGATCGTGTCATCACGACCGGATACCGCGGAGGCACTCCCATGACGACCCAGGACGAGCAGCGCCCGACCCTGACCACGGAGGCGGGTGCCCCCGTCGCCGACAACCAGAACACCGAGACGGCGGGCGTCGGGGGCCCGGCGCTCATCCAGGACCAGCTGCTGTTCGAGAAGCTCGCGCACTTCAACCGCGAGCGGATTCCGGAGCGCGTGGTGCACGCCCGCGGGGCGGGTGCGTACGGCACCTTCACCGTGACCGCCGACGTGACGCCCTGGACCCGGGCGGCGTTCCTGTCCGGGATCGGCAAGCAGACCGAGGTTTTCCTGCGGTTCTCCACCGTGGCGGGCAACCTCGGCGCGGCCGACGCGGTGCGCGACCCGCGCGGCTTCGCGCTGAAGTTCTACACCGAGGAGGGCAACTACGACCTCGTCGGCAACAACACCCCGGTGTTCTTCATCAAGGACGCCATCAAGTTCCCCGACTTCATCCACACCCAGAAGCGCGACCCGTACACCGGCTCGCAGGAGGCGGACAACGTCTGGGACTTCTGGGGCCTGTCGCCCGAGGCCACCCACCAGGTGACCTGGCTGTTCGGCGACCGGGGCATCCCGGCCTCGTACCGGCACATGAACGGCTACGGCTCGCACACCTACCAGTGGCAGAACGAGGCCGGCGAGCACTTCTGGGTCAAGTACCACTTCAAGACCGACCAGGGCATCCGCAACCTCACCCAGGCCGAGGCCAACACCCTCGCCGGCGAGGACCCGGACAGCCACCAGCGCGACCTTCGCGAGTCGATCGAGCGCGGCGAGTTCCCCAGCTGGACGGTGCAGGTCCAGATCATGCCCGCGGCCGACGCGGCGAACTACCGCTTCAACCCCTTCGACCTGACCAAGGTCTGGCCGCACGCCGACTACCCGCCGATCGAGATCGGCCGGCTGGAGCTCAACCGCAACCCCGACAACGTCTTCGCCGAGGTCGAGCAGTCGGTCTTCTCCCCGGCGCACTTCGTGCCCGGCATCGGCCCGTCCCCGGACAAGATGCTCCAGGGCCGCCTGTTCGCGTACGCCGACGCCCACCGCTACCGGGTCGGCATCAACGCCGACCACCTGCCGGTGAACCGCCCGCACGCCACCGAGGCCCGTACCAACGGCCGGGACGGCTACCTGTACGACGGCCGCCACGGCCGTCAGAAGAACTACGAGCCGAACAGCTTCGGCGGCCCGGTGCAGACCGGCCGTCCGCTGTGGGCCGCGACCGCCGTCGACGGCCTCACCGGCAACCACGTCGCGCCGTCGCACGCCGAGGACGACGACTTCGTGCAGGCCGGCGACCTGTACCGGCTGTTCTCCGAGGAGGAGAAGCAGCGCCTGATCGCCAACCTGTCGGGCTTCATCGCCAAGGTCTCCGCCGACCGCGAGGACATCGTGGAGCGGGCGGTCGACAACTTCCGCAAGGCCGACGCCGACTTCGGGCAGCGGCTGGACGCGGCGGTCCGGGAGCTGCGCAAGCAGTAGCGCCGGGCCGGACAGAGCGGCGGCCCCTCGACCGGCTCCCACCGGTCAAGGGGCCGCGACCACGGTCAGACGCTCAGCCGGCGCAGGGCTTCCTCGTGCAGCAGCCCGTTGGAGGCGACCGCGTCGGCGCCGCCGGGGCCGGGGATGCCGTCCAGGCCGGTGAAGCGGCCGCCGGCCTCCTCGACGATGATGCAGTTGGCCGCCATGTCCCACAGCGACAGCTCGGGCTCGGCGGCGATGTCGACGGCGCCCTCGGCGACCATCATGTAGGACCAGAAGTCGCCGTAGGCGCGGGTGCGCCAGCAGGCGCGGGTGAGGTCCAGGAACGGGTCGAGGCGGCCGCGCTCCTCCCAGCCGGTGAGCGAGGAGTACGAGAAGGACGCGTCCTCGATCCGGGAGACGCCGGAGACGTGCAGCCGGGAGGCCTTGGCCAGGCTGCGGCCGCCGAACGCGCCGAGGCCCTTGGCCGCCCACCAGCGGCGCTGGAGCGCGGGGGCCGAGACGATGCCGACCACCGGGCGCTCGACGCCGTCCGGGCCGTCCTCCAGCAGGGCGATCAGGGTGGCCCAGACCGGGACACCGCGGATGTAGTTCTTGGTGCCGTCGATCGGGTCGATCACCCAGCGGCGCGGGCCCGAGCCCTGGAGGCCGAACTCCTCGCCGAGGACGGCGTCGCGCGGGCGGGCGCGCTGGAGCACGCTGCGCACGAGTTCCTCGGCGGCCTTGTCGGCGTCGCTCACCGGGGTGAGGTCGGGCTTGGTCTCGATCTTCAGGTCGAGCGCGCGGAAGCGCTCCAGTGTGACCGAGTCGGCCGAGTCGGCGAGGACATGGGCGAGTCGGAGGTCGTCGTGGTAGTCGGCCATGCCGGAAACCCTAGCGAGCCTCCCCCGATCGGCACAGCCGGGCTCGCGGGGCGGGACGGAACGGGTGCGGGCGCCCGGCCGTTCAGTGCGCCGCGGTGCTGAGCTGGAGGCCGACGACGCCGGCGATCACCAGCGAGATCGAGACCAGCTTGAGCACCGAGGTGCTCTCGCCCAGGAAGGCCATGCCGTAGACCGCGGTGCCGGCCGCGCCGATGCCCGTCCACACCGCGTAGGCGGGGCCGACCGGCAGGGTCTTCAGGGAGAGGGTGAGCAGGCCGAAGCTGCCGAGGGCGAACACGCAGAAGCTGATGGTGGGCCAGAGCTTGGTGAAGCCCTCGCTGAGCTTGAGGTTGACCGCGAAGCCGGTCTCCAGCAGGCCGGCCAGGACCACCAGGGCCCATGCCATCGCGTGCCCTCCCTGTCGATCGACGGTCGGACCGCGATGGCCCGACTTTCCTATGATCGCCAGGTGAGCCCGCTCCGACACCTCGAACGGGCCACCAACCTCAGGCAGTGGCGAAGGGCGGCCGGGCTCAGTCGACCTCGCCCTCCTTGCTGGCCAGCAGACGGCGCAGCGAGTAGAGCCGGGCGGCCTCGGCGTGGCCGTCCGCGACCCACGCGTCCAGCGCGCAGTCCGGCTCGTCGTGGCTGCACGCGCGCGGGCAGTCGACGGTGCCGGGCTCCAGGTCGGGGAAGGCGTGGATGACCCGGGACGGGTCGATGTGCGAGAGGCCGAAGGAGCGGAAGCCGGGGGTGTCGATCACCCAGCCGGAGTTCAGCGCCTTCTTCGAGCCCGGCTTGGCGCCGGGCGGCGGGGGCAGCCGCAGGGCCAGGGCGGAGACGGTGGTGTGCCGGCCGCGGCCGGTGACCGCGTTGACGTGCCCGGTCTGCCGCTGGCGGTCCGGGACGAGCGCGTTGACCAGGGTGGTCTTGCCGACGCCGGAGTGGCCGATGAACACCGTGGAGAGCCCGCGCAGGTGCTCGCGCACGGCCTCGGCGCCGGTGGTCTCCAGCTCGTCGCGGCGGGTGACCACGTACGTGATGCCCAGTGACGCGTAGGAGTCCAGCAGCGTCGAGGCCGGGGCGAGGTCGGACTTGGTGAGCACCAGCAGCGGCTCCATGCCCGCGTCGTAGGCCGCCACCAGGCAGCGGTCGATCAGCCGGGGACGCGGCTCCGGGTCGGCCAGGGCGGTGACGATGGCCAGCTGCTCGGCGTTGGCGACCACGATCCGCTCGTACGGGTCGTCGTCGTCCGCGGTGCGCCGCAGCACCGAGCTGCGCTCCTCGACCCGGACGATCCGGGCGAGGGTGTCGGCGTCCCCGGAGAGGTCGCCGACCAGGTTGACCACGTCGCCGACGACGACGCCCTTGCGGCCCAGCTCGCGGGCCTTCATGGCGACGACCTCGCGCTCCTGCTTCGTTCCCGGGTCGACCAGGCAGGTGATCCGGCCGCGGTCGACGGTCAGCACCATCGCCTCGGCGGCGTCCTCGTGCTTGGGTCGGATCCGGGTCCGCGGCCGGGAGCCCCGGCGGGCGGGGCGGTTGCGGATGTCGTCCTCGTCGGCGTCCTTGCCGTAGCGGCGCATGTGCTCAGTCTCCGCTCAGACGCCCGCCGCCGCTCCGCCGAGCAGCTCGGACCACATCCCGGGGAAGTCGGGCAGGGTCTTGGCGGTGGTGGCCACGTTCTCGACCTCGACGCCGGGCACGGCGAGGCCGAGGACGGCGGCGGCGGTGGCGAGCCGGTGGTCCTCGTAGGTGTGGAAGATGCCGCCGTGCAGCGGGCGCGGGCGGATCCGCAGGCCGTCCTCGGTCTCGGTGACGTCGCCGCCCAGGTCGTTGATCTCCTTGGCGAGCGCGGCGAGCCGGTCGGTCTCGTGCAGGCGCAGGTGGGCGATGCCGTACAGGTGGGACTCGGAGTCGGCGAGCGCGGCGACCGCGGCGATCACCGGGGTGAGCTCGCCGACGTCGTGCAGGTCGGCCTCGATGCCGTGGATCCGGCCGGTGCCGGTGAACTGGAGGCCCTCGTCGGTGAACTCGCAGGCGCCACCCATCCGGGTGTAGATCTCGCGCAGCTGGTCGCCGGGCTGGGTGGTGTGCTTGGGCCAGTCCCGCACGGTGACCCGGCCGCCGGTGACCAGGGCGGCGGCGAAGAACGGCGCGGCGTTGGAGAGGTCCGGCTCGACCACCAGGTCGCGGCCGAGCAGGGCACCGGGGGTGACCCGCCAGACGTCCTTCTCGCCGCCGTCCTCGGGGGCGTCGACCTGGGCGCCGGCCAGCCGCAGCATCTCCACCGTCATCCGGATGTGCGGCAGCGACGGAACCGGGCCGCCGACGTGGCGGACCTCGATGCCGTGGTTGTAGCGGGCGCCCGAGAGCAGCAGCGCGGAGACGAACTGGGACGAGGAGGAGGCGTCCAGCTCGACCGGGCCGCCGTCCAGCGAGCCGGTGCCGTGCACGGTGAGCGGGAAGGCGCCGCGGCCGCCGTCCTCGATCCGGGCGCCGAGCGCGCGCAGGGCGTTGATCACGCCGTGCTGGGGGCGCTCGTAGCAGCGCGGGTCGCCGTCGAAGTGCACCGGGCCGTCGGCGAGGACGGCGAGCGGGGGCAGGAAGCGCATCACCGTGCCGGCGTTGCCGACGTCGACCGAGGCGGGGCCGAGCAGCGCGGGGGCGGGGATGACCCGCCAGGCCTCGCCGCCGCCGGTGCCGCCGGAGTCGTTGTTGACCTTCTCCTCGATGGTGACCCCGAGGGCGCGCAGGCCGTCGGCCATCAGCTGGGAGTCGCGGCTGCGCAGCGGGCGGCGCACCCAGCCCGGCCCGTCGGCGAGTGCCGCCAGCACCAGGGCCCGGTTGGTGACCGACTTGGAGCCGGGGATGGTGACGGTGGCGTCGACGGGGCTGGTCGCGACGGGGGCGGGCCACAGGGTCTCGGTCATGGGGCAAGTCTAGGGGCCGCACCGGAACGGCCTCGGCGGCGGCCGGACGGCGGGCGGGGGCCGGGGGCTACTGCAGGGGCTGGAGCAGCCATGCGGCGCCGAGGGCGAGGCAGGCGAGGGCGACGAGCAGGAAGACGGTGACCCAGGCGAGGGCGGGGACGTGGGTGAGCCGGGCGAGCTGGTCGGCGTCGGAGTCGCGGGCCCAGCCGATCCGGCGCTGGTGCTGGAGTTCCAGGACGGGGCGGACGGCGCCGAAGAGCAGGAACCAGCAGCCGAGGTAGGCGAAGCCGGCCTGGACCTCGGCGCTGCCGAACCAGGAGACCAGGAAGAAGGCGCCGCCGGCGACCAGCACGCTGAGGAAGCCGAAGGCGTTGCGGATGCGCAGGAGCAGGGCGAGCAGCAGCACGATCGCCAGCCAGAGCAGCAGGGTGATCCGGTCGGCGGCGAGCAGGGCGGCGCAGCCGAGGCCGAGCAGGGCGGGGGCGGTGTAGCCGGCGGCGGCGGTGAGGACCATGCCGGGGCCGGTGGGGCGGCCGTAGGAGAGGGTGAGTCCGGAGGTGTCCGAGTGCAGCCGGATGCCGGCCAGCTTGCGGCCGGTGACCAGGGCGATCAGGCCGTGGCCGCCCTCGTGGGCGATGGTCACGGCGTTGCGGGCGACGTGCCACAGCGGGCGGGCCAGGACGGCGAGCAGGGCGGCGGCGCCGGTGGCCAGGACCAGCCAGCCGGGCGGGGCGGTCTGGGTGCCGGCCACCTGGTTCCACAGGTCGCCGAGGGTCTGGTCGTTCGCGTTCATCGGTGTCTCTCCGCCTCCGTCCGTCGCACTGGGCCGTCGCATTGGGCCGTTCGGGGCAGCCTCCCATGCGGGGACGGGCGGGCGGGAGCGGGCGGTTCCGGGCCGGGGACGAACAGGTCCTGAGGACCGGCGGCATGGCAAGCTGGCCCGCATGTGCGGTCGGTTCGCAGCCAGCAGCAAGCCCGAGGACGTCGTCGAGCTGTTCGACGTCGAGCACTGGGACCCCGAGGAGACCCTGGACCCGAACTGGAACGTCGCGCCGACCGACAGCGCGTTCGTGGTGCTGGAGCGGCTGGGCAGGGACCGGCCGCGGCCGGTGCGGCAGCTGCGGGTGCTGCGCTGGGGGCTGGTGCCGCAGTGGTCGGACTCCGCCGAGACGGCGGTGAAGATGATCAACGCCCGGTCGGACACGGTGCACGAGAAGCCCTCGTACCGGCAGGCCTTCGCCGCACGCCGGTGCATCCTGCCGGTGGACGGCTACTACGAGTGGCAGACGGTCCCGGGGGAGCGCGGCAAGGCGCGCAAGAAGCCGTACTTCGTCTCCCGGGCGGACGGCAGCCCGCTGGCGCTGGCCGGGCTGTACGAGTTCTGGCGCAACCGGGCGGTGCCGCCCGGGCACCCGGAGGCCTGGCTGGTGACGTTCACCGTCGTCACCACGGACGCCGAGGAGGCGCTGGCGCCGATCCACGAGCGGATGCCGCTGTTCCTGGACCCGCAGGACTGGGACGAGTGGCTGGACCCGCGGCTGACCGACCCGGACGGGCTGCGCAGGCTGCTGACACCCCCGCCGCCGGGCGCGCTGCTGGCCGCCCCGGTGTCGCCGGCGGTCGGCAGCATCCGCAACAACGGCCCGGAGCTCAAGGAGCCGTGGGCCGAGGTCGAGTACGAGACCACCCTGTTCTGACCCGTGCCGAACGTTCCTGGAGACGTCGAGATGAGCACCACCGAACTGGTCCCCACCGAGGCCGGGGAGGCCCGGATCAGCTACCACCGGGCCGCGGAGCCCGAGGCCGTACTGGCGCTCGGCCACGGTGCGGGCGGCGGGATCGAGGCCCGGGACCTGGTGGCACTGGCGGGGAGGCTGCCGGCGCGCGGGATCACCGTGGCGCTGGTCGAGCAGCCCTGGCGGGTGGCGGGCAGGAAGCTCGGCCCGGCGCCGAAGACGCTGGACCTCGGCTGGCGGCCGGTGGCCGAGCGGCTGGCCGGGCAGGGGCTGCCGCTGGTGGTGG
>NZ_JAHSQD010000373.1 GCF_020103755.1 Streptomyces sp. LS1784
CGGGCTCAGCCCCGGGCGGGCGCGGCGGCGTGCCGGGCGAGCACGGCGCGCAGCCGGCCGGGGTCGGCGGTGCCGCGTTCGGGCAGGACGGTCAGGCAGGAGTTGTTCTTGTCACCGCTCGGCAGGACGACTGATGCACGGGGCCTCAGATGGCCGCGGCCAGCTCGGTGCCCTGCTTGATGGCGCGCTTGGCGTCCAGTTCGGCGGCCACGTCGGCGCCGCCGATCAGGTGCACCGTCAGGCCGCGCTCGCGCAGCGCCTCGTGCAGGTCGCGGCGCGGCTCCTGGCCGGTACAGAGCACGACGGTGTCCACGGGCAGCAGTCGGCGCTCGCCGTCCACGGTGATGTGCAGGCCGGCGTCGTCGATCAGGTCGTACGTGACGCCGGGGACCATCACCACGCCGCGGTGCTTGAGCTCGGTGCGGTGGATCCAGCCGGTGGTCTTGCCGAGGCCGGCACCGACCTTGCCGGTCCTGCGCTGGAGCAGGTGCACGCTGCGCGGGGGCTTCGGCCGCTCCGGGACGCGCAGGCCGCCGCGCTCTCGGTACTCCGGGTCGATGCCCCACTTGGCCTGGAACACGGGCGGGTTGAGGCTTGCGGCGTCGCCCGGGTCGGTGAGGAACTCGGCCACGTCGAAGCCGATCCCGCCCGCGCCGAGGATGGCGACCCGTTCGCCGACCGGCGCGCCGTCGCGCAGCACGTCGAGGTAGCCGAGCACGCTGGGGTGGTCGATTCCCGGGATGTCGGCGGGGGTTCGCGGGGTGACGCCGGTGGCGAGGACGATCTCGTCGTGGCCCTGCTCGGCCAGCTGCTCGGCGGTGACGGTCGCGCCGAGCCGCAACGTGACGGCCAACTCGGCCAGCCGGGTGCGGAAGTAGCGCAGCGTCTCGTCGAACTCCTCCTTGCCGGGGATGCGCCGGGCGATGTTCAGCTGCCCGCCGATCGCCTCGGCGGCGTCGTACAGGGTGACGTCGTGGCCGCGCTCGGCGGCGGAGACGGCGAACGCGAGGCCGGCCGGGCCCGCCCCGACGACGCCGATCCGCTTGCGCAACTGGGTCGCACCGAGGACGAGTTCGGTCTCGTGGCAGGCGCGCGGGTTGACCAGGCAGGAGGTGATCCGGAGGCTGAAGGTGTGGTCGAGGCAGGCCTGGTTGCAGCCGATGCAGGTGTTGATGGCCTCGGCGCGGCCGTCCCGCGCCTTGGCGACGAAGTCGGCGTCGGCGAGCAGCGGCCGGGCCATCGAGACCAGGTCGGCGCTGCCCTCGGCGAGCAACTGCTCGGCGATCTCGGGGGTGTTGATGCGGTTGGTGGCGACCAGCGGGATGCCGACCTTTCCCATCACCTTCTTCGTCACCCAGGCGAAGGCGCCGCGCGGCACCGAGGTGGCGATGGTGGGGATGCGGGCCTCGTGCCAGCCGATGCCGCTGTTGATGATGGTCGCCCCGGCGGCCTCGACGGCCTGGGCGAGCTGCACGACCTCGTCCAGGGTGGAGCCGCCTGGCACCAGGTCGAGCATGGAGAGGCGGTAGACGATGACGAAGTCCTCGCCGACCCGCTCGCGGACCCGGCGGACGATCTCCACCGGGAAGCGCATCCGCCGCTCGTACGCACCGCCCCACTCGTCCTCGCGGTGGTTGGTCGCGGCGACGATGAACTCGTTGATCAGGTAGCCCTCGGAGCCCATGATCTCGACGCCGTCGTACCCGGCGCGGCGGGCGAGTTCGGCGCAGCGGGCGAAGTCCTCGATGGTCTGCTCGACCTGCTCGGCGGTGAGCTCGTTGGGCACGAAGGGGCTGATCGGGGCCTGGACCGGGCTGGGAGCGACCAGGTCGCGGTGGTAGGCGTAGCGGCCGAAGTGCAGGATCTGGAGGGCGATCCGCCCGCCGGCGGCGTGCACCGCGTCGGTGACCACCCGGTGCCTGTCGGCCTCCTCCTCGGTGGTCAGCATCGCGCCGCCCTCCCAGGGGCGCCCGGCCTCGTTGGGGGCGATGCCGCCGGTGACGATCAGGCCGACGCCGCCGCGGGCCCGCTCGGCGTAGAAGGCGGCCATCCGCTCGTAGCCGCCGGGAGCCTCCTCCAGACCGACGTGCATCGAGCCCATGATCACGCGGTTGGGCAGGGTGGTGAAGCCGAGGTCGAGCGGGCTGAGCAGGTGCGGGTAGCGGCTGCTGCCGGGGTGGGCGCTCATCGACGTCTCCTGGGGCGCGGTCCGGGGGCGGTTGTTACCGCAGAGTAGGGGACGTGCGGCCGGGTATGCAACTAGTTGCATAAGGAGCGGGGGCCTCCGGCCGGGGCTTCTCCGGATGGGCGAGAACCCTGCGCCCGGGCCCGGCCGTCGGCGTATCGTCGTGCCCCGGACAACGCGTGCTCGGGAGAGGAGCGACCGTGCGGGGTGGCTCGGTGGCCGTGGTCGGGGGCAGCATCGCCGGGAGCGCGTTCGCCGGTGCCGCCGCCCGGCTCGGCGCGGAACGGGTGGTCGTGCTGGAACGCAGCCCCGGCCGGCTGGAGGACCGCGGCGTGGGGCTGTGCACCCACGACGACCGCTTCGACGAACTGGTCCGGGCCGGACACCTCGACGCGGACACCCGCCGCCACCGCCTCACCGTCCGCCGCTGGGTCACCCGGAGCGCGGCCGGCAAGGGGGACGGACCGGACGGCTGCGGGCGACTGCTCTGGGCCCAGCCCTTCCCGTTCCACTCGCACCACTGGGGCGTGCTCTGGCAGGCGCTGCGCGAACGGGCGCCCGGGCAGGTCGAGTTCCGGCTGGGCACCACCGTGACGGCCGTCGGCAACGGGCAGGGCGGCGCCTGGACCGAGCAGGCCGGCGGCGGCCGCGAGGCGTACGACCTGGTGATCGGCGCCGACGGCTACCGCTCGGTGGTCCGCGCCGCCGTCTGCCCGCAGGCCGGGCCCGAGTACGCCGGGTACGTGTGCTGGCGCGGCAGCTACGACGCCGCCCTGCTGGCCGAGCTGCCCGGCGGTGCGGCGCCCTGGCCGCAGGAGCAGTGCATCACCGCCTGCTACCCCGGCGGCCAGGTGGTGATCTACCGCATCCCCGGGGTCGAGCCCGGCCGCACCCAGGTGAACTGGGTCTTCTACGCCCCCACCCCCGCCTGGCTGAGGCTGGACGGCCCGACCAGCATCCCGGCGGGCAGCCTCACCGACCCGCAGCTGGACGAGCTGCGGCAGCTGGCGGAGCGGCACCTGCCGCCGTACTGGGCCGCCCTGGTCACGCTGACCCCGCGCGAGCGGACCTTCCTGCAGCCGATCTACGACCTGGCGGCCCCGCGCCGCACGGCCGGCCGACTGCTGATCGGCGGGGACGCGGCCACCGTGGTGCGCCCGCACAACACCAGCGGCGTGGTGAAGGCGATGCAGGACGCGCACGCCTTCGAGCTGGCGGGGCGGGAGGCCGGCTCCTGGCCGGCACTGCTGGCCGCCTACGACCGTGAACGGACGGCGGCCGGGCGGGAGTTGGTGGAGCTGGGCCGCACTCTCGGCCGGGCCCAGGTCACCGATGCGCCGGACTGGTCAGGGATGGACGAGCCGGGCATGACCGCCTGGTGGCGGCAACAGCTCACCGGAGGCGGGGGTTTCGGCGGCCAGGCGCTCGGCCGCACCGGCCGAGCGCCTGCCGAGACCGCCGAAACCCCGTCGACCCGCGCCGGGCGACCGGATCCCGACGACGATCAGACGTTGACGCCGTAGTCCGTCGCGATGCCGCGCAGGCCGGAGGCGTAGCCCTGGCCGATGGCGCGGAACTTCCACTCGTTGCCGTTGCGGTACAGCTCGCCGAAGACCATCGCGGTCTCGGTCGAGGCGTCCTCGGTCAGGTCGTAGCGCGCGATCTCCAGGCCGTTGGCCTGGTTGACGATCCGGATGAACGCGTTGCGCACCTGGCCGAAGTTCTGCAGCCGGGCGTCGGCGTCGTAGATCGACACCGGGAAGACCACCTTGGCCACGTCGGCCGGGACGCGGTCCAGGTCGACCTTGATCTGCTCGTCGTCCCCGTCTCCGCCGCCGGTCAGGTTGTCGCCGCTGTGCTCGACCGAGCCCTCGGGGCTGCGCAGGTTGTTGAAGAAGACGAAGTGCTGGTCCGAGACCACCTTGCCCAGCGCGTTGCACAGCAGCGCGCTGGCGTCCAGGTCGTAGTCGGCCCCGGTGGTGGTGCGCACGTCCCAGCCGAGACCGACGATCACGGCGCTCAGACCGGGCGCCTCCTTGCTCAGCGAGACGTTGCCGCCCTTGGCCAGCGAAACTCCCACAATGCCCTCCTCTGGTCTCTCCCTGTGGACGAATCTACAACACTGTAGAGATCACGAGAATCCGCCGGGAGTCGGGCCCGCCCCGGGAATTTCTCCGGGTCGCACCCGGGAACCGAATGCGGGGGCCGCACACGGGAGGCGCAGACGGGCGGCGCAGGCTCACTGGACGGCGTCGATCTCGATCCGCAGCGCGCCGTTCTCCGCCAGCGCCCGGCGGCCCCAGTCCAGCAGCAGGCCCAGCACCTCGCGTTCGCCCGCCGGGAGCCGGGCCACGTCCACCCGCTCGATCTCCCGGACCAGCGCGGCCATCGACGGCTGCCTGATGCGGCTGCTGAAGTCGAGGTCCGGCTCATGCCGGGCGAGGGTGGGCAGGCTCCGCTCGCCCAGTCGGCGCACGACGGCCCGCAGCGCGCCGCCGTCGGCGTAGGCCTCCAGCCGCCCGGTCTGCGGCGCCGGGCCCGCCTTGCGGCCCGTCCTCGCCTTCACGGGCACCCGGTACAGGCCGAGGACGTACTCGTCCTCCGCCACCTCGTCGTCCGGCCCGCACGGCCGCAGGCCGCCCGCTGCGCTTCGCATGGCGAGCACCCTAACCGCCGACCGCCCTAGACTGGCAGTGGATTTCCCCTCGTCAAGGCCCTGTCGCCGGAGGTTCCGATGCGCCAGCGGTACAGCTTCCACCTCGACCGGGGCGGGCACTCGGTGACCGTCAACGTCCGGTCCGGCTGGATCACCGAGACCGAGCTGCTGGTCGACGGCAAGGAGTGCGCCTTCCACCGGGTCCACGGGCACGGCGACTACCCGCTGACCCTCGCCGCCCAGGTCGCCGAGGAGCCGCCGAAGCCGCTCGCGGTCCGGCTGGACCGCACCGGCCTGGCCGAGCACCCGCTCTCCTGCGTCCTGGAGCTGTCCGGCGCCGAACACCCGATGCCCGAGCACACGGCGCGCTGAAACCCTCCGTTCGGGCGGTTTGCCCACGAATGCCGGAAAACCTTACGATTCCGGGCCGGACCCCCACGACGAAAGCCGCCGCATGACCTCCCCCGTGACTCCCAGCACCTTCGACGACCTGCTGCGGGAGGTGATGACCGGCGCCGAACGCTTCGGCCACCCCCAGCACGTCCGGCTGACCTGGCTCGCCGTGCGCCGCCACGGCGCCACCGCCGCCCTCGACCTGGTCGGCGACGGCATCCGGCGTACCGCCACCAAGGCCGGCGCGCCGCAGAAGTTCCACGTCACCATGACCCGGGCCTGGGTCGAGCTGGTGGCCCGGCACACCGGCGGCCTGCACACCGGGGACGCCGCGGACTTCGACGCGTTCACGGCCCGCCACCCCGAGCTGCTCGACAAGAACCTGCTCGCCCGCCACTACCGTCCGCAGACGCTCGCGGGCGAGCAGGCCCGGACCGCCTGGGTGGAGCCGGACCTCGCCCCCTTCCCCCGGGCCGCGTCCTGAGGCATCAGCCCTCCTGACGCCTCGTCCCTCCTGCGACGTCAGCCTTCCAGCCCCTCCCCGAGGCGCTCCGCCACGATCTCCTCGACCGCCTTCCGGGCCCGCTCGGCGTCCTCCGCGACCAGCCCGAGCCTGGTGCGGCGGTCGAGCACGTCGGCGGCGTCCAGCGCGCCCTCGTGGGTGACGGCGTAGGCGACCTCGGCGCAGGTCACGTCCAGGTCCTCCGCGATCGGCGTCGACTCCCCCGCCGCCAGCACCTCGTGGGCCGCACCGCCGTGGCGGGCGAGCAGCGAGGCGGGCACCCGGCCGGCGGACAGCAGGCGGCTCTCCCGGTGGCCGGGGGCGCCGATCAGCGGCAACCGGGCCGTCCAGCAGGCGCGGGCGGACAGACCGCGCAGCCGGACGGCGGCGTCCACCGCGTCCTCGGCCATCCGGCGGTAGGTGGTGAGCTTGCCGCCGACCACGGTGATCACCCCGGACGGGCTCTCCAGCACCGCGTGCTCGCGGGAGATGTCCGCGGTGTTGCCGTCCCCGGTGTCGATCAGCGGGCGCAGCCCGGCGTAGGCGCCGCGCACGTCCGCCCTGGTCAGGGCGGTGGCGAGGGCGGCGTTGACGGTGTCGAGGAGGAAGGAGAGCTCGGCCTCGGTGGGCTGCGGCTCGTCCGGGATCGGGCCCGGGGCGTCCTCGTCGGTCAGCCCGATCGCGACCCGGCCGAGCTGCTGCGGCAGGGCGAAGACGAACCGGCTGGTGGAGCCGGGCACCGGCACGGTGAGGGCGGCGGTCGGGTTGCCGAGCGCCTGCGCGTCCACCAGCAGGTGGGTGCCGCGGCTGGGCCGGAGCCTGATCGAGGTGTCCACGTCGCCCGCCCAGACGCCGGTGGCGTTGACCACCGCGTTGGCCCGGACTTCCAGTTCCCGCCCGGTCAGGGTGTCGACCAGCCGGGCCGAGGTGCCGGTGACCTGCTCGGCGCGCACCCTGGTCAGCACGCTCGCCCCGTACTGCGCGGCGGTGCGGGCCAGCGCGACCACCAGCCGGGCGTCGTCCACGAGTTGGCCGTCGTGGGCGACCAGCGCGCCGCGCAGCCCGTCCGTCCGCACGCCCGGCACCAGGCGGCGGGTCCGGCCGGCGTCGATCCGGCGCATCCGGGGCAGCAGCGCACCCGGGGTGCCGGCCGTCAGGCGCAGCGCGTCCCCGGCGTGGAAGCCCGTACGGATCAGCGTGGCCTGGCCCGGGCGCAGCAGGTCCGGGAGCAGCGGCACCAGTTGGGGCAGCGCCCGGATCAGGTGCGGGGCGGTGCGGGTCATCAGCACGCCGCGCTCGACGGCGCTCTCCCGGGCCACCTTGATCCGCCCGGAGGCGAGGTAGCGCAGGCCGCCGTGCACCAGCTTGGAACTCCAGCGGCTCGTGCCGAAGGCCAGGTCGCGGGCCTCGACGAGCACCGTGCGCAGGCCGCGCGAGGCGGCGTCCAGGGCCACTCCGGCGCCGGTGACACCGCCGCCGATGACCAGGAGGTCGATCCGGGCGTCGTCGCCGAGCGCTTCGAGTTCCAGCTTCCGTCGGACGGCGTCGAGCCGGCCGGTGCCCGCGTACGGGCCTGCGGTGGGGGTCATGGCGCGAGGTATCCGTTCAGCGCTCTGGCCAGTTCGCGCCGCCAGGCCGCCTCGGGCAGCAGGGAGGCGATCATGCGGTGCGACTGGACGGTGGACTGGGCGATCAGCAGGACCATGGCGGCCAGTTCGAGCGGCTCGCCGGCCCGGATCGAGCCGTGCGCCTGGCCCTGCTCGATGCCGGCGCTCAGCGCCTCCAGCAGGCCGCGCTGGCTGGTACCGAGCCGCTCGACGACGTACTGGAGCAGCAGGTCGGAGTCGTCGGAGTGCAGCAGCGCGCCGAGCACCGGATGGTCGCGCAGCCGGACGGCGATCTCCACGACCCGCTCGACGAGGGCCTCCCTGTCGTGGACGTCCAGCCCGGCGCCCTCCAGGGTGGTCAGGATCTCCCGGGTGAGCAGCGCGCCGATCACCGCCCGGACGTCCGGCCAGCGGCGGTAGACGGTCGGGCGGCTGACCCCGGCGCGGCGGGCGATCTCGGACAACTGGGTCCGGCGCACGCCGAGGTGGACGATCAGGTCGGCGGCGGCGTCCAGGATCGCGTCGTCGATGCTGCGCTCCCCGGGTGTCGGGGACGGCGTCTGGGGCTCGGCGTTACTACTTGACATGATGTGTGAAACTGTAACGCATGGCACCTGAGACGCAAGCGGGACCGGCCGGCGCCGCACTTCCGCTCCCCCCGATGAAGTGGAACGCCTGGGGCGACCCGGCCCTGGCCAAGGAGCTGTCCGCCGACATCAAGGGACTGCTCGCCGCCGCCCTCGGCGTCACCGGCGACGCCGCCCCCGGGCCGAGCGCCGACGAGGTCGTGCTGCGCCCGTCCCGGATCTCCGCCGAGGACCTCAAGGCGCTGGCCGCCGCCGTCGGCGAGGCGCACGTCAGCGCCGCCGACGCCGACC
>NZ_JAHSQD010000374.1 GCF_020103755.1 Streptomyces sp. LS1784
GGGGCGGCGCGCCGCCCGGCCGGGGCCGCCCCCGCGGTCGGCGGCACCGGCCTCGGCCGGACCCGCAAGGCCCGGCTGCGGGTGACCAAGGTCGACCCGTGGTCCGTGATGAAGGTCAGCTTCCTGCTGTCGCTGGCCGTCGGCATCATCATCATCGTGGCCTCGGCCGTGCTGTGGATGACGCTGGACTCGCTCGGCGTCTTCGACTCGCTGACCAAGACCCTCAAGGACGTCACCGGCTCGGACAGCAGCGGTGGCCTCAACCTGATGGACTACATCGGCTTCGGCAAGGTGATGACCTTCACCACGCTGATCGCCGTGGTCGACGTCGTCCTGCTGACCGCCCTGTCCACGCTCTCCGCGTTCATCTACAACGCGGCGGCCGGCTTCACCGGCGGCGTCGAGCTCACCCTGGCCGAGGAGGACTGATCCCGGCCGGATCCTGACCCTCGCTCAGCTCTCCGTCCGGGGACGGAATGCGCGGGCCCCGCAGGCTGTTCCAGCCGGTGGGGCCCGTCGGCATTTCGGGTGACAGCCGGCCGCCCGCGGCGCGCCGTCCGGAGACCGGGCGGCCGCGGTGGGATTAGCTGGGTGCCACCCCTCCCGCGCCTGGGAGTGCCGCAGGCCGCCCCCGGTCCGCCCGACCGGGTCAGCTGAGGTTCCGCAGGACGACTGGACGGAGGCGCGCGGTGGCGAAGCTCGCAGGTCAACTGGTCGAGGCCCTGGAAGGGCTGTTGGGGGTCCCGGTGCCGCTGCGGGTGCAGGTCTGGGACGGCAGCGTCGCCGGGCCGCCGGGCGCGCCCACCGTGGTCCTGCGCAACCGCCGGGCACTGCGCCGGCTGATCTGGCAGCCGAACGAGCTGGGACTGGCCCGGGCCTACGTCGCGGGGGACCTGGAACTCGCCCCCGGCACCGACCTGTACGAGACGCTCTCCGCCGTCGCCCGCTTCGCCGAGCGGCCGGAGATCCGCACCCTGGCCCTCGGGCCGCGCGACGTGCTCGGGGCCAGGGGCCGCCGGGTGCTCGCCGCCGCGCTGCGGGCCGGAGCGGTCGGCCTCGATCCCGAGCCGCCCCGCGAGGAGGTCCGCAGGGCCGACGGGCGGCTGCACAGCCGCAGCCGGGACCGCGCGGCCATCAGCCACCACTACGACGTCGGGAACGACTTCTACCGGATCGTGCTGGGCTCCTCGATGGTCTACTCGTGCGCCTACTGGACGCCGGAGGCGAAGAGCCTGGAGGCCGCCCAGGAGGCCAAGCTCGACCTGATCTGCCGCAAGCTCGGCCTGCGCCCCGGGATGCGCCTGCTGGACGTCGGCTGCGGCTGGGGCTCGCTGCTGCTGCACGCGGCGAAGCACTACGGGGTCACCGCGGTCGGCGTCTCCATCTCCCGGGAGCAGGTCGCGCTGGCCCGCGCCCGGGTCGAGGAGGCCGGGCTGTCCGACCGGGTCGAGGTCCGGCTCCAGGACTACCGGGAGATCGCCGACGGGCCCTTCGACGCGGTCTCCAGCGTCGGGATGGCCGAGCACGTCGGCTCCGAGCAGTACCGGGTCTACGCCGAGGGCCTGTACCGGCTGCTGGTGCCCGGCGGCCGGCTGCTCAACCACCAGATCGCCCGCCGCCCCGACGTGCCCGGCGAGCCGCACCGCACCAGCCCGTTCATCGACCGCTACGTGTTCCCGGACGGCGAGCTCTCCCCCGTCGGCTCCACCGTGGCCCGGTTGGAGGAGGCCGGCTTCGAGGTCCGGGACGTCGAGTCGCTGCGCGAGCACTACGGGCTGACCCTGCGCGAGTGGGTGGCCAACCTGGAGGCGCACTGGACGGAGGCGGTCCGGCTGGCCGGGCGCGGCCGGGCCCGGGTCTGGCGGCTGTACATGGCGGCCTCCGCGCTCGCCTTCGAGCAGAACCGGATCGGGATCAACCAGGTCCTCGCCGTCCGCAGCACCGAGGAGGGCACGGCGGGTCTGCCGTCGACCCGCGAGGAGTGGTTGTTGCGCCCCGCCGCCGCTGCGCCGCAGCTGGTCGCGGGGGGCGCCGCCGCGGCCCCGGCCGGCCCGGATTTGGGAGATCGGCCGTCGGTCCGCTAATCTTTCAGTGCGGCAAGGGCCTATAGCTCAGACGGTTAGAGCGCTTCCCTGATAAGGAAGAGGCCACAGGTTCAAGTCCTGTTAGGCCCACCACCGCGAAGGGCCCGGAGTGATCCACTCCGGGCCCTTCGACGTTTTCGCGTATCGGCCGGAGTCGGGTACGCTTTCTGTTCGGTGAGGGCCTATAGCTCAGACGGTTAGAGCGCTTCCCTGATAAGGAAGAGGCCACAGGTTCAAGTCCTGTTAGGCCCACCTCCCCGAAGGGCCCGGAGTGATCCACTCCGGGCCCTTCGACGTTCCCCGTCGCCGGGCCGGGAACCGCCCGCCCTCCCCCGCTGTTCTCCGGGAGGGACGGTGGAGGGTTGGTGACGACATGGCGGTGCTCTGGGCGATGAGCATTCCCGGACTGGTCTGCGCCCTGGTGGTGCTGGCGGCGCTCGACCAGCTGGCGCTGCGGGCGGGCCGCGCCCGCTGGGTGCCCTGGCGGGGGACCGGCCGGGAGGGGCAGATCTCGGCCACCGGATTCGAGCAGCTGCACGCGCAGTTCGCTGCGGGCAAGCAGCATGAGCTGGACGAACGCCGCAGCACCCTGATGCTGCGGGACGAGGAGGGCGAGGGGGCACCGCCGCGGACCAGGGTGGACCTGGTGAACGGCACGGCCGTGGTGGTGGTGCCGGACGGACCCGTGGACGGAACGGCCGGCCGCACCTGACCGGGGGCGCCGGGGCGGTCTTGGGCGCGGCCGGAGCGGCCGCCAGGAGGTGTGGCGTCAATCCTGGGACCGCACCGCCGGGTTGGCCGTACGGCGGCTGGTCACGATTGGGACACCGGTGTGTATCATCGGCCGCAAGGGCAGTCTGGCACTCGGCCGCCCGTTCGCGCTCGAAACACAACTGGACTCGTCGGCCCGGTCAGTCCGGCCGGATCCGGCTCTTGAGTCCACCAACGCACGAAGGACGAGGTCCCGCGGTGAAGAAGCTTCTCCTGGTCGCCCTGGTCGCCCTCGGCGGCTTCTTTGTCTACCGTCAGGTCCAGGCGGACCGCGCCGAGCAGGACCTGTGGACCGAGGCCACCGACCCGGTTCCGGCCGGTCGCTGAGCCCTCGGCGATCTGACGATCGACGAACTCCGGAGGCGCCCGTCAGCGCCTCCCGGGCCGGCCGGCCCGGTCGACGAACCGGACCGGCCGACCACAGGGAATGGCACCGTTCCGGGGGGACGGCGCTGGGAATCGCGCCGGAAACCGGTACGCTAGTGCCCGTTGGCACGCGCGGTGCCGTCGAGGGGCATTAGCTCAGTTGGTAGAGCGCTGCCTTTGCAAGGCAGATGTCAGGAGTTCGAGTCTCCTATGCTCCACAGTTCACAGCAGTAGTCGATCGGCCGCCGACCAGGAACCTGGTCGGCGGCCGATCGGCGTTTCGGGTGTTTCCGGATGGTCAGTGCGGCTTCGGGCCGTCCTCGCCGGCGGGGCCGTCGTTCTCGTCCGCCGGGCCCCCGTCCCTCGGCTCGGCGGTGGCGTCCGACTCGGAGCCGTTCACCGGGGCGGACGCCGGGTGCGCGTCGGCCGGCCGGGACTCCTGCCCGGTCGGGGGCTCGACCAGCCACTCCGGGTTGCTGTGCCGACGCCACCACTCCCAGGCCACGATGCCGCCGCCGATCGCCAGCAGGCCGGCCACGGCGAGGCCGGCGGCCAGGCGGTTGCAGTGCTCCTTCCGGGCGTTCCGGGCGGCCAGCTTGCTGATCTCGGCCGAGCTGACGTTGCCGTGGAGGGCGGTCAGCGCGGCGGCGCCGCGCGCCTGGGCCTCCTGCGCCACCGGGACGACGGTGGCGCGGGCCTCCTCGACCGCATGGGCGATCCTGGGGCCGACGGTGGCGCGGGTCTGGTCCGTGGCCCGGGCGGCGGACAGGCGGGCCGCCAGGGCGGCCTCCTGGGCCCGGTGGAGGGCCTTCAGGACGTTCTGCTGGGCCTCCGGCGGCAGGCTGGCGAAGACGTGTCCGAACTGCGGGGCGAGATGTCTGTCGTACTGGACCCGGAGATTGTGGGCGGCCAGCGCGGCCTTCGGACCGACGGCGTCCAAGGCCGGGCCGAGGCGCTGTCTGGCGCCGTCCGCGAAGTGTGCGGCGGTGTCCCGGGTCCTGGTGGCCGTCTCTCGGGCCGAATCCGTGAAGCTCACGAGTCTCTCCTCCTGGGTGGCGTCCTTTATGCACATATCCACCTGAATGCTGATCATGCACCCTGATTTGTCCGGAAGCATGTCGGAGTGGGCCGTACGCGGGGCTCCGTGGTGCGGGCGGGTGGTGAGGGCGTGCCGGGGAAGGGCCGAGGGCCGGGCCTGCGGGGCGGGCGGATGTGGGGGAGCCGGTCCGGGAACGGGGGCGCGGCAGTAGGCTGGCGGTTTCGGAGGTCGTGTACGGGAAGGGGACACCGCTGATGCTCCCGGACGAGCCGCGGCCGTCGGCCGATCGGTCCCCGGAGGCCGGACTGCCCGGCTGCCACCGGCACCCGCAGACCCCGACCGGGGTCTCCTGCACCCGCTGCGAGCGGCCGATCTGCCCGCAGTGCATGGTGACCGCCTCGGTGGGCTTCCAGTGCCCGGAGTGCGTCGGCAGCGGCCACGCCGGGTCCCGGCAGGCGACCACCCGCTTCGGTGGGGCCCTTGCCGCCGACGGCGGGCTGGTCACCCGGGTGCTGATCGGGCTCAACATCGTGGTCTGGGTACTGGCGGCCTACGTGCTCACCCCGCGGCTGGGCCAGACCTGGTCGCTGCTCAGCGCCGGGCGGGACATCCTCGGCGGCCCGGCGGGCGTCGCGGACGGCCCGGACCAGTGGTACCGACTGCTGACCGCGGCCTTCCTGCACCTGGAGTGGTGGCACGTCGGGACGAACATGCTGGTGCTGTTCTGGCTCGGCCCCTCGCTGGAGGAGGCGCTCGGCCGGCTGCGCTTCCTGGCCCTCTACCTGCTCTCCGCCCTGGGCGGCAGCACCTTCGCCTTCCTGGTGGCCGGCGACTGGATGAACTCGGTGGGCGCCTCCGGCGCGGTCTTCGGGCTGATCGGCGCCACGATCGTGATGCAGCTGCGGAACAAGGGCCCGCTCGGCCCGGCGATGGCGTTCCTGGTCTTCAACCTGATCGTCACCTTCTCCCGCCCGAACATCGACTGGCGCGCGCACGTCGGCGGGCTGGTGCTCGGCGTGCTGACCGCGGCCGGCCTGATGTACGCCCCGCGCGAGCGCCGCGGCCTGGTCCAGGCGCTGGCGGTGGCGGGCGCCCTGGCGGTCGAGGCGGGGATGCTGCTGACCGGGATGGCGCTCTACGGGGCCTGACCCCGGACGTTTGTCCACAGCGGGTGCGGGGTTGTGCACAGGCTGTGCGGACCGCTGGTTGTGGACTGCTGTTCTACGCGTGTCCTGCTGTGCGGATTTCCCATTCTCCGGGGGTTGTGCACAGCTGTGGACGGCCCCGGCCGGGAAGGTTATCCACAGGCTGGGGAGACTTTTCCCCAGTGTGGATAACCATGTGGATAAGCGTGACGGTCCGATGATCGGGAGAACCGCCCGGATCCCCGCCCGGCTCCGGGCACGCCCGACCGCCGCCCCGGGACGAGCGATCCGAAGCGGCGGAGAACGGCTCGAATCAGAGCCTCAGGACGGGCGGGCCGTCACTTCCACTGGGTGGAGACGCCGAACCCGGCGGCGATGAAGCCGAAGCCGACCAGGATGTTCCAGTTCCGCCAGCTCTCGACCGGGTAGGTGCCACTGGTCACGTAGTAGGTGACGATCCACACCAGGCCGATCAGGAACAGTGCCAGCATCAGCGGCGCGACCCAACTGCGGCCCGAACTGATCTTCACCGCGGCCGTGGTCGGCGGGGTGTAGTCGGACTTCTTGCGGAGTCGAGACTTCGGCACGAGGAGCTCTCCTGTCGATGCGCTGTGAGACCGCGCGGGCGTGCAGCGGGTGGAATCGGCCGGGCCGGCTGTGGAGAACGCCCTGGGGACCGCTCCGCCACATGCCACCGGCGTCCGTTAGCGTAGTGGGTCGGCGGGTCTTGAGGAGATAAGGGTACGGTGACTAATTTGTCGATTCCCCCTGAGACGGCCCGTACCCGCCGCTCCGGTACCCGAATTGTCGGACGTGCCCTGACCTGTGCCGTCTTCGCGCTCGCCGGCCTGCTCTTCTACATCAGCGCGCAGACCGCCCGCGGCACGGACCTGCGGACCGACAACTCGCTGCTCAGCCTCGGTGACGTGATCCGCCAGCGCAGCGGGCAGAACCAGCAGGCGCAGTCCCAGCTCGCCGACCTCCAGACCCGCGCCCAGCAGCTCACCGAGCAGCAGGGCCACGACCCCGCCGACGCCGCGCGGCTGGACGGCCTGCGCTCCGGTGCGGCCCTGGAGCCGCTCCAGGGCGGCGGCCTGACCGTCACCCTCAACGACGCGCCGCCGAACGCCACCGCGCGCATCCCCGGGGTGCCCGAGCCCGGCGTCAACGACCTGGTCATCCACCAGCAGGACATCCAGGCCGTGGTCAACGCGCTGTGGCGGGGCGGCGCCGAGGGCGTGCAGGTGATGGACCAGCGACT
Source organism: Streptomyces sp. LS1784 (assembly GCF_020103755.1). Taxonomy (GTDB): domain Bacteria; phylum Actinomycetota; class Actinomycetes; order Streptomycetales; family Streptomycetaceae; genus Kitasatospora. The sequence continues at coordinate 6,667 of NZ_JAHSQD010000374.1, forward strand.
GATCTCCACCAGCGCCGTCCGCTGCGTCGGCAACACCCTGCTGCTCCAGGGCCGGGTCTACTCCCCGCCGTACGTGGTCAAGGCGGTAGGGCGGACCGACGCCCTGCGCTCGGCCGTCGAGGCGGACCCGACGATCCGCAACTACCTCCAGTACGTCCAGGCCTACGGGCTGGGCTGGAAGGTCCAGGAGAGCGGCGAGTTGACCCTGCCCGGGTACTCCGGCACCACCGAACTGCGGTCGGCGGGCGGCCAGCAGTAGCGGACCTGCCCCGCAGCCGTGGACGGCGGGTCTACTCTTTAACCCAGTCCGCTACGTCGAGGGAGCACCATGTACGGCTGGATCTGGCGTCACCTCCCGGGGAACACCCTGGTCCGGGCCCTCATCTCGCTGCTCCTCGTCGTGGGGACCGTGTACCTCCTCTTCACCTACGTCTTCCCGTGGGCGGAACCGCTGCTCCCCTTCGGCGACGTCACAGTGGACGGCGGCGACGGTGCCGCGGCCGGCTGAGCCGGCGGGCCCGGAACTCCCTTCCAGCACCGCACCCCACGGAGACCACGCGCGCATGACGACCCAGCCGACCACCCCGCCCCGCATCCTGGTGGTGGACAACTACGACAGCTTCGTCTTCAACCTGGTCCAGTACCTGTACCAGCTCGGCGCCACCTGCGAGGTGGTGCGCAACGACGAGGTGACCGTCGAACACGCCGTACGCCGCTCCGGTGCGGAGGGCTTCGACGGGGTGCTGCTCTCCCCCGGCCCCGGTGCCCCGGAGGAGGCCGGGGTCTGCATCGAGATGGTGCACCACTGCGCGCGGATCGGCCTGCCGGTGTTCGGCGTCTGCCTGGGGCTCCAGTCGATCGCGGCCGCGTACGGTGCGGTGGTCGGCCGGGCGCCCGAGCTGCTGCACGGCAAGACCTCGCCGGTCGAGCACGAGGACGGCGGGGTCTTCGAGGGCCTGCCCTCGCCGCTGACCGCGACCCGCTACCACTCGCTCGCGGTCGAACCGGCCACCGTGCCGGCCGAACTGGTGGTCACCGCGCGCACCGGGAGCGGCGTGATCATGGGCCTGAGGCACCGTGAACTGCCGGTCGAGGGCGTGCAGTTCCACCCCGAGTCGGTGCTCACCGAGGGCGGGCACCGGATGCTCGCCAACTGGCTCGCGGAGTGCGGCTTCCCGCAGGCGGTCGACCGGTCGGCCGGGCTCGCCCCGGTGATCGGCCGGGGCTGACCGGCGTGACCGCGCTGCGTCCGGAGGGGCGTTTCCAGCCGGAGGCGGACCCGTACGGCACCGTGCAGCAGTACGGCGGGCCCCGGTACCCGGGCCAGGACGACGGCACCGGCGGCGTGTCGTACCAGCAGGGCTTCCCGGTTCAGACCGTGCCCGAGGACGCCTGGGGCGTGTACGAGCAGGCCCAGGAACCCCTCGTGGACGGGCCCGAGTACCCCTGGCTGCCTGACCAGACCCTCCAGCTGCGGCTGCCCCTCGTCGACGGCGCGCCGGCCGCCGAACCGGCCCCCACCGGCGGCCGGGCCGAGCGCCGCCGCGCCG
>NZ_JAHSQD010000375.1 GCF_020103755.1 Streptomyces sp. LS1784
GTCAGCAGCTCCGCCGGACGCCGGACGGCCGCCAGGCCGACCACCGCGCCCGGGCGGGCCCCACGGGCGGCCAGGGCGCGCGCCAGCCGGTTGGCCGAGACGTTCAACTCCTGGTAGCTGACGGTCTCCCCGCCCGCGAGCACCAGCGCCGGCGCGTCCGGCGTCCGGGCCGCCTGCGCCTCGACCGGCCCCACCGCGGTGGTCGCCGGGTACCGCACCGCACGACGTGGCAGCGGAGGCAGCTCGGACACCGAGGCCGCCGAGGGCGGCACCGCGGCCGGTTCCGCTCCGCGAACCGCGTCCCGGACCGCCCCGCCCACCCCCGCCGCCATCACGCCGCGCCCAGCAGCTCGGCCCAGGCCCGGATCTCCGGGCGCTCCGCGAGTCGGACGAACGCCACCTCGGCGCCGTCCTCCTGCCAACGCGCGGCGAGGGTCATCAGCCGGATGGAGTCCAGCCCCCAGTCGACCAGGTTCTCGTCCAGCGGGATCTCCGCCGGGTCCTCGTCGAGCAGGTCGGCGACCTCGGCCCGGATCCGCTCCACCGTGAAGCCCGCGCCCGTCACTTCCCGCCCACCCCTTCGAGTTCCACGAGGTCCGAAACCCCTGGGACGCCCGAGGCGGCCGGCTCCGCGACCGGCCCCAGCGCCCCGAGCACGGCCTGCGCCGTGGTGACCACCCCGCAGCGCCCGGCCACCCAGGCCAGCGCGCCGCGGTGCTCGGCCGGGCCGAAGTCGGCGACCGCGTCGGCCACCACGAAGGCCTGCACGTCCCGCATCCAGGCGTCGCAGGCGGTGGCCTGCACCCCGATGTGCGCGTACACGCCGGTGATCACCAGCTGGTCCCGCCCCTGCTCGCGCAGCAGCTGCTCCAACTCGGTGCGCACGAAGGCGCTGTACTTCCACTTGGTGAGCACCGTGTCGCCCGGTGCCGGGGCGACGGCCTCGGCGATCGCGGTGGCCCGCGGGTCGTCCGGGATGCCCGGGCCCCAGAAGTCCTGCTGCAGCCCGCGTTCGGCCGGGCTCTGTCCGCCGAGCTGCGCCGAGTACACGACGGGGACGCCGGCTGCGCCCGCTGCCCCGGCCAACACCGCGACGTTGCCGAGGAGTTCGGGCACCGGAGCGGCCTCGGTGTCGAAGGCGTCCAGGAAGTGGTTCTGCAGGTCGTGCACCAGCAGGACGGCACGCGCCGGGTCCACCGTCCAGGCGACCCGGTTGGCGGGCAGTTCCTCGGCGGCGGGCATGGGATAGCGGGGGATGCGGGGCAGGCCCACGGTGGTGCTCCTTGGATTCGGTCCGGAAGCCGGATGCGGACGGGAAGGGATCAGCCGGCGGTCAGCGAGGCCGCGATCGCGGCGCGCAGGTCCTTCTTGCTGACCTTCCCGATCCCGGTGGCCGGGAAGGCCGCGACGAACTCGACCCGGTCCGGCACCTTGTACTCGGCGAGTCCGCGCTGCCGCACGAACCGCTTCAACTCGACGCCTTTCGGGGGCTTTTCACGGTGATCGGCGCGCAGCACCACGTACGCGCAGGTGCGCTCGCCCAGGTACGGGTCGGGCATCGACACCACCGCCGCGTCGTGCACCGCGGGGTGCGCGAGCAGGTGGTTCTCGATCTCCTCGGCGGCGACCTTCTCGCCGCCCCGGTTGATCTGGTCCTTGGCCCGCCCCTCGACCACCAGGTGGCCGGTCGGGGTGCGCCGGACCAGGTCCCCGGTGCGGTAGAACCCGTCCGCGGTGAAGGAGTCGGCGTTGTGCGCGGGCGCGTTCCAGTAGCCGCGGATGGTGTACGGGCCGCGCGTGAGCAGGTGGCCGGTGGCGCCGTCGGGCAGGTCGCGGTCCTGGTCGTCCACCACCCGGACCTCGTCGTCCGGCGAGATCGGCCGGCCCTGGGTGGTGGTGACCAGATCCTCCGGGTCGTCCAGCCGGGTGTAGTTGACCAGTCCCTCGGCCATCCCGAACACCTGCTGGAGGATGCAGCCGAGCACCGGCCGCACCCTCCGGGCCGCCTCCTCGCTGAACTTGGCGCCGCCGACCAGCAGCACCTCCAGGCTCTCGTAGCCGCGGGCGCCGCGCTCGGCCGCGTCCAGCCAGAGCAGTGCGAGCGGCGGCACCAGCCCGGTGACGGTCACGCCCTCGCGCTCGATCAGCGGGAAGGCCGTCTCCGGGGCGGGCTGCGGGCAGAGCACCACCCGGCCGCCGGCGTACAGCGTGCCGAGCGAACCCGGCGAGCTGAGCGGGAAGTTGTGGGCGGCGGGCAGCACGCACAGGTAGACGCTGTCCGGGTCGTGCCCGCACAGCTCGGCCGAGCCGCGCAGGGAGTAGATGTAGTCGTCGTGGGTGCGCGGGATCAGCTTCGGCACACCGGTGCTGCCGCCGGAGAGCTGGAGGAAGGCGACGTCCCCGGGGCCGGGCTCGCCGCCGAAGGCCTCGGGGCCGGGACCGTCGCAGGGAACGTCCGCGAGCCGGACGTGCTCCCCCGGGTCCTCACCGGCCACCAGCACCAGCCGCAACGCGGGGTTCTCCGCCCTTACCCGGCCTGCGAGTTCGCGGTAGTCGTAGCCGCCCTCGACGGCCGGCACCACGTACGCCGCCGCCTCGGTGAAGGAGCAGAAGTACCCGATCTCGGCGTACCGGTGGGCGGGCAACGCGAAGACCGGCAGCGCGCCGATCCGGAACAGCCCGAAGATGACCTCGAAGAACTCGGCGGCGTTGGGAAGTTGGACCACCACCCGGTCCCCGGACCGGATGCCCCGGGCGAGCAGTCCGGCGGCCATCCGGTCGGCCCGGCGGTCGAGTTCGGCGTACGTCCAGCGCCGCTCCGTCACCGCCACCGAGTGGCCGCCCGGGTCGACGACGGCGATCCGCTCGCCGTGCGCGGCGGCGCGCTCGCGCAGCATCCGCCCGAAGGTCTCGCCGCGCCAGTAGCCGGCGACCCGGTAGCGCTCGGCGAACTCGGCGGGGTACGGGGTGAACCCGTCCAGCGGTGTCACCGGGCCACTCCCGCGGCGTCCAGGAAGGTGCGGAACTTGGCGCCGGTCTCGGCGAGTTCGTCCTCCGGCCGGGACTGCTCGACCACGCCCGCGCCGGCGTACACCCGCAGCGTCCGCCCCTGCGCCTCGGCGCAGCGGATGGTGACCACCCACTCGCCGTCGCCGGTCGCGTCCTCCCAGCCGACCATGCCGGTGTAGAGGCCGCGGTCGAAGGGCTCGACCTCGCCGATCACCCGGCGCGCGACGTCCGTCGGCGTGCCGCAGACCGCCGGGGTGGGGTGCAGCGCGCAGGCCAGTTCCAGGGCGGAGACCGCGGGGTCGGCCAGCTCGCCCCGGATCGTGGTGGCCAGGTGCCACATCGCGGCCGTCCGGACCAGGGTGGGCCGTTCGGGTACCTCCAGGGTGCGGCAGTACGGTTCCAGCGCCTCGCGGATGGCGTCCACCACGACGGCGTGCTCGTGCAGGTCCTTGGGCGACTCCAGCAGCGCGGCGGCGCGCCGGACGTCCTCGCCGAGGTCCTCGCTGCGCGGCACCGAGCCGGCCAGCGGGTTGGCCAGCACGGCCGTTCCCCGCCGGGAGAGCAGGAGTTCGGGGCTGGCGCCGATCAGGGTGCGGCCGCCGCCTGCCGGGACGGCGAAGGTGTAGCCGCCCGGGTCACGCCGGGCCAGCCGCTGCAGGACGGCGGGCAGGTCGAGCGGCTCGGCGGCACTCAGCTCCAGCGTCCGGGCCAGCACCACCTTGCTCAACTCCCCGCCGCGCAGCCGCTCGACGGCCGCCGCGACGCCCGCGCCGTACGCCTCCGGCGCGGGCACCGGGTCGATCCGCCAGTCGATCCGCTCGGCCGACGGCGCGGGCAGGGCGATCAACGGGTCGTCGCGCAGCGCACCGGCGGTGCGGACCCGGGCGGGGACGGCGAGTTCGACCCGGCTGTCCCGGTCGAACGCCACCGCGCCGACCACCAGCGGCCGCTCGACCCCGGCCCGGCCCGCCTCGGCCAGCGCCTCGGTGACCCGCACCGGCAGCGGCCGACCGTCCTGCGGTACCCGGGCGTGCACACCGGAGCCGAGCAGGGTGCGGGTCGGCGAGGCGAAGAACGTCTCGTCGGAGCCGGCCCGGTACTGGCCGAGCAGTCCGCTGGCCGCGCCGATGACGGCGTGGTCCGGGCCGTCGGCGAGGGAGGTCGCCGGGGCGTCGGGCCCGGCGGGTATCGGCCCGGCAGGGGCGTGGTGCACCGTGGTCACGGCGGTTTCTCCAGTCTGGGACGGTTCTACGGGAGGACGAGGAGGAGGGGGTGGGCGGAGCACCGCTCGGCTCCACTCAGGCGCGCAGGGTCGCGCCGCCGTCGACGTACAGGTCGTGCATGGTGATGTGCCGCGCCCGGTCGGAGGCCAGGAACACCACCGCCTCCGCGATGTCGGCGGGCGCGGCGATCCGCCCGAGCGGGATGCCGACCCGCCAGGCGCCCGGGTCGCCCTCGATCACCCGGCGCTCGGCCGCCTCGGCGTCCTCGCCCCACAGCGCGCGCTGCATCTCGGTGTCGGTCGAGCCGGGCGACACCACGTTGCACCGCACCCCGGACCGGGCGAGTTCCAGTCCCAGACAGCGGGTGAACATGGTGGCCGCCGCCTTGGACGCCGCGTAGGCGGCCATCCCGGCCCGCGGCACCCCCGCGGCGTTGGACCCGACGGTCACGATCGCCCCGCGTCCGCGGGCCGCCATCCGACGGCCGACGGCACGGCTGGCGTGGAAGACGCCGGTGGTGTTGACGGCGAAGGTGTCCGCCCAGTCCCCGTCGGTGAGTTCGACGACCGGAGCGGTACGCAGGATCCCCGCGACGTTCACCAGCGTGCCGATCGGCCCGAGCTGACTTTCGGCCAACTCCACGGCTCCGTCCACGGCCTGGGCGTCGGAGACGTCCAGCACGTACGGACGCACGGACGGCACCTCGGCCACCAGGGCGTCGAGCCTGTCGGCATCGCGGTCCACGGCCGCGACGACGGCACCTTCGGCCACCAGCGCCCGCACCACGGCCGCGCCGATGCCCTGCCCGGCCCCGGTGACCATCGCGACGACACCGGCGAATTCGGACTGTTGCTGCACAGGACATCCCCTCCGACCAGCAAGATTAGGCAAGCCTAACCTAACACAGCTGTTCACCCGCGCCGAGAGCCTGTGCGAACGTCAACTCGCTCCGGCCGCCCGCCCCGGAAGCACGCCCGGACACGACGAGGCCGCCCGGCCCCAGACGGGTCGGGCGGCCTCGGTGTCCCGTTGTGGTCGCCCCGCGGGTTCCTACGGCAGGCGGCTCGCGAAGACCGGGTCGAAGCCGTCGTGGCCTTCGCCGTCGAGATGCCGCGCACGGTGCAGGCCGCCGCGCAGGGCGACGCGCCGGAAGGCGAGGCTCGCCGGGCGGACGCGGGCGGTCGGCGGGAGGCCGGCAGGAGGTCGGGGGCATGCGGCGGCCGCCCAGGCGGCGGTGGCGGCCTCGGCGGGGCGCTGCGGAGAGGGTCGGTCGGTCGTCAGTTCCTCACGCCCGCCCGTGACGGGCGCCCTAGTGTGGTGCGGCGGGGGCCGTCGAAGCCTTCGCGGGAGCCGTCGGCGCCTTGGCGGGAGGAGTCGAGGCGGGAGGAGTGGAACCGGGAGCGGTGGGGGCGGTCGGAGCCGGGGCAGGCGCCGCCGCGCCGGGGGCGGCCGGTGCCGGGGAGAGGCCGGTGCAGCCGCGCAGGCCGTCGCGGCGCTTGAGGGCGGCCTCGGCGGTGGCACCGGTGACCGGCTCCGGGATGCCCTTGTCGTCGATGGTGGCCGGGGTGAAGGCCTCGCCGGTCACCTTGCCGTCGGCGGTGAGGGTGAGGGTGGTGACGCCGGTCTCGTTGGAGTTGGCGTAGTTGGAGGTGCCGTACCAGAGGAAGTTGCCGAAGCCGTACCCGATGTAGGTGTTGCCGAGCATGCCCGAGCCGACCATGGTGTGCGCGTGGGTGCCGACCACGGCGGTGGCGCCGGCGGTGGCGAGTTTCTTGGCGATGGTGGTCTGCGGACCGGTCGGGCAGGCCTTGCCCTCGTCGCCCCAGTGCAGGTAGACGAGCACCACCGGGGCCTGCTGCTTCGCCGTCTCCACCGCTTTGACCAGCGCCGGGACGTCCAGCGCCGAGGCGATGCCCGGCTTGTTGGCGCCGGCCCGCCACTTCTGGTTGGTGATGTCCTCGACCTGGCTGGCGGCGACCACGGCGACCTTCACCCCGCGCACGGTGGTGACGTACGGCGCGTACGCCTCCTTGGCGTTGCGCCCGACGCCGACCACCGGGATCGGCGAGGAGTCCTTGGCGGCGAGGGTGTCGGTGAGGCCGTCGGCGCCGAAGTCCACGGCGTGGTTGTTGGCCATCGAGACGACGTCGACGCCCGAGTCCTTGAGCACCGACAGCGCCTTGGGCGAGGTGCGGAAGGTGTACGTCTTCGGCTCCGGGGCGCCGCGCCCGGTGATCGCGGTCTCCAGGTTGAGGACGGACAGGTCGGCGTCGGCGAGGGTGCGGGAGATCGGGCCGAGCGCCGGCTCGGGCGGCTGGACAGCCAGCCGGGCCTCGGTGCGGCCCTCGAAGTGGACGTCCCCGGCGAAGGCGACGGTGATGGTGCCGTCGGGCCGGGGCGGGGCGCTCTTGCCCGGGGCCGTGCCGGAGGGCGAGCCGTCCGGCGCCGAGGACGCGCTCGGCGGGACGGGGGCGGCGGAGGCCGGGGCCGGGCCGGGGTCGTCCGGCCCGCAGGCGGCGACGGCGGTCATTCCGACGAACAGCGCGACGGTGGCCGCGAAACGGCGCATGAGTGGATCCCCCCGAGGATGATGCAAGCGCGGTCAGCCTACGCCACCGAATCACCACCACCTGGACCCGAGCCCGCAACATTCCGGCCACAAAGGGCACTGGCGGGCCCTGCCCGGGCGGCGGCGGCCGCTCCCCGGACGGCCCCCTGGCCCACCCGTCCCAATCGCCCCGCCCGACCCGGCCGCCGCGTCCCTGGCGCGGAGGCGGGCGGGCGCGCAGCGTGGTGTAGAGGGGGCGAGCTCCGTGCCGTAGGCCGGGAGGTGTGACGTGATGGGCAGCAATCAGCCCTCCCCCGTGGGCGGCGATCAGGCCTCCCCCGCGGGCGGCAGCCGACCCTCCCCGGCCCGGGCACGCCGGATCGTGGTCGGCATCGACGGCTCCGAGCCGTCGAAGGCGGCCCTGCACTGGGCGGTCGGCCAGGCCGTACTGACCGGGGCGACGGTGCACGCGGTGGCGGCCTGGGAGTACCCCTCGCTGTACGGGTGGTTCGCACCGATGGTGGACGACGGTTTCGAGCAAACCGCCCGCCGCACGCTGAGCGCCGAGATCAACCAGGTCCTCGGCCCGGACAGCCCGGTGGAGGTCCGGCAGAGCCTGGTGCTCGGCCACGCCGCCGAGGTGCTGCTGGAGGCGGCCGAGGGGGCCGACCTGCTGGTGCTGGGCAGCCGGGGCCGGGGCACCTTCGCCCGGGCGCTGCTCGGCTCGGTGTCCACCCGCTGCGCGGTGCACGGGGTCTGCCCGGTGGTGATCGTCCGCGCCGACGGGACGGTCGCCGCCCCGCCGCAGGCCGTGGCCGCCGGCGTCGAACAGCAGGCTCGCGGCGCCGTGCGCACCAAGGACTGGCAGCTCAGCCTGCACGTGGTCGAGGACGAGGACACCACCCGGGTGCACGCCGTGCTGGACGCCGACGGCAACGTGCTGCACAGCGACACCCGCTCCCGCCGCAACCCCCGCGACGCGCCGGCCCCGGAGGTCGGCGACGATTTCGCGGTCGGCCGTGCCCTGGTGGACCTCGGCCACCAGTTGCTGCGCGCCGGCGTCCACGGCGCAACCGGGCCCACCGAGGAGTGAGCGACCACCCACCCGTGGGTGAGCACCGGGCCGCAGGGTGAGCGCCGACCGGTCGGGTACGCCATGCTGGATCACCGCTGAACCACCGTACCGCCCCTCCCGTGCCCCGACCGGAAGAGCCGCACCCCGCCATGGACACCGACCCGGCCCCCGAAAGCCCGGCCCCCGAACGCGCCCCGACCCCGGACTTCACCTCCGCCCCCGAACGCACCCGGGCCCCGGACTTCACCCCCGCCGAGCGCGCCCGGGGCCGTGCGCTGCGCCGCGCCCAGCTGCCGTGGGCACTGGGCGGCCGGCTGGCGGGCCTGGCGCTGACCCTGC
>NZ_JAHSQD010000376.1 GCF_020103755.1 Streptomyces sp. LS1784
TCGCGTCCGGCTCGGCCGGCCCGCTGGCGGGCGGCGGCGAGCGAGGCGCGGACGGTGACCAGCCCGGCGAGCCCGCGGGCGTGGTCGGTGCGCGGTTCCCGGGCGAGCCCGGCGTCGACCACGATCCGGACGCCGGGCACGGTGAGCGAGGATTCGGCGACGGCGGTGGTGAGGACGACCCGGCGGCCTTGCCCAGGAGAGAGCGCGGCGTCCTGGACGGCCTGCGGGGCGCGGCCGTGCAGTTGCAGCACCTCGGCCGCGACGTCGCCGAGCTGCCCGGCGACGCGCGAGATCTCGCCGACGCCGGGCAGGAAGCAGAGCACGTCGCCGTCCCTCTCGGCGAGCGCCCGGCGGATCACCGTGGCGACGTGGTCGAGCAGCGCCGGGTCGACCCGGGTGCCGTGGGCGGGCCGGACGGCGCGTGGTGGCGGCGCCCAGACCACCTCGACCGGGTGGGAGACCCCGTGTGCCTCGACCACCGGGGCGCCGCCGAGCAGTGCGGCCCAGGCCTCGGTGTCGGAGGTGGCCGAGGCGCAGACCAGCCCGAGTTCGGGCCGCAGTGCCGCCCGGACGTCCAGCAGGAAGGCGAGCGCGGTGTCGGCGTCCAGGTGCCGTTCGTGGCACTCGTCCAGGACGACGACGTCCACGCCGGGCAGTTCCTGGTCGCGCTGGAGCCGCTGCAGCAGCACGCCGGTGGTGACCACCTCGACCACCGTCTGTGGCCCGACGCGACGCTCACCGCGCACGGTGTACCCGACCCTGCCGCCGACGGCCTCGCCGAGCAGCCAGGCCATCCGCCGGGCCGCCGCCCGGACCGCGAGCCGGCGCGGCTCGGCGACCAGTACCCGGCATGGGGGCATCCCCGGCCGAAGGCTGGGGGAGGGCCCGGAGTCCAGCAGCCCGGCCAGGGCCAGCGGCACCAGCGTGGTCTTGCCGGTGCCGGGCGGCGCGGCGAGGACGGCGGTGCCGTGTCCGTCGAGGGCGTCGTGCAGGGCGGGCAGGGCGGTGCGGACGGGCAGTTCGCGCCAGGCGGGATGCATCGAGGCGCTCAGCCCCGCTCGGTGACGAAGATCGCGGTACCGGGGATCAGCCGTCCGCGCAGCGGGGACCAGCCGCCCCACTCCTGTTCCAGGCCGGCCGGCCACTCGGGCTCGACCAGGTCCACCAGCCGGAATCCGGCGGCGACGAGTTCGCGGACCCGGTCGCCGAGGGTGCGGTGGTGCTCGACGTAGGTGGCCCGGCCCTGCTCGTCCTGTTCGACGTACGGGGTGCGGTCGAAGTAGGAGGACGTCGCGGTGAGGCCCTCGACGCCCGGCTCGTCCGGGAAGGCCCAGCGGATCGGGTGGGTCACCGAGAACACCCAGCGCCCGCCGGGCCGCAGCACCCGGTGCACCTCGCGCATCAGGGCGGCGGTGTCGGCGCTGAACGGGACGGCTCCGTAGGCGGAGCAGGCGAGGTCGAAGGCGGCGTCGGCGAAGGGCAGCACGGCGGCGTCGGCCTGGACGACGGGGACGGGGGCGGTGCCGCGGCCGAGGTCGATCCGGCGGGAGTGCTGGAGCTGGCGGTAGGAGATGTCCAGGGCGACCGGCCGGGCGCCCCGGGCGGCCAGCCAGCGGGAGCACTGGGCGGCGCCGGCCCCGATCTCCAGCACGTCCTTGCCGGCGACCTCGCCGAGCAGTCGGGCGTCGGCCTCGTCCAGGCCCTCGGGGCACCAGGTGAAGCGGTCGTCGCCGAGGAACTCGCCGTGCTCGTCCTGGTACTCGTCGGCGTTGCGGTCCCACCAGTGCCGGCTGGCCCGGCTGCTCTCCCCGGTGCCGGCCGCGCGGCGCACCGCGTCGTCGCCGTCCTCGACCTCGTCGGCGCCCGCCTCCGTGAAGGGCCCGTCGACGGAGGTGTCAAGATCGTGCAGGTCGGACTGGGGGGTGGTGGCCACGGTGACAATGCCCATCGCGTAGGGTATGGAGTGCGGAAGCGCCGCTGCCGCGAACCGGCCCGTGAGGGTCCGGATCCTGGCGGTGGCATCCGGGGACAAGGCCCCTTCGGGCGCCGCCGCGAGGTGCGCATTCGGAGGATATGGCCTGATCCGTACCGGGCTCCACCGTCTTGCCGTCCTTCGGCATTGACCGTGCCTGGCCGTCCCCGTATGCTACAAGTTGCGCTGCGGGCCTGCGCGCCTCGGACGGAGCAGGTCGCGCTCGCATCTGTCGAAGACCCCACGGTCGCAAGACGGACGCCGGTTCTCGTTGGACGGGAATCCCGGTGTGCCGTGTTCTTGGCTGTCCGGCTTTCGGTGGGAGCGATACGGGCCCTCCGCGTGGCATTACCTACGACTTTCATGTCCGTACCGGAGCCCTTTTCCTAATGACGAGCCCCACCGACTCCTCCCTCAGCACCACCCCGCAGGTCGCGGTCAACGACATCGGCGACGCGGAGGCCTTCCTCGCCGCCATCGACGAGACCATCAAGTACTTCAACGATGGCGACATCGTCGAGGGCGTCATCGTGAAGGTCGACCGTGACGAGGTCCTCCTCGACATCGGTTACAAGACCGAGGGCGTCATCCCGTCCCGCGAGCTCTCGATCAAGCACGACGTTGACCCGCACGAGGTCGTCGCCGTCGGTGACAACATCGAGGCCCTGGTTCTCCAGAAGGAGGACAAGGAGGGTCGTCTCATCCTGTCCAAGAAGCGCGCTCAGTACGAGCGTGCCTGGGGCACGATCGAGAAGATCAAGGAAGAGGACGGCATCGTCACCGGTACCGTCATCGAGGTCGTCAAGGGTGGTCTCATCCTCGACATCGGCCTCCGCGGCTTCCTCCCCGCCTCGCTTGTCGAGATGCGTCGCGTCCGCGACCTCCAGCCCTACGTGGGCAAGGAGCTCGAGGCCAAGATCATCGAGCTGGACAAGAACCGCAACAACGTGGTCCTGTCCCGCCGTGCCTGGCTGGAGCAGACCCAGAGCGAGGTCCGCCAGACCTTCCTCACCACCCTGCAGAAGGGCCAGGTGCGCTCCGGCGTCGTCTCCTCGATCGTCAACTTCGGTGCCTTCGTGGACCTGGGTGGCGTCGACGGCCTGGTGCACGTCTCCGAGCTGTCCTGGAAGCACATCGACCACCCGTCCGAGGTTGTCGAGGTCGGCCAGGAGGTCACCGTCGAGGTTCTCGACGTTGACATGGACCGCGAGCGCGTCTCCCTGTCGCTGAAGGCGACCCAGGAGGACCCGTGGCAGCAGTTCGCCCGTACCCACCAGATCGGCCAGGTCGTTCCGGGTAAGGTCACCAAGCTGGTTCCGTTCGGTGCGTTCGTCCGCGTGGACGAGGGCATCGAGGGTCTGGTCCACATCTCCGAGCTGGCCGAGCGCCACGTCGAGATCCCGGAGCAGGTCGTCCAGGTCGGCGACGAGATCTTCGTCAAGGTCATCGACATCGACCTCGAGCGTCGCCGCATCAGCCTGTCGCTGAAGCAGGCCAACGAGGCCCTGGGTGCCAACCCGGCCGAGGTCGAGTTCGACCCGACCCTGTACGGCATGGCCGCCTCGTACGACGACCAGGGCAACTACATCTACCCGGAGGGCTTCGACCCCGAGGCGAACGACTGGCTGCCCGGCTTCGAGAAGCAGCGCGAGGAGTGGGAGCGCCAGTACGCCGAGGCGCAGGCCCGCTTCGAGCAGCACCAGGCTCAGGTCATCAAGAGCCGCGAGGCCGACGCCCAGGCTGCCGAGGAGGGTGGCGACGCCGTCGCCGCTGCCGCCGGTGGCTCCTACTCGTCCAGCAGCGACGAGGGCTCGGGCGCTCTGGCCTCCGACGAGGCCCTGGCCGCCCTGCGCGAGAAGCTGGCCGGCGGCCAGAGCTGAGGCTCTCGCTTCCCGCTAGCCGATAGCTAGACGGTGGGCCCCACCCGGAATTTCCGGGTGGGGCCCATTTCGTTTTTCGCCTTGGCTTATACGGGTCCGACTTATGTGTGTTTTATGTGAAGGAAAGTGTGAGATGGGGCTCATTGCCCATCTATAGGCCGTAGTTCGGGTTGCACCTAGATTGAGAGGAGCTGCCCGAAAGGCTTCTTATGCGCTACCCCTCTTCCGCCGCCCCCACCGCCGTGATCGGCGGCCGACTCGCGGCCATCGGCCGGTTCTGCTTCCGCCACCGCCGCTGGGTGCTCGGCCTGTGGGCCGTCGTCCTGGTGGTCGGCGTCCTGATCGGGGGCCGGGTCTTCGAGGGCTCGGTGGCCGGGGCCTCCTCCGCCAGTGCGGAGGCCGACCGGGGCAGCGCGGTGGTCGCCGCGGCCGACCCGGTCAAGGGCACCGTCACCGCCGTGGTGGACGGCAGGCCGGTGGACGATCCGGCGGTGAAGGCCGCCGTCGAGCAGGCCACCGCCGAGATCAGCGGCCTGCCCGGGGTCTCCTCGGCGCTCGACGCGTACGGCCCCGGCCCGGCGTCGGCCGCGCTGCACTCCGCCGACGGGACGGCGAGCCTGGTCACCGTACGGATGGCCGACACCGCGAGCACCGCTCAGACGGACGCCGTCACCCAGCGGCTCACCGCGCTGGACGGGGCGGGCGGTGCCCACGTCACGGTCGGCGGGGACCTGGTGCTCCAGCAGGAGGTCAAGCAGCAGACCGAGAAGGACACCCGGTTCGGCGAGCTGGTGACGCTGCCGCTCACGCTGATCGTCATGGTGCTGGTCTTCGGCGGGCTGGCGGCGGCCTCGCTGCCGGTGATCGGGGCGGTCGCCTCGGTGGGCGGAGCGCTGCTGGCCATGTTCGGCTTCAGCCGGATCATGGACATCGACACCAGCGTGCTGCCGATCGCCACGGTGCTGGGGCTCGGGCTCTCGATCGACTACGCGCTGCTCATGGTGAATCGTTTCCGCGAGGAACGCGGCCACGGTGCGGACATCACCGCCGCCGTCGAAAGGACCGCGGCGACCGCCGGTCGCACCGTGGCCTTCTCCGGGCTGACCGTGGCCGTCGCACTGTCGGGCCTGTTCGTCTTCACCAGCCCGGTGCTGGGCGCGGTGGCCGCGGCCGGGGTGAGCGTCGTGGTGATCGCCGTCGCCGCCGCGCTGACCCTGATCCCCGCGCTGCTCGGCTTCGCCGGTGCGCGGATCAAGGCGCCGCCCGCGCCCGTGGCGGACGAGGGGTTCTTCAGCCGGATCGTGCGCCGGGTGCGCAAGCGGGCGGTGGCGGTCACGCTCGCCTCGGTGGCGCTGCTGATGGCGGCCGGGGCGCCGTTCCTCCATGCCGACATGCGCAGCTCCGGCGCCGCGGTGCTGCCCGCCTCCTCGGCCGGCCGGCAGGTCGCCGAGACGGTCGACCATCGCTTCCCGCAGGCCGCGGCCGCGCCGATCACGGTGGTGGTCGAGGGCGGGGCGTCGGTGGCGCAGGCGTACGCGGACGAGGTGGTCGCCAAGCTGCCCGGGGTGAGCGGGGTGCGGGCGGTGAGCCCGGTGAGCGACACGGTCTCCACGATCGACGTGCTGGTGCAGGGGGACCCGCAGGGCGGGCCGGCCAAGCAGGTGGTGCAGGAGCTGCGGGACGACCGCGACGGACTGACCACCTACGTCACCGGCGGCGCGGCCTCGGTGGTGGACTTCCAGGACGAGCTGCTCTCGCGCGGACCGTGGGCGCTCGGCCTGGTCGCGGCCGGGACGCTGGTGCTGCTCTTCCTGATGACCGGCTCGGTGGTGATGCCGGTCAAGGCACTGCTGATGAACCTGCTCTCGCTGGGCGCCTCGCTCGGCGCACTCACCCTGGTGTTCCAGGACGGCTGGTTCAGCGGGCTGCTCGGATTCAGCCCGACCGGCGGGCTGGAGACCTTCATCCCGGTGCTGGTCTTCGCCTTCGCCTTCGGGCTGTCGATGGACTACGAGGTGTTCCTGCTCTCCCGGATCAGGGAGCTGACCCTGCGCGGGCACGACTGCGTTCGGGCGGTGGAGCTGGGCGTGCAGCGCAGCGGCCGGATCATCACTTCGGCGGCGCTGCTGATGGTGATCGTCTTCGCCGGGTTCGCGCTCGGGGACATGCTGATGGTCAAGCAGATGGGCATCGCGCTGGCCGTCGCCGTCGCGGTGGACGCCACCCTGGTGCGGTGCCTGCTGGTGCCCGCCGCGATGAGCCTGTTCGGCGAGTTCAACTGGTGGGCGCCCGCCCCGCTGCGGCGGCTGCACCGGCGGTTCGGGCTGAGCGAGCACGTGGACCTGCCGGAGATCGAGCCGGCGGCGGTCCCGGCGGTGCGCGCCGAGACCGAGGATGCCGAGCCCGGGGGCGCCGAGACCGAGGGTGCCGAGCCCGAGGGCGCCGAGCCCGGGGACGTCGTGTCCCAGGGCCTGGTGGGTTCAGCCCAGTCGGCGTAGCAGGTCGACCGCGGCGCGGAGCCGGTCCTGTTCGGCGGGGCTGAGGCGGGACTCGATCGCGGTGGCGATCCGGTGTTCGCGGCGGGCGCGCTGGTCGAGCAGGGCGGTGCGCCCGGCCTCGGTGGCGGCGATGAGCAGTTTGCGGCCGTCGGTGGGGTGGGGCTGCTGGGTGACGAGTCCGGCCTCGGTCATCAGCGCGACGGTGCGGGCCATCGACTGGTGGCGGACCCGCTGGAGTGCGGCGAGTTCGGCGACCGTGCAGGAGCGCTCGTCGCGGACCAGCAGGCCGAGGACGGCGGCCTGGTTCTGCGGCAGCTCGTCGCCGCCGCGCAGGGAGCGGACCAGGCTGCCGAGGGCGGCGCGCAGGTCGGCGGCGAGTTCCAGGGTGTCCGGGTGCGGGGCTTCGCTGGGCATGGGACGAGTCTACCGACAAGATATGCAGCCTTACTGTACAGCCTTGCTGTATGGTTTCCGGCATGCGAATCACCAAGTTCGGACACGCCTGCGTACGCGTCGAGCACGGCGGCACCACCGTCGTCGTCGACCCCGGGAGCTTCACCGACCCCGCCGCACTGGCCGGGGCAGACGCCGTCCTGATCACCCACGAGCACATGGACCACTTCGAGGAGTCCCGGCTGCGCGCCGTGCTGGCGGCCGACCCGGCGCTGCGGGTGTGGACCAACCGGGCCGTCGCGGACCGGTTGGAGGGCGTGGCGCAGCGGGTCGGCGTGGTCGGCGAGGGCGACGCCTTCGAGATCGGCGGGCTCGGCGTCTCGGTGCACGGCGAGTGGCACGCGGAGATCCACAGGGACATCCCGCGGGTACGGAACATCGGCTTCCTCTTCGACGGCCGGCTGTTCCACCCCGGTGACGCGTTCACCGTGCCGCCGCACGCCGTGGACACCCTGCTGCTGCCGCTCGCGGCGCCCTGGAGCAAGGCTTCCGAGGTGATCGACTACGTCCGGGAGGCCGGGCCGCGCCGGGCGGTGCCGGTGCACGAGGCGGTGCTCAGCCCGATCGGGTTCGCCGTGCAGACCCGGCTGGTCGGGCCGGAGGGGCCGGGCACGGGTGCGGAGCTGGCGGTGCTGGGCGAGGGCGAGAGCCTGGATCTGGGCTGAGGGGGGCGGCCCCGCACTGACGTCCCCGGCGCCGCGCCGGTAGCCTGACGCCATGCTGAAGATCGGACTGACGGGCGGCATCGGCGCGGGCAAGAGCGAGGTGTCCCGGCTGTTCGCCGCGCGCGGCGCGGTGATCGTGGACTCCGACGTGATCGCCCGCGAGGTGGTCGCCCCCGGGACGGACGGTCTGGCGGCCGTGGTCGCCGAGTTCGGACCGCAGGTGCTGCGGGAGGACGGCACGCTGGACCGTCCGGCGCTCGGGGCGGTCGTGTTCGCCGACCCGGAGCGGCTGAAGGCGCTGAACGCGATCGTCCACCCGCTGGTGCGGGCCCGTTCCGCCGCGCTGGAGGCGGCGGCCGCGCCGGACGCGGTCGTGGTGCACGACGTGCCGCTGCTGGCCGAGAACGGCCTGGCGCCGCTGTTCGACCTGGTCGTGGTGGTGGACGCGGCCGACGAGGTGCGGCTGGGCCGGCTGGTGCGGCTGCGCGGGATGGCCGAGGAGGAGGCCCGGGCCCGGATGGCCGCGCAGGCCTCCCGGGAGGACCGGCTGGCGATCGCGAACCTGGTGATCGACAACGGCGGCGGCCTGGCGGAGCTGGAAGCGCGGGTGGCCGAGGTCTGGGCGGAGCTGACGCGGCGCGCGGCGGCCTGACGGCGGTTCGGGCCGCAGCGCGGCCGGCGCTTGCGCTCGGGCGGTGCCGCTCAGGCGGTG
>NZ_JAHSQD010000377.1 GCF_020103755.1 Streptomyces sp. LS1784
GGCCCTCGGCTGCGCCTGCGCCTGCCGTTGCGCGGACGCGGGCGCGGCAACCAGCAGCTGTACGGGCGGCGGCGCACCGGTCGGCCGACCCGGCTGACGGCCGTCGGCACCGGGGTGGTCGCCGTCCTGGCGACGCTCGCGGTGGCGGGCGTGGACCGGCTGCTCTTCGGCGGCCTGGGCTGGCTGTTCGGCCTCGGCTACCTGGTGGTCTGCTTCCAGCTGGCCGTCCGGGTGCGCTACGCCGACCTGCTGGCCGCACCGATCAGCGGGCCGATCGCCTTCGCCCTCGCACTGCTGCTGCTGGAACCGGTGAGCTCCTCGGGCGTCACCGCCCAGGTGGTGTCGTTGGCGACCGGGCTGGCACTGCGGGCCGGCTGGCTGTTCCCCGGCACCGGGTTGGCGGCGCTGATCGTGCTCGCCCGGTTCGTCGCCCAGCGCCGGATCCACCGCTCCCGCTGAGGCCGCTCCCGCGAGGCCGGCCCTCAGCCCTCCGTCCGGGCCGCCGCCATGGCGGCTCCGACGATGCCCGCGTCGTTGCGCAGCTCCGCCGGCACCACCCGCGCCGGGCGGTGCTTCAACAGCGGCAGGAACCTCTCGTGCTTGCGGCTCACCCCGCCGCCGATCACGATCAGCTGCGGCGAGAACAGCATCTCCACCAGGTCCAGGTACTCGTCGACCCGCCCCGCCCACTGCTCCCAGTTCAGCCCGTGCCGCTCCTTGGCGGCCGAGGAGGCCCGGCGCTCGGCGTCCTTGCCGCGCAGCTCCAGGTGGCCCAGCTCGGTGTTGGGCATCAGCGTGCCGTCCACGAACAGGGCGCTGCCGATGCCGGTGCCGAAGGTGAGCACCAGGACCACGCCCGCCTGGCCCCGCCCGGCGCCGTGCGTCAGCTCGGCGAGCCCGGCCGCGTCCGCGTCGTTCAGAACGGTGGCGGGCATCCCCAGTGCCTCGCGGAAGAGGCCCGCCGCGTCCAGGCCGACCCAGCCCTTGTCCACGTTGGCCGCCGTCCTGGTGCGGCCGTCGACCACCACGCCGGGGAAGGTCAGCCCGACCGGGCCCTGGTGGTCGAACTGCCGGACCACCTCGCAGACGGCGGCGACCACTGCCTCGGGGGCGGACGGCTGCGGGGTGAGCACCTTGTAGCGCTCCTCTGCGAGCGTGCCCCGGGCGAGGTCGACGGGCGCGCCCTTGATCCCCGAGCCGCCGATGTCCACGCCGAATACCGCAGTCATCTCGTCCACCCTCCGCCGTCGGCCGCGGACCACTCGTCCACGGCCTGTGATTGTCCACAGCCTGTGCACAAAACTACGAGAGTGCGCCCGGGCGCGCACAGCAGGCGGCCGCACAGCAGAAGGCCCGGCACCCCCACGGGGGTACCGGGCCTTCCGGGCAGCGTCAGAGCTTGCCCGCCGCCTCGGCGCGCAGGTCGCGGCGCAGCTCCTTGGGCAGCGAGAAGGTCAGGTGCTCCTCGGCGGTCTTGACCGTCTCGACCGTGTCGTAACCGCGTGCGGCCAGGAACTCCAGCACGCCGTCGACCAGGATCTCCGGCACCGAGGCGCCGCTGGTCAGGCCGACCGTGGTGACGCCCTCCAGCCACTCCTCGCGGATCTCCTCGGCGAAGTCCACCAGGTGGGCGGCCTTCGCTCCGTACTCCAGGCCCACCTCGACCAGGCGGACGGAGTTGGAGGAGTTCTTGGAGCCGACCACGATCAGCAGGTCGGTCTCCGGGGCCAGCTGCTTGACCGCGACCTGACGGTTCTGGGTGGCGTAGCAGATGTCGTCGCTGGGCGGGCTGACCAGCTCCGGGAAGCGCTTCTTCAGCTCGCCGACGGTGGCCATGGTCTCGTCCACGGACAGGGTGGTCTGGGACAGCCAGACGACCTTGGACTCGTCCCGGACCTGCACGTTGGCGACGTCCTCGGCGCCGTCCACCAGGTGGATCCGGTCCGGGGCCTCGCCCATGGTGCCGATGACCTCCTCGTGGCCCTCGTGGCCCACCAGCAGGATGTCGAAGCCCTCGTCGGCGAAGCGCACGGCCTCCTTGTGCACCTTGGTGACCAGCGGGCAGGTCGCGTCGATGGTGGCGAGCTTGCCGGCCCGAGCCTCGTCGTGGACGGACGGGGCGACGCCGTGCGCGGAGAAGACCACGATCGAGCCCTCGGGCACCTCCTCCGTCTCGTCGACGAAGATCGCGCCCTTCTTCTCCAGGGTCTGCACCACGTACTTGTTGTGGACGATCTGCTTGCGGACGTAGATGGGTGCCCCGTACTGCTCCAGGGCCTTCTCCACGGCGATTACTGCGCGGTCGACTCCCGCGCAGTAGCCCCGGGGGGCGGCGAGCAGGACACGGCGCTGCGCGGTCTTGGACATGGCTCCATCGTACGGGCGGCCGCAGCCGTCGCCCGCCCTGTCGGCGCCTCCCGACGGAAGCCCCCCGACGGCGGACACTTTCCGTGCGGACCAGGTCAACAGCGCTCAGAATATGGTGTCTATGAGCTCTGTGAGCGAGCAGGCAGCGCCGAGCGGCCTGCGCCGCAGCCTGGGCGTCCGCGATCTGATGGTCTACGGACTGCTGTTCATCGCCCCGATGGCCCCGGTCGGCGTGTTCGGCGTGCTGGACGCCAGGAGCCACGGCGCCGTCGCCACGGTGTACCTGGCCGCGACGGTGGCGATGGGCTTCACCGCCTTCTCGTACGCCCAGATGGTGCG
This sequence comes from Streptomyces sp. LS1784, assembly GCF_020103755.1. Classification (GTDB taxonomy): domain Bacteria; phylum Actinomycetota; class Actinomycetes; order Streptomycetales; family Streptomycetaceae; genus Kitasatospora. Next base: position 2,707 of record NZ_JAHSQD010000377.1, read on the forward strand.
CGCGGTGCCGCAGACCGGCTCGGTGTTCGCCTACGCGCGGGCCGGGCTGGGCGAGGGCCCGGGCTTCGTCGCCGGGTGGATGGCGATGCTCGACTACCTGCTGATCCCCGCGGTGGCCTACCTGTTCTCCGGGATCGCGCTGAACTCCCTGGTGCCCGACGTCTCGCGCTGGGTCTGGACGGCGCTCGCGGTGGTGGTGACCACCGGGCTCAACCTGGCCGGGGTGCGGACGGCGGCGGCGGTCGGTTTCGCGGTGCTCGCGATGGAGATCGTGGTGCTGGTGGTGTTCGTGGCCGCGGCCGTGGTGGCACTGGCCCAGGACGGCGCCCGGCGCGGCTGGGACACCCCGTTCACCGCCGTCGGGGACTTCTCGCTGACCGCGGTGATCTCGGCGGTGTCCGTCGCGGTGCTCTCCTACCTGGGCTTCGACGCGATCGCCACCTTCGTGGAGGAGGCGGTCGGCGCCTCGGCGGCGGTGGCCCGGGCGGTGCTCTGGTGCCTGGCGCTGGCCGGCGCGCTGTTCGTCGTCCAGACGTACCTGGCGGCGCTGCTGGAGTCGACGGCCCCGCAGCAGCTGGCCGCCGACCCGGCCGCGCAGGGCTCGGCCTTCTACGACACCGTGGAGGGCGGCGTCGGGCACTGGCTGCACGTGCTGGTGGCGGCCGCCAAGGCGATCGGCGCGGCCTTCGCGGCCCTGGCCGGGCAGGCGGCGGCCGGGCGGCTGGTCTTCGCGATGGGCCGGGCCGGGAGGCTGCCGCGCTTCCTCGGCTCGGTCGACCCGGCCGGCGCGGTGCCGCGCCGGGCGCTGCTGACGGCCGCGGTGATCACGATGGTGGCGGCGGTCTGGGCGGCCGACCGGGACAACGGGCTGGACCAGCTCACCTCGGTGGTGAACGTGGGCGCACTGACCGCCTTCGCGCTGCTGCACGCCTCGGTGATCGGCTGGTACGTGGTGCGGCACGGCTCGCGGCGGTGGCTGCTGCACCTGGTCGTACCGGTGCTGGGCATCGCGGTGATCGGGGCGGTGGTGTACGAGGCCGCGGCCACCGCGCGGCTCGTCGGGCTGGTCTGGCTGGTGGTCGGCCTGGTGGTGCTCGCCGTCCAGGGCGGCGCCCGCGGCGGTCTCGGCCGTGTCGGCGGACGCCGCTAGCCTCGTACGCATGGCCAACACCAGCTCCCCCGAAGCGCCGCTCCCGGTCGGCAAGGTCTCCGCGCTGATCGGCGGCTGGATCGACCGGCTCGGCGCGGTCTGGGTGGAGGGGCAGATCACCCAGCTCAGCCGCCGCCCCGGCGCGGGCGTGGTGTTCCTGACCCTGCGCGACCCGCAGGCCGACGTGTCGCTCACGGTGACCTGCTTCCGCTCGGTGTTCGACCAGGTCGCGGACGTGGTGCAGGAGGGCGCGCGGGTCGTCGTGCACGCCAAGCCGGAGTGGTACGCGGCGCGCGGACAGCTGTCGATGCGCGCCTCGGAGATCCGCCCGGTGGGCCTCGGCGAGCTGCTGGCCCGGCTGGAGCAGCTGAAGCGGCGGCTCGCCGGGGAGGGCCTGTTCGCGGCCGAGCGCAAGAAGCCGCTGCCGTTCCTGCCGCAGTGCGTCGGGCTGGTGACCGGACGCGGCTCGGCGGCCGAACGGGACGTGCTGGAGAACGCCCGGCGGCGCTGGCCGGCCGTCCGCTTCGAGGTGCGCAACGTCCCGGTGCAGGGGGTCAGCGCGGTGGAGCGGGTGAGCGCGGCCGTGCGGGAGCTGGACGAGCACCCCGAGGTGGACGTGATCGTCGTGGCCCGCGGCGGCGGCAGCGTGGAGGACCTGCTGCCGTTCTCGGACGAGGGCTTGGTGCGGCTGGTCGCGGCCGCCCGTACGCCGGTGGTGAGCGCGATCGGGCACGAGCCGGACCAGCCGCTGCTGGACTTCGTGGCCGACCTGCGCGCCTCCACCCCGACCGACGCGGCCAAACGGGTGGTTCCGGACGTCGGCGAGGAGCTGGCCAGGATCCGCCAGCTGCGCGACCGCGCCCGCCGGCACGTGCTGTCCCGGGTCGAGCGCGAGCAGCACGGGCTGGACGGGGTGCGCAGCCGTCCGGCACTGGCCGCCCCGCACCGGATGCTGGACGGGCGCGGGCAGGAGGTGGAGGGCCTGCTGGAGCGGGTCCGGCGCACCCTGCGGCACCGGCTGGACCACGCGCAGAGCGACCTCGGGCACACCCTGGCCCGGGTGGTGGCGCTCTCCCCGGCCGCCACCCTGGAGCGCGGCTACGCGGTGCTCCAGCGGACGGACGGCACGGTGGTGACCGACCCGGCGCAGGTCGCGCCCGGCGAGGGGCTGCGCGCCCGGGTGGCGGGCGGCGGCTTCGACGTCACGGTGGCCGACGAGGGATAGCGACCGCGGGGGACGGCGCCGGCGGGGGTGGCGCTGTCCGTCCCACCCCCTACGCTGGCACGCATGGCAGAGCAGCAGGAACAGCAGGACGCGGCGGCGGCAGCGGCGGCGGCGGCGCCGAACCCGGACGACGCGCTGGGCTACGAGCACGCCCGGGACGCGCTGCTGGAGGTCGTCCGGCAGCTGGAGAACGGCGGGACGTCGCTGGAGGAGTCGCTGGCCCTGTGGGAGCGCGGCGAGCAGCTGGCGAAGGTGTGCCAGCGCTGGCTGGACGGCGCCCGGGCCCGGCTGGACGCCGCGCTGGCCGCCGAGGAGGGCGCGACCCCGGGCGGAGAGTGAGGCGGATCACACCCGCTTGGGGAATCGTTGAATATTCATCCATGTTGGGGGAAGTGACCGGCTGCGGCCGGCCATACCGACGAACCCCCCTTCCGCATGAGGTGCAGAAGCATGACCACCGACGCCCTGGTACTCGACGCCGCCGCTCAGGACCTGCTGTTCCGTGAGGCCCGCACCGCGAACACCTTCACCGACGAGCCCGTCTCCGAGGAGCAGGTCCAGGCCATCTACGAGCTGGTGAAGTTCGGCCCGACCGCCTTCAACCAGCAGCCGCTGCGCGTCGTCCTGGTCCGCTCGGCCGAGGGCCGCGAGCGCCTCGTCCAGCACATGGCGGACGGCAACAAGGCCAAGACCGCCGCTGCCCCGCTGGTCGCCATCCTCGCCGCGGACAACGAGTTCCACGAGGAGCTGCCGACCCAGCTCCCGCACTTCCCGCAGGCCAAGGACATGTTCTTCTCGGAGCGCAGCGTCCGCGAGCAGTCCGCCACGCTGAACGGCGCCCTGCAGGCCGCCTACTTCATCATCGGCGTGCGCGCGGCCGGCCTGGCCGCCGGCCCGATGACCGGCTACGACGCCGAGGGCCTCAACAAGGAGTTCTTCGGCGACGGCGAGCACTCGGTGCTGGCCGTGGTCAACATCGGCAAGCCGGGCGAGGGCGCCTGGTTCCCGCGTTCGCCGCGCCTGGCCTACGACGAGGTCGTCACCACGGTCTGATCCGCCCCGCGCGAAAGGGCCCCGCACCGGTTCGTCCGGTGCGGGGCCCTTCGGCGTGCGCAGGAAGTGGGGCGGGCTACTTGAGCGCCTGCGCCAGCTCGGCCAGCTCCTCGTAGGAGGCGGTGCCGGTGAGCAGGGCGGTCCCGGGGCCGGTCTGCACGGCCAGCGCGCGCTCCTTCTCGCCCCGCACCCGGTCCCAGGTGCGGCCGGCCACCTCGGAGGTGCCGTCCGGCTTGGCGCCCTTCACGTAGTCGGCCAGCAGGGAGTCGCGCGGCACGTCGCTCTGCTCGACCGCCGCGTACTGGCCGGAGGGGGTCACGAAGCCCAGGTGCCAGGCGTTGCCCCTGCCGTTGTTCTGGTCGGCCGGCCGGTAGGCGACCGAGGTGGCCCGCCACTCCCCCGGCAGCCCCTCCGGGGACAGCAGCGGGTACGGCGCGGCACGCTTGGCGGAGGCCGCCTCCACCCTGTACCCGACCACGCGCACCGGGTCGCCGCCGTTGCCGTGCGGGAGGAACAGGTACCCGATCCCGACGACGAAACCGACCGCCAGCATCGACAGGACCATGTCCCGTACGGTCTGCCGGCCCCTCATGCCCTTGCTGTCTGCTGCCACCCCCACATGGTGACTCATCCACATCTCCGGGCGTCCACCAGGGGTGTCCACGTATAGGTGAAAGGGGACGAACCGGTGGTTTCCTCCACAGGGCAGCGACCCGCGCCACAGACAGTCATCTCGTGGGCAGATACGATCGCAGAACCCTCACCACGGCGTTCGACCAGGCAGTAGTCGGGCGCTCACTGGCCGTCGCGTACAGAGAGGTAACGACGATGACCACGCAGTACCCGCACCACCTTCCCAGTGCCCTGGAGGTCGCGCCCGAGGCTCCCGACCGGAACCTCGCGCTCGAACTCGTCCGGGTCACCGAGGCAGCCGCGATGGCCGCCGGCCGGTGGGTCGGACGTGGCGACAAGAACGGCGCGGACGGCGCCGCCGTCAAGGCGATGCGCACCCTCGTCTCGACCGTCTCGATGAACGGCGTCGTCGTCATCGGCGAGGGCGAGAAGGACGAAGCCCCGATGCTCTACAACGGCGAGCGGGTCGGCGACGGCACCGGCGCCGAGTGCGACGTCGCGGTCGACCCGGTGGACGGCACCACGCTGACCGCCAAGGGCATGAACAACGCGGTGGCCGTGCTGGCCGTCGCCGACCGCGGCACCATGTTCGACCCCAGCGCCGTGTTCTACATGGACAAGCTGGTGGCCGGCCCCGAGGCGGCCGAGTTCGTCGACATCACCGCCCCGGCGGCGGTCAACATCCGCCGGGTCGCCAAGGCCAAGGGCAGCGCCGTCGAGGACGTCACCGTCGTCGTGCTCGACCGCCCGCGCCACGACGGCCTGGTCCGGGAGATCCGCGAGGCGGGCGCCCGGATCAAGTTCATCTCGGACGGCGACGTGGCCGGCGCCATCATGGCCGCCCGCGAGGGCACCGGCGTCGACCTGCTGATGGGTGTCGGCGGCACCCCGGAGGGCATCATCGCGGCCTGCGCGATGAAGTGCATGGGCGGCGTGATCCAGGGCCGGCTGTGGCCCAAGGACGACGCCGAGCGGCAGAAGGCCCTGGACGCCGGCCACGACCTGGACCGGGTGCTCACCACGGACGACCTGGTCAGCGGCGAGAACGTGTTCTTCGTCGCCACCGGCATCACCGACGGCGAGCTGCTGCGCGGCGTGCACTACCGCTCGGAGACCGCCACCACCAGCTCCCTGGTGATGCGCTCCAAGAGCGGCACCATCCGCGAGATCAACTCCACCCACAAGCTCTCGAAGCTGCGGGCGTACAGCGCGATCGACTTCGACCGCGCCAACTGAGGTCCACGAGAGCGCACTTCGCGGCCCCGGCGGGATCCCCCTCCGCCGGGGCCGCGGTGCGTCGTCCTCCCGCTCCCGGACCCGCCGTCACCCGGCTATCCGACGCCGCGCGGCCGCCGCCACCCGGGCCGCCTCGCGCAGCTCCGCGTCCCGGCGGCGGCG